>JAUZRS010000099.1 GCA_030950195.1 Gammaproteobacteria bacterium | reverse complement strand
CTTGAAACCGCATTAGAGCCGTTATGACGACCCGTGGCTTGGATCTCAAAATGAATACAGTCAAAACGAAAACTGGTACCAGGACAACCACTGCCCGAGGTGCGTCCCTGATACGTTACCACCGCATCCGCACTGCTGTCGGCACTGCCAGAACTGAAAACACCTATAAATGTCTCTGGCGCTAAGGGGTCGATATTAGCAGAGTTAAAATTCTCTAAAGCCGGAGCAATCGCCGAAGCCGCCGCTTGAAAGGCTTGATTGCGATTCTGCGTATTGGCTGACATTCTCAACTCCAAGGTGGTCATACGCATATTGGAGACCCCCAACAGAGTTAACACCAACAACATCACCAAACCCACCATCAAGGCAGCACCCTGTTGCTGCTGAGGCAAACGCATTTGGAACAGAGCCTGATTCATGGTCATTAATCCGTTGTATCAATTGCCGCGATTGCGAATTTGAATCACGCTGGAGAGCAGCAAACGCCGGAAGTTATCCACGCCAACAAACGCTAAGGTACGCCCACCTAAATTGAAGCTGGCATCAGTATTAATACTTTGCTCCTCTGTTTGACTGCGCAATAAAACCCATACTTTAACCGCAAAAATATTATTCACCGCCAGTGGATCGGCCCAATTAATCGCATTAGCATTCACATATTGATTTACTGACTGGTCCAAACCGCTGCACGGCGGCGTTTGGCAAGTCGAAATTCCGAATTGCACCTGAAAATCTTCCACCCCAGGCACTACCACTTGATCGGTCAAACGAGGCCCTGGAGCCAGCGAGATACGATGCAACGACGGCATACCGTCCCCCACTGCATCGGTAAAATTAGCCACATAATAGGCATGAACTTCCAAACGGTGGTTTTGATCTGGTGCAAACGTCGGTGTTGGATCTGCACCGGCGGTAAACAATTGCGAGCGCCCCAACGTACTCTGGGCGTAAGTCATACCCACTTGTAAATCAGCGTCCGAAACCGCCGTGGCATTGGCGTAACGCACCACCAAAACATCACTGCCCAAACGGTAACTGGCCGGGATACAACTGCCGCCATAAGGATTGGCATCATTAGAGGCCTCCACCTTACGATCCATATTGATGTACCAGAGCGGCTCGCAATCTCCAGCTAGCGGCACCAACGGTCCACCGTTCGGTGAACTGTCCAACGCCCGCCCCTGCACACCGCTCAACCAACTGTTTTGCCCAATACTGCCCGCCATGCGCAGATCCTGCCCCAGTAGATGCAACGCATAACGGCCGTCATCCAACAGATGCACCTGCGACTCACTGCTGTGATAGGCAGTTCGACTGTTAAAAAAAACCGCCATCACCCCCACCAACAACACCAAACCGATGGCCATAGAGAGCATCAGCTCAATCAACGAAACGCCTCGCAATTGCTTAGGAGAGCCTAATGGCCTGTTGTTGGTTCGATAACTCATTATGGAATTTGCATCTGTGAGGTGTAATTCATATTGGTACCCCGCTCACGCCACGCAATGGTCACCGTCAATAAACGGCTGTTGGCCACAGAAGCGGGGGCCGTTGTCAGACTTCCCTCCACTCCAACAGGAAACAGAGCACCTAAAGTAGTGCGCCAGATAAAAACATCGTTCTGCGCCATCTGCGCTGGGGTACACATCACTGCCAATGCAACACCCTGTTCACAGTTGTTTTGCTGACCCAACCCCGTACCCAAGTTATAATCACCAGCCAACAACGCCACCTGGTTGGCGCGTACCGCTTCGACAATCTCTTGGCTTTTAAACACTGCCATAGAACGCAAGGTGGCACTGTGACCCGCTCGAATGCCTTGCGCTTGCAGACCAGCCACCCCCAACAAACCAACGGAAAGAATGAACATGGCAGCCAATACTTCAATCATGCCAATGCCTGCATGAACAGATCGAAATCGAGTGGAGAACGGCTGATGAATTAAGGACATTGAGCAATCACCTGTCGATTACGCGTAGATCGGATACGCCCTCCAGCAGAGAGTTCCACCCCACGCGCATCGCTTAAACCATTAGGCAACGTGGTTAGACCACGGCTATCACAGATTCGAAACAAACCCGACTGCATCGCTCCACTGAGTGCCTGAGAAAAACCAGAACTGATAAAAGAGATATTGCCTACCGCCCCCGCTGTAGGCACAAACCGTACCGTCATGCCCCCCCCAGGAGAACCGTTATGAACCCGCAAAACCGTTTCACCGGCATCGACCACATCATTGCCATTATCATCAGGGAAAATAATCCAACCATCTTCCCAGCGAATCGTATTAGTGCAACTCTGTCGATCACTGCTTTGACACAGCGTCACCCGACTGCCGCGTGTCACAGCCGAACTGCGCGCCATCTGCAGGCTGGCCACCAGCTCATTGGTAAACGACACCATTCGATTCGAGTTGATCAAATCGTTGAAAGCAGGCACACCTAAACCAGCTAAAATACCAATTACGACCACCGTAACCAGTAATTCGATAAGCGTAAATCCCTGTTTTTTGAATTTCATATTAATGTGTATATCACACCAATTATTTATAACGGTCAAAATTCGCTCTAAAAGGCTTGGATTCTCTGACAAACGGCTGGACAATTAGAGCGCCGCAAAATAGACACGATACATTAAGAAATAATCACCACATTTAGGCCAGACAACCTTCGTATTAACCGTGAGTAGAATAGCGATATACGGCAGCTACACGGTAAAATTCAGCACAAAAAACCACCTATGTTCAAGATTCAATCAGATGGGGTGAAAAAAACACCTAATCAAACCGAATCCTACCCTATCCAAGCCCTAAAGCGAACCACAATAAGCAGAGCAATAAGATTAGCATCGGCAGCAAAAACAGACTGAAAAGCCACATTGATCTGCTATTAAGACATCATAGGCAAAAAAAATTGAAAGAGAGTAACCGACATCACATATCACCACGGAAGAGGCAATGCAAAAATAGGACTCATAGTCATACGAAAATAGAAAAGGAGGTAAATTAAAAGCATCCCAGCAGTCCCACTGTAGTAATCGGGACGTTGAAAGGAACGGGTCAACCAACAGGCTTAACGTCACCAATATTTCCAGAGGTGACTGTGGGTTTTGCTCTTTGAATAGTCAACTATGGTTAACATATTAAAAGCAGCATCTAATTTAAATGGGGCTGCGCCTGTTAGCCCCGTGGGTGTGAGGTGGCAGGCTCCCGCGTAACCATACTGGCTACCACTGCCAATTTACCCCCACCTTGATGGTGAGGTTTAGAACCGTCGGGGACAGGCAAAAAAGCGGTTACGCTTCCAGTACGCTGAACGGCTCACAGCGGTGGTGCCGGTGGCCAGCGAATAGCAAGGAAAACATGCCATGCCCCATGAAGAGAGGGATTACTGCAACTGGGTTACGTTACCCAATCCACATAACCGTTTAAAACGCTGGCCACAGGTGTGCTTTTGGCAAGCCTTTGTCCTGCTTTCCGGTATCGACTGGACAGGGCAATATTATCGTGATGGTCTGGTTATGTTGGATGTACTGGAAGAATATGGACTATTAACCATCAAGCAAAAACGCTGCTTACAGCGGCAGCTTAGGCAAACAGGCGTTAACGACAGTTCTAATGGCATTATCTGGTGGGCAATGGATTTTCTTGTAGAGGTTTATGGTAATCAACCGCCACCGGTAAACCATTTCTGGTGGTATCACCCCGACTACTGGCAGCCACAACCGTGGGATGATTTTAGAACTTCACTCCAGCAGGAAGCAAAACTACCGGTGCAAGATAAAGCAGAATAAGAGGGTACTCTACATTGCCTTTACATGGAAAAAGACGACAACAAGCAATAACGCCTAACCCATTGAAAATATTGGTGCCGATAGGGTGAATCGAACACCCGACCTACTGATTACGAATCAGTTGCTCTACCAACTGAGCTATATCGGCCTCACGAAAGGAAGGCGCATTATAAAGCAAACTGACCTAAGATAAAGAGAAAACCTGAACAACACGTCAACCCAGTCGATACGGAGCAGGATCAACCGGAGTTACCTGCCCCGTCAACAGCCCCGCCAACAGTTCCGCAGACGCCAAGCCCATCACAATGCCATTACGAAAATGACCGGCATTCACAAACAGCCCCGACACATTTGGATACTCACCAATTAAGGGTATGCCCTCGGCATGAGCGGGGCGCAGACCGGACCAATGATGTTCCACCTCATATTCTGCCAGTGCTGGAATCAGCTCAAGAGCGAAGGCCTTCAGTTCCTGCAATGCCGCCTCAGTGGTGGATTTATCAAACCCCACCTCTTCCAAGGTGCTGCCCACCACCACTCGACCATCACGCCGAGGAATCAAATAACGTCGCCCCTGCAACACAATTCGTCGCACCACACTCGGTTCAGCTTTAAACAAAATCATCTGCCCACGCACAGGGCGTACCTCAACCGGTGACCCCAACTGTGCTAGCAACTGCGCCGACCACGCCCCGCTGGCCACCACCACGTTGTCAGCTCTCAGCACCTCCTGCTCAGTACGCACTCCTTGCACGACAGCGTTTTTAACCTCAATGCCTGTAACGGGCTGCTGCTCCAAAAAGATCACACCCTGCTGCTGCAAAAACGCCCTCAAGGCCTTTAGCAGACGGGGATTACGTACCTGTCCTACCTGAGGCAACCATGCTGCTTCTGCCTCCAGCGCCATCAACGCCGGTTCAATATCTGCCGCCTGCTTGGCCGATAACCACTCCACCGGTGTATCAAAGCGTTTACTCCACGCCTGCACGTCATCCCGTTCACCAGGCTGCAACACCAACAGACCGGAATGCTGCCACTGCGGATCAATGCCCGTAGCCTGATGCAACATCTCGATCAAAGCAGGGTAATGACGCTGGCTCCAGCGCGCCAACTCATTAACAGCGTCTGGGTAAGACCACGGATAGAG
>JAUZRS010000098.1 GCA_030950195.1 Gammaproteobacteria bacterium | reverse complement strand
CGACGCACAAAGCTGCGAATGGTGCGTTGATAAGGCTGTTGTTTTTGCTCGCTGTCACTCATGGCTTAAAAGAAGGTACCGTCGATGGGCGAGGAGGCGGAGGCGTAGCGTTTGCGCGGCATCCGTCCGGCATGGAACGCTTCACGTCCGGCAATGATGGCGTGTTTCATTGCTGAAGCCATCAGGATGGGGTTTTGCGCAGCGGAAATCGCACTGTTCATTAACACGCCGTCACAGCCCAACTCCATCGCCACGGCGGCATCGGAGGCGGTGCCGACACCGGCATCAATGATAATAGGGACGGTGGCGTTTTCGATGATGTTGAGGATGTTGTATTTGTTTTGAATCCCCAAGCCGGAGCCGATGGGCGCAGCCAGTGGCATCACCGCCACACAGCCGATCTCTTCCAGACGTTTGGCGATTAAGGGGTCGTCACTGGTGTAGACCATGACCTGAAAATTATCTTTAACCAGCGTTTCAGCGGCTTCTAAGGTGGCGGTGATGTCGGGGTAGAGGGTTTTTTTATCGCCCAAGACTTCCAATTTGACCAGATCGTGGCCGTCTAACAGCTCCCGTGCCAGACGGCAGGTGCGTACCGCATCTTTGGCAGTAAAACAGCCCGCTGTGTTGGGTAAAATGGTGTATTTTTCCGGTGGGATCGCATCAAGCAGATTCTCTTCATCGGGATTTTGACCGATGTTGCTGCGTCGAATCGCCAGTGTGACCACATCAGCGCCACTGGCTTCGCTGGCGAGACGGGTCTCTTCTAGGTCTTTGTATTTGCCACTACCGACAAGTAAACGAGAGTGAAAGGTGCGGCTGCCAACAATCAATGGATCGGTGTTTTGTTCTGAGGTCATGGGGGTCTCTTATCTGTTGATGGGTGGGGCTTAACCGCCGCCGATGGCATGGACGATTTCAACACGGTCATTTTCACATAGGATGTGGGAGGCGTGTTGGCTGCGGGGCAGGATCTCTTCGTTGATCTCCATTGCGAGACGTTTGCCGCCAAAGCCCAGTTGTTCGATTAACTGGGCAGCAGTGATACCGGCATCACAACGGTGGGGTTTGCCGTTCAGTTCAATGTTCATCGTTTCAATGCCGTCAAAAGGCGGATATTCTAACTCAATGTGTGCTGTTTGTGGATTTTTAGGCTTGTCTTTGTTGCGGCTGGGATTTACCATCTCGGTCTTAAAGCGGGTGTAGTTTAATGGTAGAACTTCAGCTTCCCAAGCTGATCACGAGGGTTCGATTCCCTTCACCCGCTCCATTT
>JAUZRS010000097.1 GCA_030950195.1 Gammaproteobacteria bacterium | reverse complement strand
ACAAGCCAGCGACGATGCCGCCAAAACAGCACGCCTGATGTTGATTCAATATCAGAAAGCGAAAGGAATTTTACCTAAAGAGGTGCAGAAACAGGGGTTGTTAGGGCGCGGTACGTTTTTGCAGTTTATTAATGATTATGTCTTGTTGGAGGAGAGAGGTTGAACATCATTTTATACACTGATGGATAATCCAACTAAAACAATCAAAATCTCACAAGACTTGTATTTTTCTTCATCCATCTTGACATATCTCCGTCTAACTTAAAAAGCCCATAAAAAATGGAACCACATCTTGACTCATAACACAACCCTTGCAGCACTGTCTTTATTTTTTTTTATTTTTCTCACGGGATTCAAAACACCGACTAAAAATCAAGTGTCACACTACACCCTGCCCTATTACAACTGGATGGATGCCTATGCTACAGACAATGGGGAAAAAAGATTCTTTAACATTCAAAAATTAATGGATGAACTGAATTTATCACGATTGCAAGCAGTTGAACTGCAAAACCAATATCGAGACTTAATCTACACACTTTTTATCAAGAAAAAATGCAGCGTTCAAACCCCCATTGAAGACAACGATGCAACCTACAATAACGCCTGCATTCATAATTCACAACGAGAGGATGCCTTTCAAACAGCTTTGATCTCTGTAAAAAATAATAACTTTGAATCAAAGTGGAAAACAACCCCAGAGAGTGATGGTTTGATTGTTGTTTTTGACCTTGATGAAACCCTCTTCTATGATAAAAAAGGAGAGAAACCGATTTTTTCACCCGGATGGAAAGAGGCATTCAAAAGTATAAAAAAAATAGGTGGGAAAATTGTCTTATTTACTGCAAAACCAGATAATCTACTCTTGCCAATTTTGGAAGAGTGGACTATAACAAACCATCACAATCAAAAAATATTAGTTTCGAACTACGTCGATGCTATTTTTAGCAACAATCATCTAATCAAGCAGGTTGCCAACAGATCGAAGAACAACAAAACAGTGGTGATTGCATCTAAGGATCTTCGCATACTGGATGAGAGCCTAAACAACGTGGTGATTATTGATGATAACCCTCAGCGGATTTTTCAAATGGAAAACTTACGTTACATACGAAAATGGAAGCCTACCAAAGGCAATGATACTCTTAATCAGAACCATGTTCCCTTTTACTGCCATAGACTTCCCCATGCTATCGAGGAAATTATCGAGAGCTTTAAATGGGCAACAGAGCATAAAATATCTTTTCAACAAGCCTTTCTACCCTACTCTTATGCAGGAAGACAACTAGCAGAAGAGCTGGCGGCACTCCAGTTTAATGGCAATCTCAAAGCCAGCATTCGTCACATCCGAGAACACCCAGACATTATCAGCACAAATCAATAAAATAATACAAAACAAGGGGAAACATTTATGCCTAATGACGAATCCCATCAACACAATAATTTCAATAGAATTGATCTTGAAATTGCCAGTCAAAAACTAAGAATACCAGCCACCTATCAAACAGCCTTAATCACTTTCATTATTGTGGCTGGCATTGTCACAATGGAACTAAAGATGGGAACCCTTTCAACTGGAATAACAAATTTGTCTAACACAACTGCTGGACTCCACGACCCAGACGGAACGGTGACTAATGAGATCAATGCAACTATTTATGAATTCTGGACACCCGGAGTCAATACAATATATGATATAGAAAGCCTACTTCATCAAGAAAAGATGGCATCCTCAGCAAAGGAAAAAACATACAACGAAGAAAAACAACATAAAAAATGTGAAAAACTAATTAATAACAAAAAATACTGTACCACCTATACCACATTAAAAAAATTTGGCGAAGCATTAAAAAACATGGGCGCACAAGGTTACACTCGCTACCACGGCTGGGGAGAGGGTTCAACAGGTCTAAAACGTGGCTGGACTTGGAGACCAGCCCTTTCAAGGTGGCTAATTATAGAGAAAACTGATCGAAAAAGGCGTATTTTCTGGCCAATCGTTTGTCTTTGCTGAATAATATCCCCAAATTCCATCCAATAAAGAGTCAGCCATGTTTAGTAAAGTTTTTCAGCGTTTTATGGATAAAAGCCCTGTTCCTGTCATGGTTCAAGCTCTTTTAGAACGAGTGCTTTGTCCTGAAAAACTGAATTCAATCTTTGAGCGTACAGCCGTTGAGCAATACACAAGAACATTGCTTTTCTCCACCGTATTTGACTTGATGAACTTGGTCATTTTCAAGACCTTCCCCTCTGTGAATGCCGCCTATAAAGAAGAATCTGACGAGGTTGGTGTATCAATCACCTCACTTTACAACAAGTTGAATGGCATCAGCACCGAGACCTCAGCAGCGTTGGTGCGTGAAACGGCAATAGAAAAAGCCGAGATCATTGCTGCACTGGACGGAGCCAGAGCAGCCTTGTTACCTGGATATCGGGTCAAAATGTTGGATGGCAACTGCATTGAAGCAACAGAGCACCGACTGGAAGTTTTGAGAGAGACCAAAGCAGGTGCGCTTCCTGGAAAATCCCTTGTTGTTTACGATCCCATGCTGGAGATGGCCATTGATGTCTTTCCTTGTGAAGATGGGCATGCGCAAGAACGCGCTTTATTGGGACAGGTATTGACCACGGTTGAAGCATCAGATGTATGGATTATGGACAGAAATTTCTGTGTTCGTGCTTTTCTTCTGGGGATAGCAGATAAGAGCGGTTATTTCGTCTGTAGAGAGCACAAAGGGCTAACATGGGAAGCGTCAGGCTCAGAAAAAAAAGCAGGAAAATGTGATACCGGAACGGTGTATGAACAGTCGATCACGATGCTGGATGATCTTGGTGAAAAAAGAACTTATCGTCGAATTCGACTTAAATTAAAGCGTGAAACACGAGATGGTGAGCAGGAAATCGTTATTTTAACCAATTTGACGAAAACATCAGCCAACGCCCAATGTATTGCTGAGCTGTATCGCAAGCGATGGAACATAGAAACCATGTTTCAAGAGCTGGAAGCGCACCTACATTCAGAAGTGAATACACTGGGGTATCCGAAAGCAGCTCTGTTTAGTTTTTGTGTTGCGCTGGTTGCATATAATGTATTGGCTGTTGTGAAAGCTGCTTTGCGAGTTCAGCATGGAGAAAAGACCATAAAAGATGAGATTTCTGGTTATTATTTAGCAGGGAATATTGCCCGAACATATGATGGAATGATGATCGCGTTACCCGATGAAGAATGGGGCGTTTTTAAAAATATGAGTCTGACTCAATTCGTTGATGTTTTTCTTAAGCTTACTGAGAAAATAAATTTATTAAAATTTAGAAAATCGAGGCGAGGTATAAAAAAACCTCCTGTTAAACGTAATAAATATCCAAATCAACCCCATGTTTCTACCGCCAAATTACTTCGCGGAGAAAAACCTAATGAATAATCAATAACTTACCACCTTGAAAGGGCTGGACTTGGAGACTAACCGTTTCTGACAACTCAGGTTTCACCAAAAAAAATCTATTAAAACTGTATGAGAAGTATTTTCACAGGAAGAAAAGAATCTATATCGAAGAAATAAGGGTAGGAAAAACAAGAACAGATTAACCAACAGAAAACAGGATAAAAAATGGAACAAAACACAACCAAAGAAATGAAAAATAAAAAAGCGGCCACAGGCATAAGGGATTCTAAATTTTACGCCCACATCCCCGGCTACTCTGTTATCATTTTATTGCTGATTATGTTTATTTTTCTAGAAAAAATAGCGATGATATTTCATGGCACACCCAACACCTTCTCAGCCGGAAAAATAGGCAACGGCAATTTTTCCAGCAAAAAACTGGTCTCATTTTGGACACCCACTCCCTGTAAAAACACCGACGAACACCAAGATCTATGCACCCATGAAGATTTGAAAAAAAGCTACCTTAACACCTGTAAAAAAGAGAACAAAACAACCTCAAGATACGACTGTGATAAATTAGAAAAACGCTTGGAAAATGGCTACTACTATATAGCTGAAAAACACATAGATAGATTAGAAAAATACCTTATCAATGCAAAAGCCGATGGTTTCAATTACTTCAAGAGCAAAGGTGCCAGCAGAGGCAGCTTCCTTAAACCTGGCCTATGGTGGGAGGTTACCTTTTCTAAAAACAGCGATATAAATCAAGATAAATTAAAAAAAATAGTGAACTACGCCTTTAAAAGAAAAGAGAACACCCCCGCTTCCAGACTAAACATAAAAAACAACCAGCAAGACACCGACATAACTGACATGGAAAATGAACGCATTCTGGATATTTGGAGAAAAGACAAGATGGAAAGAGCACCTCTCATTGATGTCTACGCAGAAATAAGAGGCTAATTCCCTTGCTGCCGATCACTCTAATTACACTTCATTTTCTCTCTTATGGATTCATGCTGTATATCAATCAAAAACAAGCCAAGAACTTACAAAACGATCAAAATAGGCTGGTTTTTGTCGCAAAAGTCTCTCTTATCACCCTGCTCATCGCCTTCTTTTCTCTATTAACCTACATCATCATTGACTACCCCAACAACAAGCAAAGCAGTCTTGATTACCTCTATGAAAGCATCAGCACAACCACATGGCAAAGCTTCGCCCTTCTCATTCTGATTGGCGCACTCTTCTCACTCTTATCCTCACTGCGTCTGTTTGGCCAAAAACAGTTGGCCTCCTACCTCTTTTTTCCTATCTACCGCATCAGCATTATTCTCACCATCGTGGCAGGCATCACCGTTTTTAAAGAAGAAATAAGCTGGATAATTCTGTTTTTCTTATCCATTGTTTTTTTTATCACCCTCTTTTTTCTAGCAAAACCAAAAAAACGAGAACATAAAAATCACAAAAAAGGCCTCTTCATCGCCCTACTCTGTGCCATTTTGGCTTCCACCACTCAAATCCTCTCCGCTATTTTATTAAAATCCGATCAAGTTCTCTTTAATTTTAACCTAGGCGAAGGCAGTCAACTTACTGAAAACATCAGCCAAATCAGCCCCATTCTAATGGTCATCGGCTCCAACCTGATCAACCTCATCATCTGCTCTAGCCTACTGTTTATACGTTATTCAAAAACGGCCCTCTTAACGATATTTCAATTTGATCACCCCAGCCGCGCCTCTGGAGTTTACAATTTTATCGCTTTTTTCACCCTCAACGCCTACCTCACCACCGGCGACTTAAGCACCATCTACCCCATCAGCGCCCTGAGTATCATTCTGCCTACCTTGATCATGCAACTGCGCGGCGAGGAAAAACCACCCTCTAAACGCCAGATCCTATTTTATTTTGCATCCCTCATTGCCATTTTAATTCTGGCTGTATTAAAAGCCTCATAACCAACCTCTCTCTTTAAGGAGTCTCTCATGACCACCGCCCTTTACGCTTCACTCGCCACCTTTTTAATCATTTGGCTCTCATTCAACGTCATCAAACTGCGCCGCAAACACCAAATCAGCATCGGTTATGGCGGTAAAAAAGACCTCAAACTGGCCACCACCGCCCACTCAAATGCCATTGAGTACCTGCCCATTTCGCTGCTGTTATTGTTCGCACTGGAACTGAATCAGGCCAACCTGATCTTGCTGCACATCTTGGGAATATTGGTGTTTGCCAGCCGAGTGCTGCACGCCAACAGTATTTTGACAGAGAATTTAAAACGCAGAGTATTGGCCATGCAGACCACCTTTGTCTGCATGACTGTTTTGGCACTGGCTAATTTAGCCTACTTACCTTTTGAGAAATTAAGCGTAGGGTAAACTCACTGCCGCCAAGGCATGATTGGCACAGTAGATATGGAATTCTGCGGGCTGCCGTCAATCAATTTATCGCTGTAGGCCAAATAAACAAACACATTACGTTTTTTATCTAAAAATCGCACCACATGCAATTTTTTAAACACCAGTGAGGTGCGTTTTGAAAAGACCTCTTCGCCTTTTTTAAGCTTTTCGGTAACTTCAATCGGCCCCACCTGGCGACATGAAATAGACGCATTCGACGGATCTTCTTCCAGACCAAAGACCGCTTTCATACCGCCCTTTTTTGCGCGGCTTAAATGGCAAGAAATACCACTCACTTTAGGGTCATCAAAAGCTTCGATGACAATTTTATGATTCGAACCCAACAGTTTAAAGACCGTATCCACGCTGCCAATCTCCTCGGCAAAAAGCGGACTCACACACAACATCGACAAAAAAACAAACCACAATTTCACTCTATTCCTACTCCCACTAAGGCTTCTTGATAGTGCTCAACGGTCTGCAACCACTGTGCTTGCCCATAGCCTTTTAGTAATTGAAAAATATTATCCTTCAAACGATAACAGCGCTCACCGCTGGCCGCCTGACGGTACTCTAATAGCTCAGCAGAAAGCAACCGTTGTAACCCCAACCAATGTTCACTTTTCTGCTGCCACGGCACATAAGCTCGACCGTACACATCACGGCAAAACGCCATCACCTGAGGCACCGTTAACCAAGAGAGCTGCGCCTCATTCCAAGGCCGCTCTGGCTCCAGACTTGCCAAAGAGAGCAAGCTCAGTGCCGCAACCTCCTGCGACCAAGAATCAATGCCCAACTGATGCAAACAGTCCCGCGCCTCATCCAAACGACGGCGTGCCTGAGTTGGATCACCGCTCACCAAGGCTCCCTGAGTGAGTAGATCTTCCTCCAACCACGCATCAATCTGCTGCTGTTGTGGAAACGCATCACCCAATTTTTGCCCCAAAGCCTGCAACCGCGCTCGACTGGGGAAGGGCAACAAACGCAGATCCGTCGCATTAACTTGTGTGTGACCGTTGAACTGACGGAAATACATGTCCACCAAAGTGGAGTTAAGGTAGAGCATCAAACCCTTAGCCAACGTCGAATTCATCTCTTGGCGCTTGGCGTAAATAATATTGATGTGGTTTTCAAACCCCACCTGCTCAGCATCAAACTGCTTCGGGTCATACACCACCGCCATCACCCGCCGCCGCTCCTCCTTGGTGGAAAACCGCCGCACCAACGTGTAATGCTCATTGGGGCGCAGCACCTTATCACTAAAAGCATCTCCAGCAATGGACTGTGCTTTGCGACTCTCCGCTAAGGGCCACACCACCGCCCCTTGATAAAAATGTGCCGGATAAATCATCGGCACACAGCCATCCGCGTAAGGATCACTCTGCAACTGCTCCTTGAGACGAAACTCCACCACCGGCCCAGTAGAGACATCCAAACCCAACTCCTGCAATGAATGCTCAATGCGCGCCATGCGCTCCATCACATGAGAATCCAACTCGCTGCTGGCTACATGAATAAATTTCTGTTCACTAGCGGTGCGCACCACCTGCTCATGAGGCAACAGACGCAGGCTCAAATCACCCAACTCCGGTCCGCTGCTGGAAGAGAGCAGCACCGGCCTACGGCTGAGATCCTTAACCGCATGTAAAATGATGTTCTCTTGCAGCACATCGTCATCGGCAAAAGCCTGATCTCGACTCTCAAACAGATGCAGTTGACGCAGGCTCATCTGCTCCAGCAACAACTTACGAAACGATAAAAAATAAGGGCCATTACAAAAGCTGCGCGGCACCAGCGCCACCAATTCACCGCCCGGAGCCAAGAGGCGAATAGCCAGCGAGAGGAACGCACTGTAGAGATTATTGCTCTCCAGACCGAGACGGTTGAGCAGTTGACGATAATCGGAACGGCTGCTGATTTTTTTATAGGGCGGGTTCAAAATGACATGAGTAAAGCCCTCATGCTGCAAACCCTCACTGAAAAAATCCCCCGCCAAGCGCTCACCCGCATCAAAGACAAAATCACGCTGCAACACCTCGGCTTGAAACGGCAGCTCCAAAGCGGCGCAATTGCTCGCCGCATCGTCCATCAACGCCTGCAACGTTTCGCACAGCACCCCATCCAGCTCATACGCCGACACCTGTAACGAAGTGCTACTCTGCTCACCACGATAGAGGCTCTCCACAAAGGCCGCTGACAGACAACCCACCCCCGCTCCCGCATCCAACAGGCGAATCTCACCCTCCAGTGGCACACTGAACAGAGAGGCCATGTAACGTGCCAAGGGGATCGGAGTCATAAACTGACCCAGCTCGGCGCGTCGTTTGGCCGTCAAACGTTGCAAGGCCATCTGGTGATAGGCCTCAGCGCGTGCCATTAAATCGGGACAAGCCGCAATTTTTTCGTCGTTATTGTTCATAAATCAGAAGGTTAAGCTTGATCAAGGGATCTTCAGTATACTCGATTTAGCGTTTTAATCCTCTAGCAACGCCAAAGCCTGAGACAGAGGCACAACCAAACCAACATGCTCCCCTTGAGCGTACTCAATGTCCAAGGCTCGCACCTGCTCCAACAAAGTGGCATCCTTGACGTATTCGGCCACACACACCATCTGCATCGACTTGGCCATCGTCACAATCGAACGCACCATCGCCACCGCCACCTCATCATCTTGCATCGCCAACACCAGCTCACCGTCGAGCTTCAGGATGTCCACCGGCAAATTACGCAAATAAGAAAACGAACACGCACCGGAGCCGTAGTCATCAAGCGCAAAACGACACCCCTGTTGACGCATCGCCTCAATAAACCGAATCGCTTGAGAAAAATCGCTCATCGCCGCACTTTCGGTGATCTCAAAACAGAGGCGCTGGGAACACTCCCCGTACCGCTTTAGCAAATCCCCAAACAAGATTACATTGACCGGATTGGCAAGGGTCTGAGCGGACAAATTAACCCCCAAACAGAACGGTGTTTTGCCCTCTTGCATGGCCTGTAACGCGTTCTCTGTAACCCAAAAGTCCAACTCCGACATGCGCCCAAAACGCTCTGCTGCGGGAATAAATTCATCGGGCAAAATCAACAAACCATCCTCAGAACGCATCCGAACCAACGCTTCATAACGTGGCGGCCCACCCCCTTTTCGCAAAGAGAGCAGCGGCTGACAATACAACTCCAAATTTCCTGTTGTCAGTGCCGTAGCCAGATCTTGGCTGCGGCGCATCAAGGTACTTCTACCGCGATGTTTATCATCAGCAGGATCAAAAAAACAAACCTGATTGCGTCCCTGTTGCTTGGCGATATAACAGGCTCTGTCTGCCTGAGAAAGCAGTGAGGTTTTACCATTTGAATAGGCGTTAATCAGCACCAATCCCGCACTGACACTGATATCAAAGATGTGACCTTGGTAGGCAAAAGGCAGTTCTCGAATGCCTTGACACAGTTGTTCAGCTTGCTGAATCGCCAGCGATGTCGAACAATTCTGAAAAATAAGAGCAAACTCATCCCCACCCAAACGCGCCAAAGTATCCCCATCATGCTGCTCCTGCGACAAATGCTGTGCTAAAAATTTGAGCAACTGGTCGCCAGCTGAGTGACCCGCAGTTTCATTGATCAGCTTAAAACGATCCACTCCCACAACACAAAGTACACATTCACTTTTTTTAGCGTAAACCTCGCGCAAAGTCTGCCCTAAACGCCACTCCAACTCCCGACGATTCAACAACTGAGTCAACGGGTCGTGAGCGGTCATAAAACTCAACTCAGCGGTACGCGCTCTCACTCGCTGCTCAAGACGGCGGTGACTGTCAGCCAAACTCTGCTCCACCCCCAAACGCCGCCGCTCCTCCCGAGCCACCAACCATAACAATCCCAATACCGGCACAATCAGCAACAGCAAAGAACTCACCACCAACCAAGCCCCACGCCAAATATTTTGCGCAATAAAAGCATCATCCACCCGATCCAACAACTGCCAACGAGTGCCTGCCACCGCCAGTGGCATAGATGA
The DNA here is from genome assembly GCA_030950195.1 of Gammaproteobacteria bacterium. Classification (GTDB taxonomy): domain Bacteria; phylum Pseudomonadota; class Gammaproteobacteria; order JAUZRS01; family JAUZRS01; genus JAUZRS01. The sequence goes on along the minus strand of JAUZRS010000097.1, from coordinate 7,686 downwards.
GAAGGTGGAAAAATTCGAGTTCACTGTATCGGTAAGGCCCTCAGCATTCAGCTCTAATGTGCCATTATCACGCCGTTGCAACAACAACTGATGGTGCAACGGCTGACTGCGCCTGAGAATATCCGTTAATGCACTCAAATTCAGACTGACAAAAAAATAACGTGTTATGGAATCCGCCAGTGGTGGCAAACGGGTCACCACATCCACATGATCGCCCTGCTGATTGTGATGCACAAAAATCTCATTGGGCATCTGATAACGAGCGTAATAACGAATGTCTCGCTGACACGAAGCACCGACCACACCTTCTGGATCAGACAAACTCAACTGCCCCTGTCTATCGGCCAACGTAAAGTTTTTCACCCCTGGCATAATGCGCTGCAAATCAGGCCAAAAAGGCGCTTTTTTCGCCTGATTACCCGACACTTTAGCCCAGCGGTGCAAATCGTCTTGCCACGCCTCGGCAAACAGAGCCGCCAACTGCCGTTCCCGCTGCAAATAGAGATCAATCTGTTCACTGCTGTTCTGCAACGCTCGGTGAGACATCTCCTGCTGATGCGCTAGAAAGGTTTGGTGCTGTTGGTAGACCAGTGCGCTCAACAACAAACCACTCAACAGCAGCAACACCGCCATCAACAAACTCACAGAACGCGTAATGGGGAGTTTTTTCTGCTCAATAGAAGAATTATATTTATATGCCATTGCCAACTTAATGCACCAAAAACAAGAAAAATAGACTTAAAGGCGATTTGCAGCAGACTACGCCCCTTACCAAAACAGATCAACCATCGCTCCGGTGCAAAAACAGAACCGTATTTTAAATACCAAAGACTTTTTTAATACCTTGCCCCAATCTTGCTAATTCAACAACACTGTCTAGAGCGAGAAACAGCCCTTATGTCCGATCCATTACAAAAGATGCACTGCCTGATCATCGACGACTTTGCTTTTATGCGCACCTCGCTCAAAGAGATGTTGCGCAAATCCTTCCAACATCCCATTGATATGGTTGCCAACGGCGCACAAGCTCTGGAGGCAATGGAAGAACGCAATTACGACGTCATTCTCTGTGATTACCACCTAGGTGACGACCTTGATGGTCAACAGCTACTGGAAGAAGCACGAGAACGCCAGCTGCTCAAAGCACAAAGCCTGTTTATCATTATCACCGCCGAAACCAGCCTGCCCTTGGTGATGTCTGCCCTTGAGCAGAGACCGGATGATTATATGGCTAAACCGGTCACCAAAGAGGTCTTGCTGCACCGGCTGAAAAAACTGGCACTAAAAAAAGCCAAGACCTCTGCCATTCAGCAACAGATCCAAACCAAAAATTATCCACATGCCTTAGAACTCTGCACTCAACAGATCGAACAAGAACCGTTTAAAAACGAAGAACTGCATAAACTGGAAGCAGAGATCCATCTTAAACTGGGAGACCTGGAAAAAGCCGGTGAACTCTATCAACTCGCGCTGGCAGAACGTCCCCTCAGCTGGGCGCGTTTTGGTTTGGCTAAAATTCACTACCAACAACAAAAATACCAACAAGCCTACGATCTCTTTACTGGCTTAATTAAAGAAAACCGTTTTTATGTAGAAGCAATTGAATGGCTCGCCAACTGCCAACTCGCTCTAGAACAACCCATTGAAGCTCAACAAACACTGGAAAAAGCCACCGCACTGGCACCGAAAAACATTCAACGACAAAAGAAACTGGCGAAAACATGTCATGAAAATCAGGATGAAGACGGTGCTATTTCAGCTTTAAAAGCATGTGTTCGTTACGGCAAACACTCTTTTTTCAGAAGCTCACAAGAATACACCCAACTCGCCGAGATCTACTTTGGCAGAAAACAACAAAACAAAGCCATGCTGTTACTGAAAGAAGCGCGAAAAATTTTCAAAACCGACTCCAAACAGCTATTAAACACCCTGCTGCTGGAAGCGGAACTGCAACGGCAAGAAAAACATTTTTTAGATGCTAAACGACTGCTCAATAACATGCTCCGCATGATTAAAAAAACCGACACCTATTTTGAGCAACAAACCCTACTTGGCATCGCCACACTCTGCTATCACTTAAAAGAAAAATCATCCGGTTTAGAGGTTCTAAAAAAAATAATTGAGAACAATCACGACAACCGACAGGTGTTAGAAACAATCAATCAGCTACTGGAGAGCCTCTCGGAACACCCCTCAAAACCGATTATTTTAGAACACTCACAACACATTTCTCAGCGTAATGACGAAGGCGTTGCCTTGTTTGAGTCCGGCAAACTGCTACAAGCGCAAACCTACTTTTTAAGCCTTTCGGAGCAGATCCCTTTTAATCGTTCCATCACCATCAACACCATCAGAATCATGATTCTCGGCATGAAGAACAACTTAGTTAGCCGAGATGTAATGAAAAAAACCCAGCAACTGCTGGCACGACTCAACACCATCGCTCCCAATGAACCGCAATTACCCATTTTACAAAACGCCCTCGACACTCTCTAAACCTCAAAAGGACAACAAACAATGGATTTTCCAGAGATCAATATTGATGTCGCTCAAGTGTTGGCCACCTCAACCCACGACATCAAACACTCACTCGGTATTCTGCTCAATCAGATCACCTCTCTGAGCAACAACAATCAAGAGATTAACCCCGACACTCAGAGCCAACTGAAAAACCTCGAATACGAGATCAAACGCATCGACAACAACGTGGTGAAATCACTCACCCTCTACAAACTCAACCAAAAACAGTATCTGCTGGACATCCAACAGCACTCGGTGCTCGACTGTTTTGAAGAGCTGGCCGCCGAATATCAGCAACTGATGCAGAGCAAAAACATCACCATCGAGATTCAGTGTGACCACGACCTACTCTGGTATTTTGACCGTAATCTAATCATGGGTTCGCTCTCCACTTTGCTCAATAACGCCTACCGCTACAGCAAAGATAAAATTGTCCTGCACGCAGAACGAGACACCAGCACCCTCTCCCTCTACATCAAAGACAACGGCTCCGGTTACCCCACCGAGATTCTGGTTAACCCTGATAAACCAGCGCAAAAAGAGAGCGGTTTTAGCTCCCACAACACCGGCCTTGGTATCTATTTCACCACTAAAATTGCCAAGCTGCACCGCCTCAACGACCGCCAAGGCCACATCAGCATCAGCAACCAAGGCATCAATAACGGTGGCCAGTTTGGCATTCACCTGCCCTGATACAGCAAAAACCAGCAGATAAACAACTCCAAAATGGTTAAAATCAGCGCCTTTAACCACCGCCCAGAGTCCGTTTTAATGCTGCCCAACGCCTTCACCAGCCCAGAAAATTTTCGCCACGCCTTTGCCGCGAACCTATTAACCCTGCTTGATTATCCCGAGCTGGGCAGTTTTATACTGGTGCTGGCCAATGCACACTTTGATCAACGCCTGCAAAACCCATTAGAAAAACCGCTGCAACAACGTTATCAACAGTTAAAAAAAGCCGATCACAGCAGTGCCGCTGTCGATGATCTGGCGGTCTTTTCACAACTGATTGAAATAGGATTAGAGAACATTGCAGCGGTTCAATTTAAACAACTTGACGACTGGCAACTGCAATTTAACCCTCTGCGCGCCCTGCGTCCGCAACGTTTGAGCAACAGCATCATTAATTCGCTACAACGCCCGTTTAACGACCAAGGCTTTCACTTTGACAAAGCCTTTCTAAAAAAAGAGATTTTTTGGTCAGGCGAATTGCTCGGGCGCAGGGTAGACCTGTTTTACAACAAATTTCCCTTTGCCAATCTGCACGGCCTATTGGTCATCGAGACCGAACAGCATCACCCACAATATCTGCAAAAAGCAGAGTTTGATTATCTCTGGCAACTGACCCAACAACTGGAGCAGACCTTATCTGGGATCGGTTTTGCTTACAACGCTTACGGCGCTTATTCGTCCGTCAATCATCTGCATTTTCAGATGTTTATTGCTGAACAAGAGCTGCCCCTAACAAGCCCCAAGTGGCAACACAACAGCGGTGCCACCCCTTATCCAAGCCACTGCTTTCGTTTTGATGATCCCGCAGAGGCGTGGCAAGCCATTCAGAATTTGCACCAACAACAACAGAGCTATAACTTTGTTTGTCTGGCCAATGGCTTTTACCTGCTGCCACGCCGCCTGCAAGGCAGCTATCAACATCAAAACTGGACAGCTGGATTTGCTTGGGCTGAAATGAGCGGTGCTTACACCCTCTTCGACAAACCGCACTTTGAACAACTCACACCCACCGACATTGAAGGGGAGTTTAAAAAATTGCGCCTGCCAATAAGACAGTAAGTCAGCTTAGTCTGGCACTAAGACCCCAATTTAAACATTGAAAACAGTTCAATCAGGCTCAAAAGAACAATAAACTTGCTTTTCTCCACAGAAAAAGCCTAATATAAGCAAATTCTTATACACACTAATCATTTCTGGAGAACATCATTATGTCCATTGATCGCATCGTTTTAGCTTTTGCCGGTATCGTCATTTTAGCCAGCTCAGCTCTCTCTCATTACCACGACGTTAACTGGTTATTCCTCACCGCTTTTGTCGGTTTCAACCTGCTGCAATCGGCTTTTACCGGTTTCTGTCCATTGGCGATGATCCTGAAAAAACTGGGCACAAAACCCGGTCAAGCCTTCAGCTAAACCGACGTTTCAAATAGCATAAAAAAATCGGCCATGACCTTCACGATCACGACCGGTTTTTTTTGCCTAATGTTTACAAATCCAAACGATTAAGCTGAATTTTCCAACAGTAGTGAATCCGCTCATTACGGCTGAAATCTTTCGGAATCGTCGCTCGACTGATCTCCTCAAAATGCAAATTATCCAACACACCACACTCCAGCTTAAACTTCCGGTAGTTGGTGGAAAAAATCAACGTGCCATTGGGTTTTAACAACTGCGCCGCTCGCCCGATCAGTGCCACATGATCGCGCTGCACATCAAAGGTCTGCTCCATGCGTTTTGAGTTAGAAAAGGTCGGCGGATCCAAAAAGATCAAATCGTACTGCGGCACCGCTGCGGCGCGGGTTTGATTAATCAACCACTGCACACAATCCGCTTGCACACATTTATGCCCACCCTCCTCAGTAAATCCGTTTAACTCCAGATTGCGCTGCGCCCACTCCAGATAGGTATTGGACATATCCACCGTGGTGGTCTCAACCGCACCGCCCACCGCCGCGTGTACCGTCACACTGCCGGTGTAAGCAAACAGGTTCAAAACGGTTTTTCCCTTAGCCAAACCCTGCACCATCTCACGGGTCAAGCGGTGATCCAGAAACAAGCCCGTATCCAGATAGTCATGGAAGTTAACCCAGAAACGACAGCCCCCTTCTATAACCTCGATAAACTGCTCGCGGTTGTTCTGCTTTTCGTACTGCGCCAAGCCTTTTTGCCGCTGACGGGTTTTAAAGATCAACTGCTGCGGAGGCAGTTCAAACAACAACTGCAACACCTGCAACGCCTCATCACGGCGCTGCTGCGCTTTTTGCGCATCGACGCTTTTCGGCGGGGCGTACTCTTGGCAATGCACCCAAAGTTGTTTGCTCTGATAGAGATCAATCGCCAAAGCATATTCAGGCAGATCGGCATCGTAGAGACGAAAACAACTGATGCCGTTTTTCTTCGCCCAGCGTTTGAGGTTTTTCACATTTTTACGCAGCCGATTGAGCAACATCTGCGCTCCAGAACTCAAGTTACCCTCGGTGATGGCCACCGGTGCGGCAGCTTGCTCTTCAACAGCCTGAGCCAGCGGCTCAACCATCAAAGGCGCGTACTGCACCAACTTGCACGGCAGCGCACCGTTGTAAAAATCACCACTGCTCTGAATGGGGCGGCGCAACCGATACAGCAGCTCAGGTGCGCCGGTGAAGAGGCTCACTTGCCACGCCGGAAAGACCGTTTTCAGCACCTTACCCAGCTGACCGTAGAGTTTCGCCACCCCCTCTTCGCTGCCCAGACGCTCACCGTAAGGCGGGTTGATGATCAACAGACCCGGTTCTACGTCCGACAATGGCTGCGATTGATCCAATTCGCGGCGCTCAAACACAATCTGATCTTGCAAGCCGATGCGCTGCACGTTCTCACGAGCACTGGCAAGGGTACGACCGTCTCGATCAAAGCCATAAATAGGCGGAATGTTTTTAATCCCGGCCTCGCGGCGCTGCAAGGCTTCCTCGCGCAGTTCTTGCCAAAGAGCCTCATCGTGCTGCAACCAGCCTTTAAAACCAAAATAATCGCGCAACAGACCAGGAGCAATGTCCGCCGACATCATCGCCGCTTCAATGGGCAGTGTGCCCGAGCCACACATCGGGTCGATCAAACCCGCGTGTTTATTAAACGTCTCCGGCCAGCCCGCTTGGCGCAGCAGACCGGCAGCCAAGTTCTCTTTCAACGGCGCTTTGGCACCCGATGCTCGATAACCTCGGCGATGCAGGCTCTCTCCGGCAATGTCCAAACTCAAACGGGCTTTGTCGCGAAACACATAAACATTAATGCGAATATCAGGGCGCTCTCGATCCACCGAAGGACGCACATCAAAACGATCCCGAAACTGATCCACGATGGCGTCTTTAACTTTCAAGGCACCGTACAAGGTGTGGGTAATGGCGGAGTTGCTGCTGTTAAACTGCACCGCCAAAGTGCCGGTCTCGCTCATGTGCTCCGCCCAATCGGTCTGCTGAATGCCGTCGTACAGTGCTTCGGGCGATGCGGCTTTGAACTGCGCCAGCGGCAGCAAGACGCGGTTGCCAAGCCGTGACCAGAGGCAAACTCGATAAGCGGTTTTCAGATCCGCACTGAAATTGACTCCCGCCTGCCCCAGCTTAACGTCCCTGCCACCCAGCTCTCGCACCTCATCGGCCAACAATGATTCAAGCCCTTTAGGGGTGGTGATAAAATAATTCCGTTCACTGTTCAACGTCTCTTCCTCTTAAAACAGCATCAATTTAGTATCGACTTTTAGCCGCGCAGCTTACGCCAAAGGGATTCTGTGATCCAATCCAGACACTTTATTATTTGGCAAATAAACGAATGAAACGGTTAGAATGGAGCAAACGCGCGTACAGCGCACCACCGAAAGGAGTGAGTAAATGGATCTGCTCAACGCCCTGCTCTTGATTGTCGCCGCCAACGCCGCGCCGGTGGTCGCCCGTCTGCTGCTCGGACGGCGTTTTGAATTCCCTGTGGATGGCGGACGACTCTGGTTCGATCAGCGCCCACTGTTTGGCAGCGCCAAAACCCTGCGGGGTCTGTTGGCCTCGCTGCTGGTCAGCACGCTGCTGGCGTTGCTGCTCGATTACGGCGCTCTATTGGGGTTTATTGTTGGTGGTGCCACCATGTGTGGCGACCTTCTGACCAGCTTTATCAAACGCCGTTTTGATCTGCCAGCGCACCATCAACTCTACGGTTTTGACCAATTTTTTGAGACTCTGCTGCCGTTGTTGGTTTTACAGCAGCCCCTTGATCTCAGTGGCCGACATCTGTTGCTGATCTATCTCGCCTTCACTCTGCTTAACGTGCTGCTCACCTACGCTTTACACCGTTCTGTTTGGCGCAAAAACCGTCAAGCAGAGCGCAGATGATGCAAGGTAATCTCCGCTGGACAGTTGAGGCGCACATCCACCACCGAGACCCCCGATCCCGCTGAGGTATAACCCTGCAT
>JAUZRS010000096.1 GCA_030950195.1 Gammaproteobacteria bacterium | reverse complement strand
CGTAGACCCTCTTTTTTCAGGGCATCGAGGTTAGGATCAGAACGTGTGAGTGATGCGTGTTCCGTTGCGGGTTGGGCATCGGCAGGTTTGGCACAGATCTCGCGGATTTTAGCGCGTACTTCAGGATCGTCGAGAAACGTTAAAAAATCATTTTTAGTCATGTTTTTTTCCTTATTAAAAAAAGCCATTTAAATGGCTACCGTCTGGATGTCACTGAGGTAGGCTTGGCTTTCAATGCCGCATTGTTCTGCCACCACGTCCTCAATTTCGCTGGGTGAAATGGGGCGCAGATAGACATGGGCGCTGCTGTGCGCTTGCTCGATGCTCAAGCGTAAACGCTGGATGCTGTTGTCCCCGATGGGGATTTTATTGGTGCTGACCGCTGAAACGCTGCTGTAATAAATTTCAAAATCGGTTTGACTGGCATCAATAAATTGAATCCATTGATGGTAGGGCGAGTGGCGATCCACAATCAATTTGAATTTTTTCTTGCGTGAACGGCCAAGGTAATATTTAAACGCGATCTCCTCTTTGACGTTGTGATCAATCACCAATACGTCACCTCCTGGGCGGGTCTCAATCAAACCGTAGGCCACGCCGGTTTTGCCCGTGGGTCGATCCAGCTCATCGCTGCTCAGGCTGGGGTGGAGCTTAAAAAAGTCATCGGCCTTGAGGTTTTCTTGTTGCATCTCTTCTATGACTCGCGCCATTTCCTGCTCGAACAGTTCGCTGACCCACGGCGATTTGCTGGAGTTGCCTGCCAAAAAGAGCTGTACGCAGTCGATCTCTTTGAGGTCAAAGGCTTGGTTGGAAAAGGCCAGTCGCAGGTTCCCAAAGAAATTCACCACGCCACGTTCGATGCGCTCATATAAAGTCTTTTTCATCTGTTCCGCGTCGATGTCCAGCTCAAAACTGGCCTGCTCGTTTCCTTGGGCATTAAACAGGTTGATCTCCAAACTGCCGTTCTGATAGGTGTCTGCTTTTTCGGGGTCTTGCTCCCAAAATCCGCGCAGCGCCTCCATTAGGTTTTTGCTGTTCATTTTTGCTTCGCGGGAGGGGCTTAGCAGGGCTTCTGAACCCAAAAAGAGCGGTGTTTCGGGCGGCTGGGTAAATTGAATCTGCGCTGTGCGGAGTTTTTCCTGATTGTTTTTAAAGATCTCAAAGGCGAGCAGTGCGAGCAGGTTTTCCCCGCCCAGATAACGATCCCCGCCTGCGCCAAAATGTTCAATGGCGTAGTCGTAACGGGATTCTGTGTTTTCGCAGGCTTCGCGGTAGAGGCCAAAATCAAAATCGGTGGTGCCACCGCCAAAATCAAACACGCCATAAAAAATACGCTCGTCCTCTTCTGGCTCAAAGTCGTACTCGTGTAGGGCGATGACGGCGTAGGCGGCGGGTTCGCTGGCACCTTTGCTGACCCGCAGTTTGGCCATCTGTTCGGGCTGTTGGTGCAGCGATTGGGGCAGTGATTTTTTGATGCCACGCTCAAAGCTTTGGATGATTTTGTCACGGATGGCGAGTTCATAGGTGACGGGAAAGGACAAAATATAATCCATGAAAATGCCGTTGCGCGGGGTGTTGATGTAAAGCCCCAAATAGTAGGCGTAAAGTTCGATGGGGTTGATGTCGTTGTCGTCGAGTTCTAAAAACTCGGGGAACTCGAATATCTGCTGTTTTTTATCCACCACTTTGATTTTTTTGCCACTGGTGCCGGCCCACTGTTTTAAGTCGCTCAAAAAGGCGCTGAAGTCGCTGGAGTGGCCGTCCATTAAATCACGGAAGGCGGTGTGTGAGACGGTCAGGTCGTGCCAGCGGGTCTCTGGGCGACCGGCTTGGCTCTGGTAGTCGCTGATGAATT
>JAUZRS010000095.1 GCA_030950195.1 Gammaproteobacteria bacterium | reverse complement strand
GGTTGCGGCAGCAAACTTGGCGGATAACGCCCGTTCAACGGGTTATTGGCAGGTAAAACGGGGTGATACGCTGTACTCCATTGCCCGCCAACTCTATCCAAAGAAAGGCAAACAGCAGGCTCGTTTACGCAAGGCGTTGGTTCGTTTGAATGAAAATGCATTTCCTTCTGGAAAAGCGGACAGTTTATCGGCAGGTGCTCGCCTTAAGTTGCCGCGTTATACCCTCAAGGATGATAAACCGCTGCTAAGAGCGAAACAAGCGTCTGCTTCCTTAAATCAATCGGCTGACGGTGGTTGGAAAGTCAAACGTGGTCAGTCGCTGAGCATCATCGCACGCCGCTTGGTTCCTGGTAATAAACGTTTACAAGAGAATCTGGTTGCTGATCTGTTGCACCTTAACCCCAGTGCCTTTGCTGGCGGTAAGGTGCGTGGTTTGAGGGTTGGAGCGCTATTGACTCTGCCATCTTACTTAACCGAGCAGCGTGTCACGAAACCGCTGCGCCAAGTGGTCTCTACAGAAACCTTAGGTCAGCCCGTTGTTGCCAGCTTGCCGAAAGTAGCGCCAGCTAAAGCGAGGCCTGTGGTGGCTAAAATAAAATTACCATTGGTCAACTCGGTTGGTCGTGTGTTGATGAGCACCTCTGCTTTGCAGGCGCGTCGAGATGCCGGTGCGCTGCGTTCATTGAGCCGTAACAGCCGAGTTTATGTTGGGGATACCTTGATCACCGGTTCTGCTGGCACCACTCAGTTGCGCATGAAAGACGGTGCTTTATTGGCTTTGCGCCCTTCAACGGAGTTTAAAATCGAGGAGTACCGTTACGAAGGCAGTGAGAACGGGCGCGAGCGGAGTTTCTTTCGTTTGTTGCGCGGGGGATTTCGTACCATTACTGGCGCGGTGGGGCACCTGAATAAATCCAATTATCGGGTTGCAACTCGGGTGGCGACCATCGGCATTCGGGGTACTCACTACGGTTTACAACTTTGTGATTCAAATTGTGGCGCAGGTAAAAGCGGACTTTATGGCGGTGTTGTGGATGGCAGCATTGTGGTGAGCAACGATGCGGGGGAGAAAGTGTTCAACAATGATGAATATTTTCATGTTGCTACAGCAGCCTCTCAGGCTAGGCCTTTGTTAGCTCCTCCTGGAGTGGTGTTTGATGCGGATCAACCCGCGAGCGGTGGCGATGATTCTGAGGGTGTTGAGGGCATTATGGCCAGTTTGAGCAACATGCATCCTGATGCGGATCAACTTTCTGCCAGCATGTTGTCAACTATCACGACAACGGTTTCTGAACAGCCTAATGCCGTAGGTAAACAGGCCAATCCAGAAGAACAGTTTAATTCTGTGGGTGTGGTGGGTGGACGGGGCAGTGCACCCGTTGCCGGTTCAGTTGCGTTGGCTGCTTGGTCATCAGAGTCCGCTTCCGGTCAGTTTTCTGGCAACAGTGTGGGAGTGCAAGCGGGTGAGGCAAACGGTGCTTTTTCAGTTGAGCAGCAGCGTACTGACATTGCTTCAGGTCAACGGGTGGATAATGCCGTTTCAGCGTTGGGGCGGCAAGAGAATCGAGTTGCGTTTTTAGCAGGCAATGCTCTGTTAAGAGACACCGGTTCGGTGCAGATTGCGGGAGTTGATATGGGTTGGGGGCGTTGGCAAGGTGATTGGCGTGCCTTCTCCGATGATGTGGAGCAGAGCAACGGTTCCAGTGCGCATTATATTTATGGCTCTCAAGTGACCAGCGCAGATCAGCTGCGTACGTTGAGTGGTACGGCCAATTACAGCACGATTGTGGGTGGGACATTGCCGACAGCTCATGGCAGCAGTGTCAATGTGGGACAGTTGACTTCTGTTGCAGTGGATGTTGATTTTGGTTCCATGCAGGTGAGTAACTACCAGCTGACGGCTGACTTTATGGATGCCACTGAGACCTTGAGTGCGAAGAGTGTCGCGTCAACCTCATTGAGCAGTGCAGCTCAGGGTGGCATTGTTTTGGATGGCAGTTATACGACGGCCACCTCAGTCACTCAGCCTTTGAGTGGCAGTGCCAGTGTTAATTTTGTCGGTGCGCAGGCACAAGGCCTGTTGAGCAGTTACGCTTTGGCGGGTGAGGGGAATGCATACAGCGGTACTTTTGTTGCCACTGTGCCTTAAAAACAGTTGATGAGATTGTTAAAAAACGGTGGCTTAGGCCACCGTTTTTTATCTGTTCTGTTTTAGTGTCGTCGTGGCAGTAAATTAGAGAGCAGAAAAAAGAGGCTGGCGGTGACTACAATGGAAGGACCGGTTGGGCTGTCCCACCAAAGAGACGCTTGGATGCCGATTAAAACCGACAGAGCGCCAATCACAATGGAGCCAAAGGCCATTTGTTCGGGGCTGTTGGCCAGCCGTTGTGCCGCAGCAGAGGGAATGATCAGCAGAGAAGTGATCAATAAAATACCCACCACTTTGAGCGCTACGGCCACCAGGACCGCAATCAACATGACAAAGACGACGTGGCTGCGAAACAGTGAAACCCCTTCAACTTGAGCCAGTTCTTCGTGCAGTGTGACCGCCAGCAGTTGTTGCCACAGATAGGCCAGCACAAGCAGGCTTAGCAGGCTGACCCCAGCCATAACCCATAGCTCTTCGGTGGTGACCGATAAAATATCGCCAAACAGAAAGGCGTAGAGATCCAGTTGTTGGTTTTCAAGAAAGCCCAGCCCCACTAGCCCCAAGGAGAGACTGGTATGGGAAAAAATACCCAAGAGGGTGTCGTTGGCCAGCGGTTGCCAGCGTTGCAAAAGGGCTAAAAACAGCCCTAGACCAACGGTAATCAACAGTACGCCAAAGGTGGGGGATAAGCCCATAAGAAAACCTAAAACGATGCCAAGCAGCGCCGAGTGAGAGATGGCTTCACCGAAATAGGCCATGCGTCGCCAGACGACAAAACAACCCATTGGGCCTGCGACCACCGCCACCAACAGACCGGCAAGGATGGCGCGGTAGATAAAATCATCCATGTTTATTTGGCTCTGAAGGGGGCAGGATATTACCGTGCAGATCGTGTTGATGGTCGTGGTGGTGGTTGTAGAGTGCCATGCTGTTGTCCAGAGCGCCAAACAGGCGCAGGTATTCAGGGTGCTGACTGACCGATTCGGGGTGCCCCGTGCAGCAAATATGGTGGTTCAGACAGATAACAAAATCGCTGGCGGCCATCACTAAATGCAGATCGTGGGAGACCATAAAGACGCTGCAACCCTGTTCGTCACGTACTTGGGCGATGATGCGATACAGCTCTTGCTGGCCGTTGATATCAACGCCTTGCGCCGGTTCATCCAGTACCAGTAAGTTCGGTTTGCGCAGCAGGGCGCGAGCAAGTAACAGACGTTGCATCTCGCCTCCGGAGACTTTTTGCAACGGTTTGTGCAAAACGGCTTGGATTTCAGTGAGTTCTAAAATAGTCTGCTGCTGCGATAAGTCAACTGGCATATTAAGGGTGAGAAATCGTGCTACGGTGAGAGGTAGACTGGGGTTGATGTGCAGCTTTTGTGGCATGTAACCGATGCGCAAGTCGGGGCGCTGGTAAATTTGGCCTTGTTGCGGTTTGAGCAGGCCGAGCAAGAGGCGGATCAGTGTGCTTTTGCCAGAGCCATTGGGGCCGATGAGGGTGAGGATTTTTCCTTCGTGCAGTTCAAAACTGATGTTTTTGAGTACCTCTTGGCCTTGAAACTGATGGCTGAGCTGGTTGCATTTAAGAATTATTGAGTGCTTGTTTGTCATGCTGGGCTTTTGGGTTGATGCATTCGGGCTGATTTTACTGATCTTTTGAGGGGTGTGGTGAGGGAAATGCGCTTTATTTTAAAAAATAGGTGGATGCTGTGTCTATTGTGGGTGGTTTTGGCCGTAAGCCAAGTGGCTCGTTCTGAGGAGGCTATTCGGCTGGTGGTTTCCATTAAGCCTCTGCATTCTCTGGCCAGTGCGGTAATGAGGGGGGTGGCAGAGCCGCAGTTATTGATTAAAGGTCGGGGTTCGCCGCATCATTTTTCACTGAAGCCGAGTCACATCCGCTTATTGCAACAAGCCGATGTTCTGCTTTGGCTGGGCGCTACAGTGGAGTCCTCGCTGGTCAAAGTGGTTGGGCAGTTACCCGCTTCGGTGCAGAGCTTGAGCCTGTTACAGGAGCCGAGTCTTCTGCGGTTGCCGCTGCGAAACGGCGGTGTTTGGCATCACGATCATAATCATGGCGGTGTGGCGGAGTTGTTGGATGGTGGGGGAAAGATAGATCCCCATCTCTGGTTGGATCCTCTTAATGCGGGGCGCATTGTGCAGCGTTTAGTGGTGCTGTTAAGTCAGCGTGATCCCCGTAATCAAGAGCGCTACAAGGCCAATGCGGAACGAGTTCTGAAACAGTTACAGGCCTTGCATTTGGAAATTAAGTTGCGCTTGGCACCGATTCAGAATCGACCCTACTTGGTCTATCATGACGCTTATCAATATTTTGAGCGCCGTTATGCTTTGGCAGCAACGGGGGCGCTTGTGTTGGATTTGAGCCAGAGAGCGGGGGCAAAGCGGCTGCGCGCGTTGCGTAAAAAAATTCAGTCTGATGACATTCGTTGTGCTTTTTTTGAACCGCAGTACGATGCCCGTCTGTTGAATTCGGTGGTGGCTAATTTGCCGATTAAAGTTGAAGTGTTGGATCCCTTGGGGGCTGATTTGCCCGCTGGAGAGGCACTCTATTTTGATTTGATGCGGCGTTTAACAACGCAATTGGCGAGCTGTTTATCAGATTAGATCTATACTTTGACTCTAGCAGGAGTGAAACGATGAAAATGTTACTGTTGCTGCTGTTTTGTCTGAATTCTGTTGGGGTTATGGCGGAAGCCAAATACGAGGAGACCCCTTACCAAGAGCCTAAAGTGGTGTTCGATTTTTTTCTCGATGATCCTAAAAAAATGGCCAGTGCATTGTACTGGTTACGCTCTTTGATGAACCCGCTAATGGACTCACCTTACGACTACGCACCTGAGTTTATGGAGTTAAAGGTGGTGATTCACGGTACTGAGATCGTCACCTTGGCAGAAAAAAATTACTCGACCTATAAGGATGTGGTGGAACGTATGCGTTATTACGCCAGTTTAGGGGTGCAGTTTCGCATTTGTGGTTTGGCTGCGCAGGATTACGGCTATGTTCACAAGGATTTTTACGATTTTGTGATTGTGGTGCCTTCGGCGATTACCGAGTTAGCTCACTGGCAACAGCAAGGTTATGGTTTGATTACCCCTCAGATTTTGGATAAAAAATACAGTATTGAGGAGATTCGTTGAACAGCGGACAAAAAAAGGGAAGATAAATACCTTCCCTTGGTTGAAGTCTATTGGAGCAATGCGTTTAACGGGTTGGTAGACGCAATTTCTGTCCAGGCTGGATTTTGTTAGGGTCCGAAATAATATCACGATTGGCATCAAATAGACGTTGATACGCTTGTGCATCGCCATAAAGACGAGCTGCAATACCCGATAAGCTTTCTCCTGGTTTGACCGTAATGGTGGATTGAGAGGTGGTCTCTTCAACCAAAATGGGCAGAGTGAAGGTCGGTGCAGAAAGGCGATTTGTTGTTTTGAGGTCAAGGTCAACTTCTGGTTCGGCATCGTCTCCTTTGTCTGAGACAACGTCACCCTCATCATCCACCTCGGAACTCAGGCTCTGTAGATAAGGATCATTAGTATCGTTGATGGTTGCGCTGAAACCTTGAATCGCATTTTGAATCAGTTCGGTTTCGGTGGCCTCTTTGTCCAGCTCAGCCGTTAGGCTGTTGGTATTTTCTTTTGTCCCTGCTTCTTCATCAACCGCATTGGATATGGCTTGCTGAATGGAGAGAAAGGAGGAATCTAGACTCACATCGCCACTGGACTCAGCGGGTGCGCTGACAATGGGGGCGGTGGTGATTTTGATTTCAGGCTTAGGCTCTGGTTTACTGATGACGACAGTTGCTTTCGGGGCTTCCGTTGCTTCAGTATTGATTTCTACGGGTTCAGCTACTTCCGTTCCGGCCGCTTTTAAAATAGCGCGTTCAATCGAAGACAGTGCGTCTCCGTTGTCGGTGGCCGCTAACAGCGGCATTGAATGCAAACTTGTGAATATGATTGCCGAATAAACGGTGAGCGAAATTTTCATGTTGCTCCCTCCGCCGAGTAAAAAAAGGTCTGTCGAAGCGTAATCTACGCTTGACCAATGGGTTTTATAAATCACACTGTTTTTAAGTGAACGTCAGTATAACTCTTTTTCACTTTTAGGTATTAAAAGGCATGAAGTGCTCTGCATGCCTTTTAATGATGGTCATCTGTCGAAATTGGGTTATTTACCCGGTTTTACCACGGTGAGTCCCAGCAGTTGCCACGTCTGCATGCCACCACGGAAGTAGTGCAGCTTTTCAGGTGGGTAGCCAACGCGCATCAAACCTTTGATCGCACGGGGTGATTGACCACACCACGGGCCGTTACAGAACAGCAGCAGTGATTTGGCATTACGGAAATCCCAAAGATCAGCGCCTTTTTTCTTCGCTCCCAGTGCTTTCAAGACTTGACCTAGATTGGGGTCGTCCGCTGGTGCGCTGGTGATGGTAAAGGGGATGTTAACGGAACCGGGAATGGTGCCCTTTTTATGCCATTGTGGGGTGCGAGCATCAATCAACATGCCACGGCCATCTTTGGCTTCGGTGAGCAGAAAATCGAGCAGTTCCAGTTCACCAACGGTGTTGACACCGGGAGCGACTTTCATCGGTTGAACACAGAAAGGCGGACATTTACGTGAGGTTTTTGCAAAGCCGTTGGTGAGTTTGTGTTTCTGGTCTTGAATACGTTCGATGCGGACTTTTTTACCAAAATAGGTAATGTCCACGTAAGGCAACTCCGGTGAAATGTTAACGGAACGAGCTTGGACACTCTGCATAGAAAAGAGTGCTGCTAAGCCAAGAATTGGTAAAGTTATGAGTTTAAATTTCATCGCCCTTGGAACCTCCTACCCTGGTTATTGTATTGGGTGATCATTTCATTTTGTCTCTCTCCATCACGTTGTTGTGAGTGGAGATCTACAGCTGTTTAAGTCTCGATTCGGTGTCTCTTTTTATCGAGAGATTTCATCTTCGCATACCCATCTTCTTTTTTTCGGAGATCGGTAACAGGCTCTTTTCAGACCCCTTTTTGCTGTTGTTGTCACAACGGGTTAACTTTTTCACAGTGGCTTGAAGGGGTCAATAGGTGGACTCACCGTAGGTCTGAGTAACGGTTACCACTATCTGGCATTCTTGAGAATTTTGTAGGATTTATGC
>JAUZRS010000094.1 GCA_030950195.1 Gammaproteobacteria bacterium | reverse complement strand
GCTATGCACAAGATTTCAAAACAAGGGGACATCGATTTAGAGTTGGATGAAACCCTTATTGGCCAACAATCACAAGATTTGGAAGCAGCTCTTCACAACATTCGCCATGGAAAAGCACAACCTAAAACGAGCCGAAAAATCGCTCCAGAAGCAGAAAGCAGCCTAGATTTGGACGAGACCATCGTCGGAGAATCACCCGACATTACCGCAGCTCTGGCCAATATTCGCCGCCAACGCGGTCGCACAAAACCCGAGCCGAAAAAACGCCCTAAACGCGCGCATAAACTCGATTTTGTCCTAACCGAAAACCAGCCCCCCACCCCTCAACGACGCACACAAAAAGCGAGCGTAAAGTCGGCTGGAAAAACCCTCTCTGTTGGGCAAACACTGGCTTACCAGCGTTACACCATTAAAGCCTTTCTCTCCCAAGACCGTGTATCCCAGCTGTATTTGGCTCGTGACAGCAGGCGTGGAGAAAACATTGCCATCAGAGTCTTGAACCCCAACGTCAGTGACGGCGATAAAGTCAGCTTTTTTCACAGTGCTCAACGCGCCAGTGAACTGCAACATGAAAATATAGTGCACATCTATGATGCTCAGCACGAACAGAATTTAACCTACGTCAGCATGGAAGTATCGCAAGGCAAAAGCCTGCGCAAACTGATCGCACAACGCCAAAAGCAAAACAGCCCCTTTCAAGAAAATGAAGTGATTGAGATTATAAATCCCCTCTGTGATGCACTCAGTTACGTCCACCAGCAGGGCAGTCACGGTGACATCAGCCCGAAAAACATCTGGCTGGATGTACATAACAACAGCAAGCTGTCCGGTTTTGCCAGCATCAACTCCAGCAGTTCAAGCAAAAAAGCCCTTTTTTATAAGGCTCCCGAACAGAGACTCAACGCCGCAACGACCACCCAGCAGAGCGATCAATACTCTCTAGCGGCCATTGCTTATGAAATGGCCACCGGCTCACCACCCAGAGAAATCGCCGTTCCGTTACAAAACATGCGCAGCGATCTAAACCAACACTTTTGCGATGCCATTGACAAGGCGCTGCAACCGCAAGGCATGAGACGCTTCAAAGAGATTGAAACCTTTAAAACCGCGCTCAACAACCCCGCCAAAACAAACACAGCGGCAAATAATGGCGTACAGGACAAAAACCTCACCCCCATCTTGATCGGCATCATCGCCCTATTAACACTGATCGTGGCGGTCATGCTGATCCTATAGCCCCCCCACAGAGTGCTATAATCATTGCTTTCCTATCTTGAGAGCATCCCGCCCATGCCCCTAAAGCCCCACTCAGAAGCACTCTATCTAGGGCTGGATCTGGGCACTTCCGGCTGTCGCGCCTCGGTCATTGACAGCCAAGGCCAACAACAGAGCTTTCTAAAACAGCCTTGGCCTGCGGCCTTAGAGCAACAAGCGGAACAAGATCCATTAATCTGGTGGCACACCGTACAGCAACTGCTGTACGACCTCTTCAAACAGATTAATCCTCAACGCATCCGTGCCATTGCCGTTGACGGCACCTCCTCAACCCTGCTGCTCAGTGCGCTGGATGGCACCCCCCTCACCCCCGCGCTGATGTACCACCACAGCGAAAACGCCACCGCCGCACAGCTCATCCACCAATACGCCCCAAAAAACAGCGCCGCCCACGGCACCAGCAGCAGCCTAGCCAAACTGCTGACGCTGCAAAGCAGAATCCCCCACCGCGCCTTCAAAGCACTGCACCAAGCGGACTGGATCGCCGCCAAACTGAGCGGCAACATCAGCTACAGCGATGAAAACAACGCCCTAAAACTGGGATACGACCCCATCACCGGTTGCTGGCCCGAGTGGTTAAAACAGCTTCCCATTGAATTGCAGACACTGCCCAAGATCACGCCCGTTGGCACCGTCATTGGCACCGCAAAAATTGAAATTACCAAGCAGTTTGGCCTGCATCCCAGCACCCAGATCATCAGCGGCACCACCGACAGCATCGCCGCCTTTATCGCCAGCGGCGCGCACAAAATTGGCGAGGCCGTCACCTCGCTGGGCAGCACCACGGTGCTAAAAATCATCAGCCCTCAACCCATTTTCTCACCCAAACACGGAATTTACAGCCATCGTTTAGGTGATTTTTGGCTGGCAGGCGGTGCGTCCAACAGCGGCGCTGGGGTGCTTAAACAGTTTTTTAGTGACGACGAACTCATCCGCCTCAGCCAGAATATGGATCTCAGCAAACCCAGCGGGTTGCACTACTACCCACTGCCTTCTAAAGGCGAACGTTTTCCCCTTGCAGATCCGGATTTAATGCCCCAGCTCTCACCACGCCCCGATAATCCACAGCACTTTTTACAGGCCATCTTAGAAGGTTTAAGCCGCATTGAAACGCAAGGTTATCGACTTTTAGCCCAATTGGGAGCACCCTACCCCCACCAGATTTACAGCGCAGGCGGTGGAGCAATCAATCCAGCGTGGCAGACGTTGCGCGAACGCGCACTGCACG
>JAUZRS010000093.1 GCA_030950195.1 Gammaproteobacteria bacterium | reverse complement strand
GCTTTGGTGTCTCTGTGGTGCAGCCAGAGGACAGCATTGATGATCTGCTGAAACGAGCGGATCGAGCGTTGTATTTGGCCAAACAGAGTGGCCGTAATCGGGTCTGTCTGGCAGGGGAGCACTCTTTGCCAGAGGGAGACTTCGGTCAGAATCGAGCTTAGAGGCTGTTCAACGTTGTCAATTCTAAAGCAAACTGCGCTGCTTGTTGACGCGCTCGCGCCAAACGAGCAGGCGCGCTGCGTCCCATGCAGTTGTGTTGCGGGTCACCTTCGAAGGCAATCAACATCGCTTCAATCAGAGCTTCACTCTCCAGTGGTTGCCTGACCAATTTTTCCTGAATCGCTAAGATGTCCTGAATCAAGTCACGAGCAAAACCTTCGTGATTCTGCCACAGCTCACCCACGTTGCCGCCGACTTTGAGGCCAGCCAAATTGCTGAGCAAAATATAGAGATTTTTGCGTACCAGCTCAAACAGCAGTTCGGCCTCTGAACCTAAAACCACGCTGGCAATATTGAGGTTTTCTAAGGCGTTGGCCAGCAGGGGCGCATGTGGACCGTAAACAGGCGAGGCTATGATCACTTTGGCTTCAATGGCCGGTTTTTTCTCAAACCAGACGGAAATGACCGTGGGGTTAGTGATGCCATGCTGGTTCCAATCTCTGGGCAGCAGTTCGTTTTGCAGCAGAGCAAGGCGATCTTTCCAGACTGCGGGCAGCTGTTTTAAGGTGTCTTGCAGATCCGCTTCGCCAACGGCGAGCAGCACCAAAACGGGCTTGATCTGTTCGGAGAGGCTCTGCATATCTTCGTGCCGACCAACAGGGTAGATCGGATGACCGCTGCGCAAAAAACTGCGTGCAAAAACGCCGCCCATTTCACCGATGCCAATAATCACCACGGGATCTAACATAACGGCTCTCCTCGTAAAAAGTGTGGTTGGGATTGTAGCAGCAGTTTGATATTGAAATGAATCCTTCGCGTTGTGTTGGAACTGTTAAAATAGCTCCCTTTTTTTGTATGAGCATCGAGGAGAGTGGTGATGAAAAGTGCGTATCTGAGCAAGGCCATCGAAGCGGCTGAGGCGGCTCAAGAGGTGATTCGTCACTACTACCGTGGCGATAAACTCAATACCCAACTGAAAGAAGATCAAAGTCCGGTGACGGTGGCGGATGTGGAGACGGAGAAGGTCATCAAAGAGGTGCTTTTGGGAGCCTTTCCTGAGCACGGCACCTTTGGTGAAGAGACCGGCAAAGACAACCCCGATGCGGAGTTCACTTGGTTGATTGATCCCATCGACGGCACGAAAAGTTTTGTTCGTCAGTACCCGCTTTTTTCCACGCAGATTGCCTTGATGCAGGGCGATGAGATCATTTTGGGGGTCTCTAACTCGCCCATTTACGAGGAGCTGGCTTACGCTGAAAAGGGCAAGGGTGCCTTTATGAACGATGAGCCCATTCGGGTCAGCGGTGAAGTGAGTTTGGCAAAGTCGATTTTGTCGATGGGCAACATTGAGACCTTGGCGCGGAATGAAAACGCTTGGAAACAGATGGCGAAAATCATCGGTGAGGTGAATCGCACCCGAGGGTATGGGGATTATTACCATTATCATCTGCTCGCTGCGGGTAGCATTGATGTTGTTTTGGAATCCGATGTGAATATTCTCGACATCGCTCCGGCCAGCATCATTATTCAAGAAGCGGGTGGGGTGTTTACGGATCTGGCGGGTAAGCCTGTTGGGCTAGAGACCACTTCTGTGCTGGCAGCGGCCAGCCCTGAGTTGTATAAGGCGATTGATGATCGTTTGATTTGTTGTCGGGATTAGGTGCTATTTAACGCGGTAATATTGAAAGACAGTGGATTGTAGAGTGTTGTACTTTGGGTTTGAATCTGCCTAAGCTACTTGCCCCCACCCACTGTCAGTTTCTTCTAGCTCAAGAACTTTTTGGTAATTATCACGGTTAATTTTAGACACGCGATCAATTAGCTCGCGGACAATACCATTTTCGCTGACATGCTCTCGATACAGAAGGCGCAATAATCTTTCGGCTGGTTTTGTGAATTTCCCACGACTCTTCTCCCAATTACGTACAGATGGTTCTGAGACTCCCAAAATTTGGGCGAATTCTACTTGTGAAAGCCCAAGTTCTTTGCGTAAAAAACGAATTTCGGTGCCAGTAATGTTGGGTTTGTTATTAACAATGTGAAGGCCAATTATTTTATGTAAACCGTACACATCGTGAATACCAACACTTTCGCCATGTTCAGTATGGTAAATCTCGTAGCCATTCCTTAGCTGAATATTTCTTAATCCGCACTCGGTATATTTGTACACAGTCTTTTCCTCAAAATGTCGTAATTATAATAACTAAATTGCCGTTACCGTCATTCTCTAGGGCGGCAACAACTTGAACTCGTTCACCGGATTCAAGAGAGCACATTTTAAATTCCCAGTTACCTCTTGCTGACCTATAAGGCCCCTCAATGATTTTTCCATGCATTAAACATCGCAAAATATCCAATCTGGTAATGCCTCGCTCCCTCATCCGTTGCTTTGCATGGTTTGTCGTAGCAACTCTTGCGGTATTATGCTCGGCAATATCCCGAACAATCTCTAATGCCTTTCTTTCGGTTAAGTTAAGCTTGATCACATTGTCTTCTGCATTCATTGACTCGCCTTTCTCATACCGTTAGTATTTAACGGTTAATCTAGCACAACATTAAAATTTTTGTATATGTATTATCGGATAGGGGATCGTTTCCGATCTATCTACAGAACAACGGTCGCGCCAATATTGGTGGGGGTAGCCTTCACCGATCAAAAAGGGGCGGCGGGCTGTTAAAGGATCTGAACAGCTAGCTTTCCTCAAGCTCGCGTTCGTAGTCGGAGTGTGACCCCAACATCAGCGCTTTAACACTCTCTCGGCAGGCTAAAATATGCTGCTCCGAAAGTGGCACGTTTTTCATCGCTTGCAGAAGCGTGTCGTCATCCACATCCAATAACGCCACGATGCTGATCAGCTCCTGTTGGTGGGGATCATCGGTGGAGTTGAGCAACTCGATGGTGCTGATGCCGTGTTGGTAGCGTTTCTCGATCCACGGCCAGAGCTCTTCGGCTGAAATTTGGCAAAAGCAGTGCTGTGGATGGCTTGTTTTATTATTTTTCATTGCGAATTCCTCCCGACAACGTACTTATCTTGTATTCTTTAGAGTAAGTGTAGCGGCTGAAATTCGATAGTAGGTGTTTAAGTTGTGACTTAATTCTTATCTCGGTTTTGTAGAGCATGCAGCAGTTTGAGGTGTAGGCCACCAAAGGCACCGTTGCTCATAATCACCACCTGATCTCCTGCCTGCAGGGTGTGGTACAGCTCGGTGATGAGCGGTTCGATCTCTTCATTCAGATGAGCGCGTTTCCCTAAGGGTTCAATAACGTCTTGCATAGACCACTCCAATCCTTTGGGCTGGTAGAGGTGAATAACATCGGCTTCTTGCAGCGAATTGGCTAAGGTCTCTTTATGTATGCCCAGACGCATGGTGTTGGAACGCGGCTCCAAAATGGCGACCAAACGGGCTTTGGGGTGAGCAGCACGCAGACCGGCCAAGGTGGTTTCGATGGCGGTGGGGTGGTGGGCAAAATCATCGTAGAGAGTGATGTTGTTGACCGTGCCGATCTTCTCCAGTCGCCGTTTGATGCCTTTGAATTGAGACAGAGCCTCCACCGCTTGAGCAACGGGAATGCCTGCGTGACGAGCAGCGGCGATGGCCGCCAGCGCGTTGGCGCGATTGTGTTCGCCAAGCAGATCCCAGTTGAGCCGGTGGGTTTTGTTGTCGGGATCACTCAGCTCAAAATCAGCGCCGTTGTCAAAACAGCGTTTGACCGACCAGTCAGCTGAATCTCGGCTGGAGAAATGCTCCTGTGGTGTCCAGCAGCCACGGGCTAACACGTCTGTTAAATTGGCTTCGTCTTGATTCACCAGCAGCAGACCTTGGCTGGGCACAATCCGCACCAGATGGTGGAATTGGCGTTTGATCGCTTCTAGATCATCGAAGATGTCCGCATGATCAAATTCTAAGTTGTTCAGCACCACGGTGCGCGGGCGGTAGTGGACAAACTTGGAGCGTTTATCAAAAAAGGCGGTGTCGTATTCATCCGCTTCCACAACAAAAAAGGGCGATTCGCCAAGGCGCGCAGAGTGGCCAAAATTGGCTGGAATGCCGCCGATCAAGTAGCCGGGGTTGATTCCCGCGTACTCTAAAATCCAAGCGATCATGCTGCTGGTGGTGGTTTTGCCGTGGGTACCGGCAACGGCCAACACCCAGCGATCGTGCAGCAGATGTTCCGACAGCCACTGTGGGCCGGAGCAGTAGTTGAAATTGCGATTGAGCATCTGTTCCACAGCAGGATTGCCCCGCGACATCGCATTGCCGACCACAATCAGATCGGGTTCGGGGTCGAGGTGTTCGGCAGCGTAGCCCTCCATCAGGGTGATGCCTGCTGCTTCCAGTTGGGTGCTCATGGGCGGGTAGACGTTGGCATCGGAGCCGGTGACACGATGCCCCATTTCACGCGCCAGCAGGGCGATGCCGCCCATAAAGGTACCGCAGATTCCGAGGATGTGAAGGTGCATGTTAAGCCGATCCTGAGGGTGATGATGGGCAAGCTAAGTTTGTTTGAGTTGATTATTCTACTATTGTAATGTGTAAATTACTAAGTAGATGATAGTAGGATACGACGATGAGCAGAGTGAAGCCTAAGGTTAGCAGTGTGCGATAACGGGAGCCATATTTATGATGCTGCTTTCTATGCCGGTGTTGGGTGACATCCATCATTTCATCACCAAAAATAATGGATAGAAACGTACCTAAGGCGCTTAAGATTAAAATACTCCAATAGGGATACGGTTCGGTGATAATCGTTTTAAGCAGGTTAGTGAGAAAAGAGAGATCATAGGAGGCTGGCGAGTAAAAAATCATAATGAGGTTAATTCCGATAGCGACAAACCATAGGATGGTTTGGGTTATGGACATTTTTATGCCAAATAGAAGACGTATTGGAAAGGCCAATATAAATCCACCATCCGCGATAGGGGTGCAGAGAACGAAAAAACTCCAGGTTAGTAGGGTTACAGCTAATCCAGTGGAAGCATCGTATTTCCAACTCATATAAAGAAAATACACGATTAAAATAGCGAGTAGAGCAATGAATTTTAATAACGTTTCTTTATGTGTTTCATTGTTGTGGTGAAATTTTTGAGGTATTTGTGTCGGCATATTGATGCGCTCAAATTTCAATTTGACAGAGTTGTTCCGTCAAATTGAGATGTATATTGAAAGGGGTTATTTTAGCCAATTTAGGGCAGATTCTGCGGAGGTGAAGTATTTTACTTCTCCAGAGATAAACCAAGCCCCCACTTTTGCGGTGATTTCTTGCCAATCTTTATTGCCATAAATGGCAATTTTAGTAAATTGATTACCGTGTTTTAGCCCCAGTTTAAAATCATCCCATGCTGCTCTTAAATCCCAACCTTCCATCTCTGTACCATCAATCAAGACTTTGACTTTCGGTTGTTTTACGGCTTCTAGTGCGGAATCAATCATGGGGGTTATGGTTTCATAGTCGTGATGGGTTAATGTTCCAATAGCCTTGAGTGAAAGAAAAAAATCGCTGCCAGACCTCTCTATACCAATTGAAAGGCCGTGTCTTTGAGTATCACTGTGCATATTTTATCTACTCCTAGATTTGATTATTCAGATGATTATCTTGTTAACCGCCCGTAAACGACATAAAACGCACCACTTGTTCGGGTTTTTCATTGAATTCGTGTTTTTCTGGTTTGAGATCAATGGCCGCTCGAATGGCGTTTTCCAGCTCGTGATCACTGATGCCTGCACGCAGCAGTGGGCGCAGTGGGAAGTTGTGTTCTTGGCCAAGGCACATGTAGAGCGTGCCGTCGGCTGAGAGACGCACGCGGTTGCAGGTGTCGCAGAAGTGCTGCGAGATGGGGGTGATAAAACCGATGTTGGCCTTGCTACCGGCGATATTGAAATAACGCGCTGGACCGCCGCCTGGCATAAAACTGGGGATCAGGTCGTAATGCTGTTGCAGGCGGTGTTTGATCTCTTGCAGATCTTGGTAGTGATCCGTGGCTTCCAGACCGCTGCTGCCCATGGGCATGGTTTCGATAAAACGCAGGGTGAAGTCGTGTTTGAGGCAAAACTCGACCATGTCTTCTACTTCGTCGTCGTTGATGCCTTTCATCACCACCATGTTGATTTTGATCGGCGAAAAGCCCGCCTCTTTGGCGGCCATCAAACCCTTAATGACCTTATCCAGTTTGCCTTTGGTGATGGTTTTAAAACGTTCGGCTTGCAGGGTGTCGAGGCTGACGTTAAGGCGGCGCACACCGGCTGCGTAGAGCGGCTGGGCAAATCGGCTTAGGCTGACGGCGTTGGTGCTCATGGAGAGGTCGTCTAAACCGGGTAACACAGCGAGCTTTTCTACCAGTTGATCGACGTTACGCCGCACCAGCGGCTCTCCACCGGTGATGCGAATTCGACTCACGCCTAAGCGGGTAAATGCGCCGATAACCCGTTGTATTTCATCGAAGCTTAACCACTCGGCAGGTTCCTGGAACTGGTGGTGATCTTCGGGCATACAGTAAAAGCAGCGTAGGTCGCAGCGATCAGTCACCGAGAGGCGAACGTATTCGATGGGGCGTTTAAATGGGTCGATAAGTTGATTCATAGTTTTGATTATAGGCTTAAACCTGAAAAATAAACGCTGTTAAGGCGATGTTTTTCAGGTGCTTTATTCCTGTATAAGTTTATTTTAACTATTATTAGTTTTTTCTATATTAGAATAAGGTAAAATTCTTTGATTATTATATTCTAAAAAGCCAAAATATGGTTACTTTTAGAAAAACCGTGTGTTGAGATGGGATCAGTTAATGGATACAACAGTAAATATTGAGCAGCAAGGCGGGGATGAGGTGAAAAAAACCACCTGTTACATGTGTGCCTGTCGCTGTGGAATTAAAGTAACGTTGCGCGATGGTAAGGTGCGCTACATTGAAGGTAACCCCGATCACCCCTTGAACAAAGGCGTGCTCTGCGCCAAGGGCGCTTCGGGAATCATGAAGCAGAACTCTCCTGGGCGTTTGACCAAGCCGCTGTTGCGCCGCGCCAACTCTGTGCGTGGCGAAGCGAAATTTGATGAGATCAGCTGGGATCGTGCCTTTCAAATTATGGAAGAACGTTTAAGTAAAATTCGCGCAGAAGACCCAAAAAAGTTTGCTCTATTCACGGGGCGTGATCAGATGCAGGCGTTGACCGGCATGTTTGCGAAACAGTTTGGCACACCCAACTACGCCGCTCACGGGGGGTTTTGCTCAGTCAATATGGCCGCTGGCATGATCTACACCATCGGTGGTTCCTTTTGGGAGTTTGGTGGGCCGGATCTGGAGCGTGCCAAGCTCTTTATCATGATCGGTACCGCCGAGGATCATCACTCCAACCCGATGAAAATAGCACTGTCTAAGTTCAAACGCGATGGGGGGCGTTTTATCTCCATTAATCCCATTCGTACCGGTTATTCAGCCATCGCTGATGAGTGGGTGCCGATCAAGCCAGGTACTGATGGTGCTTTGATTATGGCGCTGAACCATGAGTTGATTAAGAATGGGCTTTATGATCGTGAGTTTTTGATTGACTACACCAATGCGCCTGAACTGGTGAACTTGAATGAAAAAAGTTCTGAAAATGGCATGTTTGTGCGTCGTGAGGTGCCGGAGGAAGAGGGCTGTTTCGAGCCACAAAATAAGTTGTGGTGGTCTGGCAAAGAGGACAAAGCGGTCTTTACGCGTACGCCTGATGCGGATCCGCGTCTGCTGGGTGGGTTTCAGTTGGAAGACGGCACCGACGTTAAACCCTCTTTCCAACTGCTAAAAGAGCGTCTGGAAGAGTACACTCCTGAGTGGGCAGCAGGCATCACGGGCATTCCTGCTGAGACCATTCGCCGTCTGGCGTATGAAATGGGTGTGACGGCGCGAGATCAGAAGATTGAGTTGCCGATTCAGTGGACCGATACCTGGGGCAAAGAGCACGACACGGTGACCGGTAATCCGGTGGCGTTTCATGCCATGCGTGGCTTGGCGGCGCACTCAAATGGTTTTCAGTCCATTCGTGCTTTGAGCATCTTGATGACTCTGTTGGGCACCATTGATCGTCCCGGTGGGTTCCGCCATAAAGCGCCGTTCCCACGCCCCATTCCCCCGTGTGCCAAACCGCCCAAAGGGCCGGAAGCGGTGCAGCCGAATACGCCTCTTGATGGTATGCCGTTGGGTTGGCCTGCGGATCCCGATGATCTGTTTGTGGATGATAAAGGCGAGCCTGTGCGTCTCGATAAAGCCTTTTCTTGGGAGTACCCATTGTCAGTTCACGGCTTGATGCACAACGCGATTACCAATGCGTGGCGCGGCGATCCCTATAAAATTGACACCATGCTGCTGTTTATGGCCAATATGGCCTGGAACTCTTCGATGAACACCGAAGATGCGCGGATGATGTTGGCGGATAAAGATGAGAACGGCGAGTATAAAATCCCCTTCTTGATTGTGGCGGACGCTTATTTTTCTGAGACTGTAGCCTTTGCGGATCTGGTGCTGCCTGACACCACTTATCTGGAACGGCACGATGCCATGTCGATGTTGGATCGCCCCATTTCTGAATTTGATGGGCCAGCGGATTCGGTGCGTATTCCAGTGGTGCCACCAAAAGGCGACTGCAAGCCGTTTCAAGATGTGCTGGTGGAGATGGGTACTCGTCTGGGTCTGCCTGCCTTTGTGAACAAGGACGGCGGGCGTAAGTACCGTGATTACCCTGATTTCATTATCAACTTTGAGACCGAGCCTGATTCAGGTATTGGGTTTCTTTCTGGCTGGCGGGGCAAGGGTGGCGAGAAGTTTATGCGCGGTGAACCCAATCCCCGTCAATGGGAGATGTACGAGAAAAACAACTGCGTTTATCATCACAAGTTGCCGAAGTCGTTCCAATATATGCGTAACTGGAACAAAGGTTATCTCAACTGGGCGCACGCCCACGGTCTGACCAAATACGAAGAGCCGATCAACATCCACATTTATTCTGAGGTGTTGCAGAAATTCCGTCTCGCCGCACAAGGTAAAAATCCGGGTGGGCGTGTGCCTCCCGAGCGGCTGCGTAAACGGGTTGAGACCTATTTTGATCCCTTGCCCTTTTATCATGAACCGCTGGAATCGCAGTTGGTGGATACACAGAGTTACCCCTTGAATGCGCTGACTCAGCGTCCAATGGCGATGTACCACTCGTGGGATTCGCAAAATGCGTGGTTGCGTCAGATCCACACCCATAATTACATGTTTGTCAATCCGCGTACCGCGCAAGCGCAGCAGATCGGTGACGGTGATTGGATGTGGGCGGAATCGGCACACGGCAAAGTGCGCTGCATGTGCCGTTATTCGGAAGCGGTTGAGCCGGGAACGGTCTGGACATGGAACGCCATTGGTAAAGCGTCTGGTTCTTGGGGGTTGTCGCCGAAAGCGAATGAGTCGCAAAAAGGCTTTTTGCTCAATCACTTGATCTCCGAAGAGCTGCCTGCCTGTGAAGCGGGGACGCACCTCTCTAACTCCGATCCGATTACCGGCCAAGCGGCGTGGTACGACGTGCGGGTGAAAATTTATAAGGCGGGAGCAGATGAACCAAAACAGAGTTACCCGCAGTTTAAGCCGGTGAAAGCCGTGCCGGGTATGCCCACCAAAGTCTCTAATGTGGTGGCGCGTGTGTTTGGTTTTGGTAAACGCTAGCAAAGGAAGAGAATAAAATGGCTCAATTGGCGTTAGTAATTGATTTAAATGTGTGTGTGGGCTGTCATGCTTGTGTCACCAGTTGCAAAGAGTGGAATACGGCGGGTGCCGCCGGTCCGATGACGGATCAGAGCGCTTATGATAAAGACCCTACGGGCACCTTTTTTAATCGTGTGCAGACCTACGAAGCAGGTACTTTTCCAAATACGGAGACGATCCATTTTCCGAAAAGCTGTCTGCATTGCGAAGATCCACCTTGTGTGCCGGTTTGCCCTACGGGGGCGAGTTACAAACGCAAAGAAGACGGCATTGTGCTGGTGGATTACGACAAGTGCATTGGCTGTAAATATTGCTCTTGGGCTTGTCCTTACGGGGCGCGTGAATTTGATGAAGAGCAGAAGGTGATGAAAAAATGCACCTTGTGTGTGGATCGAATTTACGATTTGAATAAACCGGAAGAGGAGCGTCTGCCTGCCTGTGTGATGTCGTGTCCCACCAGTGCGCGTTTGTTTGGTGATGTGCATGATCCTGAATCCGATGTTTCTATTGCGATTCGGGAACGGGCCGGTTATCAGTTGATGCCCGAGTGGAGCACCCATCCAGCCAATCATTATCTGCCGCGTCGTAAGACGACGATGAACATCCATCAGGATGAGTTGATTCGAGCAGATAACCCACTGAAAAAAGAGGGTTTATTGTCTGACCTTCCCAGTGACAAACAAACGTTGGATGAGACCACCAGTTGGTAGTTTTGCTCTTTTGTTTTAACGATATTTAGGTGTTTTATTATGCATCCGGCATTTTCTGTGATTTTCTTGACTACCTTGATCGGTGCCGGTCAGGGGTTGTTTTTGGCTCTGTTTACAGGGCAAGTGTATTCGTTGCTTGATTTTATTCCCGCGCAAGACCACCAAACCTTTTACGGTTTGGGTAGTTTTCTGGCGCTGTTTTTAATGGCTGGCGGTTTGATCGCCTCGTTCTTCCATCTGGGGCACCCTGAACGGGCGTGGCGTTCGATGGCCATGTGGCGCACCTCTTGGTTGTCTCGTGAGGTGATTGTATTGCCCATCTTTATGTTTTTCTTGGCACTGTACGGTTTGATTCACTACATGCAGTGGACTCAGCCTCTGTTTCATCTCAGTGCGTCTATTCCCGTTGATGCCAGTCTGTTGGTGGGTTTTGTGGCGACCTTTGTGGCGTTGGTGTTGTTTGTCTGCACAGGGATGATTTACGCTTGTTTGAAGTTTTTGCAGGAGTGGCATTCGCCTCTTACGGTGTTGAATTTTACCTTATTGGGCAGCGCTTCGGGTTTTACGTTAGCGACGGTGTTTGCCGCTTACACCGCTCCCGATTTGTTGGCGTTTTATCTTAACTGGGCGTTGATTTTGACCGTTTTGGCTGCAGTAGGACGTGGTGCTTCTCTGTTGCGTAACGCCAAGTTAAGAGGCCGTTCGACCCCACAAACGGCCATCGGTGTGCGCCACACCAAAGTGGTGCAAAAATCACAAGGTTCTATGGGTGGGTCTTTTAATACCCGTGAATTTTTTCATGGTAAATCAGAGTTGGTGGTGAGAAACATGCGCACGCTGTTTTTGCTCTTGGTTTTCCCTTTGCCGATTGCGTTTTTGTTGATCGGGCAGGCGAATGACTCTGCTGTGGTTTTGGTGGCGGCGTTTGTATTGCAATATGTGGGGTTGATTGCGGAACGTTGGTTCTTTTTTGCCGAAGCAAAACACCCACAGAACCTCTATTACCAGCAAATTTCCTAATCGTTTGCTGTTTACATCCTTATCAGGTGGCCTGTTCTCAGGCCATTTTTTTTGTCTTAATTTCGCTGTTTTGTTGTCGTTAGATTATTGACTTAGCTTGATTTTTCTGCCTATTTTTTGGGAATTATTATGCGGCAATGTGCGGCTTTTTATTTTATTTTGTCTCTTGTGGGCTGTGCGGACAACGATATTGTTGATCCTAATTCATTTTTATTGGGTGGAGATAATTCTACTGTTCCTGAAAAAACAGATCCGATTCAGGGTTTGTCCATGCCTCGAAGTTTGGATTTTATTCAGCCAAAAAAAGGGCTACTGCAACGTTTGCCGAAACGCTTATCCGGTTTAAGCGGTGGCAATTCTGATTATGCTCTTGATAAGGTAGAAACCACAGTAAATGAGGTGTCGATGCAGCCCTTGCAGAGGATTAATTTTTTACTTTGTTTATTAGCGCAATCGAATTTTTCGGAGAAGGTTAATCAGGGGGCTTATCAGGTTTTACTTACTCTAAAAAACTGTCAGGGAATGTCAGTTGAGGAGGAGGTGGAACAATTGTGGATTTTGAATTCCACCCGGTTGAACAATCAGAGTTCTCAACAAGTGCAAATTTGGATTCCAAATATGGGATCAAAAACATGGGGTGGAATAGAGAAAAAGTCGGCGACGATGTTAATTGAACTGGAGGTTTTATCTGCGGTTAGTTTGGATCGACCTTATGGTCAATTTCGAATGAATTTTTCCACCCTGTTTCCTGATCAGTACGATTATTTGGGCAATGAAATAAACACCCTGCGCGGTTCATTATGGAGTTTAGAAAACAGCTCTGGTCAAACAGAAGTGGGTTTTATTAATCTGGGTGATACGTTTGAGCAGGCTCTTCATTTTGTTTTCGATGATCAGGAAAAGAGTGGCCGTGGTCTCAGTTATCAACGTGAAGTGTCTGGCTTAGAGTCTGCTGAATTGCGTTTTGTCGTTGCCTTTAATGACGATTATTTTTATCGTGTCGAAGATCAAAACAACAATGCTGCGTTGGAAGCAGAAAATAGTCTGTGCCTAGCGCGTTATGAGTATGATTTACAGGTGCAGCATTATCGTCTCTACCATGCGGAAGAGGCTCTTTTTTTGGGTAAGTCGGTTATGGCCGGTGAGCGTCTTTCACCGGCTGAGTTGTCGGGCAGGTCTTTGGTCTTTTTGTATCAACATCGTCGATCCAATGATTTGAATGGCCGTTTGCAGGGAGTGGGTGAAGAGTTCGTTTTGCAATACGATGCTGAGGGTGAGCTCAAGGGGTTGTCCAATGCTGCCATTGCTTTGAAAGCGGGAACGGTGTTGAGCAATCAGACGAGCAGTTTCATTCTAAAACCAGCACGTCAGCAGCAAGTGATGGCTTCGGTAGATGAACGTTGGTGTGCTGATCTGGATACGAAAGCCCGTTTTTATACAGCAGATTTGTTACTGCCACTGGCGAGTAGCATAGAGCAGATCAGTTTTGGATTGGCCGATCAACCGCTGTTTGAGAGTGAGTTGTTGTAGCTTGATCTGTTTTTTTATTCCCACTATTTTTATTCAAGAAGTGTTTGGATCTGCCGAATGTTTTGGCACTGAAAAGGATTTAAGTGGCGGTGAATGAGCTGCTTTTTGGCAATGTGTTGTTTTGGATGGGCGCTTTTTATGTAAATGCAATTGAAAATCATTGTCATTTGCATTAGAGTCTTGTCGAGTTTTTATTACTGGATGTTTGGAATGAGAAATCGAGTTTTACTGTTGTTGCTGTTGGTGCTTCCTCAGTGGCTGTCAGCGGCGGTGGACGAAGCGCGCATTGAGCAGTTGGAAGAGCAGATAGAGGCTTTGGCGGACATGCTGGAGCAGGGCGGTGGCGGTGAGGCTACTCAAGCCACTCAATTTGGTGCTTACGGTGAACTGCATTATCAATCTAATGAGAAGGGCAATAATAAGATCGACTTTCATCGTTGGGTGCTCTTTATGAGTCACGAGTTCAATGAACAGATACGGGTTTTTTCTGAGCTGGAAGTTGAACATGCGATGGTGGGTGAGGGGCAGGCTGGGGCGTTGGAGCTGGAACAGTCCTACATCAGTTTGACACCGAGATCAGGAACGGAAGTAAAACTAGGCTTGTTCTTGTTGCCCATTGGCATTATTAATGAAACTCATGAGCCGCCTCGGTTTTACGGTGTGGAGCGCAACCCGATTGAGAAAATCATTATTCCTGCTACATGGTGGGAGAGCGGTGTCATGTTGTCGCAGCAGTTTGCCAGTGGAGTCTCTTACGATGTTGCTCTGCACAGCGGCTTGAACGTCAGTGACAGCGTTGACCTGCGTAAAGGACGGCAGCGTTCAGCGAAAGCCAATGGCAATGCGTGGGCGGTCACCGGTCGGCTGAATTACAGTGGCCTTGCTGGTCTGCTGTTCTCTTTGGCGCTGCAACATCAGTCGGATCTAAATCAGTCTGCCAGTGATTCGCTGGGTGCCGCGCAACTTTATGAGAGCCATTTGGTTTGGCAGTCTGGGGCTTTGAGTTTGAAGGCGTTGTACGCCGCTTGGAATATTGAAGGCAGGCAAGCTCGGTTGTTAAAGAAAGACCGTCAGCAGGGCGGTTATCTGGAAGCCGCGTATCGCTTTAATCCTCAATGGGGTATGTTCGTACGTCAAAATCGTTGGCAGACGGTGCAAAATATTGACAAAGAGCAGCTGGATCTGGGTGTCAACTGGTGGCTGCATGAGGATGTGGTGGTGAAAATGGATTACCAGCAGAGCAATCAGCCTGCCGGTGATTTACAGGCACTGAATCTCGGTGTGGGTTACCAATTTTAGTGGGAAGTGTGATGAAAAAAATGATGGTTGCGAGTATTGCTTTGCTGTTGTTCTCTTTCGAAGTTGTGGCAGAGGTGTACCTCTCTCCGAAGGATTTTTTGCAACAGACTTTCTCGCCCAAAAAGGTGCCTAAATCTCAGGTGTTGTGGCTGAGTGGTGCTCTGGCTGACGAAGTGCGAGAGGTCTTGGGGCATCGGTATAAAAAAGCCCGTGTACGTTATTGGAAAAATGGTCTGCGGTCTGCTTGGATTTTGGACGAGATCGGCAAAGAGAAACCGATCACCACGGGGGTGGTGATTAAAGATCAGCGCATTGAACGTCTGCAGGTGTTGGTGTTTCGTGAAAGCCGTGGTTGGGAAGTGCGCCACAGTTTTTTCAGTGATCAATTTAAAGGCCGTGTTTTGAGTGCGGAAAAGCATTTGGATCAGAGTGTGGATAATATTTCTGGGGCAACGTTGTCGGTTCGAGCGGTGAGTAAATTGGCGCGCTTAGCGCTGTTGTTTGATAAAAAGGTAGGTTCATGAGAGATCGGCGAACATCACGGAGGACTCAAGGTATTGGGCAGGTGGCAGTGATTAAAGTACACCGTTATTTTGGTTTGAGTGCGGCCTTTTTAATGTTGTTTATGGTGGTGAGTGGTTGGTTGCTGGTTCACAGCAACGACTTTGAACTGGATAAAAATTACGTTGAAAATGAGGTGGTCTTAGATTGGTACGGTATTTATAACAAACCCATTTACGGCTATGCCGTGGCAGGGCATTGGTTCTCTTCTCTGGGCAATGGGGTTTATCTTGATCAGAATAAAGTCGCTGATTCTTGTCGTTTGCACGGCGTGGCGCGCAGCAATGCTGAGTGGGTGCTGGCCTGTGAAGAGGGTCTTCTGTTGTTGACTGCTCAGGGTAAATTGATTGAGCAATTGTTACCAGGAGCCGGTTTGCCCGATGTGCCGATGGGGATTCAAACCTTAAACGATGGCACGTTGTTATTGAAAGGTCGTTTTCGTGTGTGGCAGGTGGATAGTGAGTGGTTGAATTGGCAAGCGGCTCCACAAGAGGTTGTTTGGCCAGAGGCGAAATTGTTGCCAGAAGCGTTGCAATTGCAATTGCAGAATGTGGAGCGTTATCAGTCGATTCAATGGGAGCGTTTTTTACTGGATCTGCACAGCGGTCGCCTGTTGGGCGGTTATCTGATTGATGTGGTGGCGTTGCTGCTGCTGTTAATGGCGATCAGTGGCTGGGCGATGTGGCTTAAACGCCGCCGTGTACAGCGTCAGCAGCGTTTGCGTTTGCAACGTCAGCAGTTAGCTACTCGGGATCAAGAGGTGGCTGGAGGTGTTGTTTAAGCTGTTCTGCTAAGGTTTCGGCTGCAGATAAGTGTTGATCTATGATGGTGAAATGCCCCATTTTTCGACCGGGTCGCGCCTCTTGTTTGCCGTACAGATGCAGTTTGACGTTGTTGTGTTGTAACAGACGTTGCCATTCTGGTTGATTTTCTCCCCATGTTTCGCCCAATAAATTGACCATCACCACCGGACTTAATAGACGAGTGTCGGCAGCAGACAATCCGCACATCATGCGTACTTGCTGTTCAAATTGTGAGCTGACGCAGGCATCGAGGGTATAGTGGCCGCTATTATGAGGGCGAGGTGCAATTTCATTCACCATGATTTCATCGTCGTGGGTGACAAAAAATTCCACTGCCATAATACCGCAATATTCCAATTCGGCTGAAATCTGCTCTGCCATCGCGTAAGCGCGTGTCTGGAGCCTTTCATCAATACGGGCGGGTACGAGGGTGACATCAAGGATGCCGTGGTCGTGAATGTTTTCAGCTATTGGGTAGGGTGTGGTGACACCCTTGACACTGCGGGCTAATACCACCGACAGTTCGATGGCCAATTCGATTTTTTTCTCTAATACACAGGCAACTTCACCCATTGAGAGAAAGGCATTTTTCACCTCTTCAAGGCTGTTGCAGATCGCTTGTCCTTTGCCGTCGTAACCAAACGCCGCGCGTTTTAAGACCACGGGGCCTTCTAGGTCATGAAAAGCGGGGGCAATGTCTTCAACTTTTAAGATGCTGTGAAAGGGTGCTGTCGGCAGACCGGCGTCGCGCAGAAAGGTCTTTTCTCGAATTCGATCTTGGGTCAGCTCTACGGCATAAGCTGCGGGGCGCACAGGACAGAGCGGCTCCAGCGTGCGCAGAGTGGCCGAAGGCACATTTTCAAATTCGGTGGTGATGGCATCGCAGGACTTGGCCAGTTGTTGCAGTGCCCATTCGTCGCTGTAGGCGGCGTGCAGATGTTCATCGGCAATTTGCCCAGCGGGGCTGTTGGGGTCGGGGTCGAGCACGATGACGTGATAACCCATGGTGCGCGCGGCAACGACAAACATGCGTCCCAGTTGGCCACCGCCAAGCATACCGAGTGTTGCACCTGGAAGAATCATGATTTTGGGGGCAGCTCCATCGCAAAAACGGCCTGTTTTTGCTGTTCACGGAAGTCGTCGAGGGCGGCTTCCAATTGAGGGTCGTTGTTGGCCAGCAAGCTGACGGCGTAGAGAGCGGCGTTGGCCGCCCCCGCTTCACCGATGGCAAAGGTGGCCACAGGGATGCCTTTGGGCATCTGCACAATGGAGAGCAGTGAGTCTTGACCTTTGAGGTAACGAGAATTCACCGGCACCCCTAGAATAGGCACGGTGGTTTTGGCCGCCAACATGCCGGGCAGATGCGCCGCGCCACCGGCTCCGGCAATGATGCACTTGAGGCCGCGTTGGCGAGCGCTCTGAGCATAATCGAAGAGAAGATCAGGGGTGCGGTGAGCGGAGACTACTTTGGCTTCATAAGGAATACCAAACGCTTCCAGCTGTTCCACGGCGTGCTGCATAACGGGCCAGTCGCTGTTACTGCCCATAACAACGCCAACGATGGGGTTTGACATCACTTTACCTGCTAATCGGAAAACCGCGTATTCTCGCTAACTTAAGGAAATTACGCCAGTAATAAATGGGGTTTGGGGCTGTTTTTTTAGCCGGTCAGTTTGACCTTGTGGGGCACAAGGCTGGTTGATTGCTGTATTCAGCCGTTTTGCAGCGGGGTGAGGTGCGCCATCAGTTGTTGCCAATGGTGAGCTTTGGGTTGGGAGGGGTCGGCATAAATTAGCGCAATGTGCTGTTCACTGTTGCCGTACAACTCTAAAGCAATCGTTTCACCTTTGGGGTGAGGGGTTCGTACCACCCAGGCGGAATGAGCCTTATTTAGGTTGAGATTCATTTTAAAGTGGTTGTTACGCAGCAGGTGGCCTTCATCGGTCTCTTGAATCACTTCAATGTGGCCGCAGTGAATCTGTAGCGCACCAGGGTTACGCACCCCAAGGCAGAGGTGTAAATCGGCATCATTGACCACATGCAGGAGGCTGCCAATTTCAGCGATGTCCACTGGGTAGGCAAAGTCGGCTCCGGCCAATTGAAAGGCTTGCAAGCGTTGCAGTCCCAGTTGCTGAAGGGTTTGATCCAGCTCCAGAGGGGTTTGCAGCTTGAGCCAATCTTGACAGAGTGTGTGTCGATCTTGTTCGTCGGTAACACGTGTTTGTTCAATGGGGGTGGTAACGCTGGTTAAGGGAGCGTTGTGATCGGCGAAGGTGATCTTAATGGCTTCGTAAGCGGCAAAATTACTCTCTGAGGTAAGATTGATCTGGTGGGTTTCATTGCCATTTTTATCGTAAAAACGAAAGCCGTGGCTGATGCCTTGCGGTGTGCTTTCACTGATGGCAAAGCCGCTTTGCCAATCACCAAAACAGAATTGCAGATTGAGATTGTTGTTGTGTAGGGTTGCGCGTTGCTGCTCAAAACGGATTGCCTGAAAGTCGGTT
Organism: Gammaproteobacteria bacterium; assembly: GCA_030950195.1. Classification (GTDB taxonomy): domain Bacteria; phylum Pseudomonadota; class Gammaproteobacteria; order JAUZRS01; family JAUZRS01; genus JAUZRS01. The sequence continues at coordinate 4,682 of JAUZRS010000093.1, read as the reverse complement.
TTTTGCTCGATGGTGGCGTGCGGATTGCGTGTGATCACACTTACCGTGGCTAGGGTGTAGAGTTGATTCAGTAGCGCTTGCCAATCGTTTTGCAGTGGCAAAGCGATTGGACCTCGTGACGTATTGAGTTGTTCAACACGTCGAGAGGGAATTCGGGTGTGCTCCAACCAGCGCAATGCCGCTGATGTTTTGATTTTATTTGAAAAGGGTCTGGTGCTGTTGGAGAGCTTGGCTCCCTCGTTGTTGTAGTAGTTCATCCTCTTATCCTCCTGATGTAACTCCGTATACTGCCCACGTTCCTATTGTCGTTGTTATAGATTAAGGCTTTATGAGCATACTAACGATCATTACAAATATAATTCTGATCAAAAAATAACCAACCTCTTTCGTTGTACAGTCAGCTTCGGTAAAGTGTTGCCACTTTTGATGACATAAAGATGAAAGAGATCACAATGTTAAACAGCGTATTTGAGACGCAAATTGCCAGTTTGCCACTTCTCCATCGCGGCAAAGTCCGCGATATTTATGAGATCGACGCTCAACGAATGTTGATCATCACCACCGACCGAATCTCGGCGTTTGATGTCATTATGCCGACGCCCGTTGCTGGCAAAGGCGTGTTATTGACGCAGATCTCAAATTTTTGGTTTCAACGCAGTGCTGATTTGATTCCGAACCAGCTCTTGGAGCTGGATCTGGAATCGTTGCTGCCTGATCCTGCTGAGCGTGCTCAGGCGGAGGGGCGGGCTATTATTGTCAAACGCTTACGGGCTTTGCCGATTGAAGCGATTGTGCGCGGCTACCTAATCGGTTCCGGTTGGAAAGATTATCAGCGCAACGGTGCCGTTTGTGGCTTGAAACTGCCTGAGGGGTTGCAATTATCTGACCAACTTCCCGAATCTATTTATACCCCGTCCACCAAAGCGGCGGTGGGTGGGCACGATCAGAACGTTGATTTTGCACATACAGTGGCGTTGCTGGGGGCTGAACGAGCAGCTGAGGTGCGAGAGGTGAGCTTGAAGCTCTATCGTATGGCGGCAACGTACGCCGCTGAGCGGGGCATTATTATCGCGGACACTAAATTTGAATTCGGCTTGGACGATGAGGATAACTTGGTACTTATTGATGAGGTCTTGACCCCTGATTCATCGCGTTTTTGGCCAGCAAATCAGTACCAAGTGGGGATCAGCCCGCCGAGTTTTGACAAACAATTTTTGCGTGATTATTTAGAGGGTCTGGATTGGAACAAAGAAGCTCCCGGCCCTGAACTGCCCACAGAGGTGGTGCAGCAGACTACGGAGAAATACGCCGAAGTGGTACGACGGTTGATGGCTTAGGCGATGAAAGGTCTGTTTATTACCGGTACCGATACAGGGGTTGGGAAAACCTATCTGGGGGTGCAGATTGCGCAGACATTGTATCAACTGGGGGAGCCGGTTCGGCCACGAAAACCGTTGGAGTCCGGTTGTCTTGCCACAATTGATGGTTTGTTACCTGCTGATGGCACTGCGTATTGGCAGGCCGTTGAGGGAGGTGAGCCACTGGAGGTGATCACTCCGTATTGTTTTGAGGCGCTGGTCTCTCCAGCGCGTGCGGCGTATTTAAATCAGCTTTCCTTGAGCTTGGGAGAGTTGAAAGAGGTGTGTTTGCGGGACGTTGCCGCAGATGATTTTTTGTTACTGGAAGGCGCGGGTGGGTTTTATTCACCGCTGTTAGACGGTGTGTTGAATGCAGATTTAGCGCAAGCGATGGCGTTGCCTGTGTTGCTGGTGGCGGAGGATCGGTTGGGCTGCATTAATCAGGTGTTGTTGTCATTGGAGGCGATTGAACGCCGTGGTTTGGTTTTGGCTGGGGTGGTGTTGAATCGTTTTCAGGGAGCCGCTGGATCTCACCCTGATCTGGATAACGAGCAGGATTTGCGCAGGCTGGGGGTGGACGTTCACCCGCTGGCTGAAAACGAAGGCATTAGTTTGGAGTTGCTCAGTGGCCTGTTGAGGTTAAATTAGGCTGCTGATGATGCTGCTGATAAATTTGATCGTAACGAGGGTCAGAAGTAGGAAGGTGCCACGGCTGGCCCAGATCAGAGTGGTGTTGTGATGCTTCATCATTATTTTCCTTAAGCGTATGTCAATTATTGATCAATAATGAAGCTAGTAATGCACGTTTTGCACCAATTTTCTTTAGGTTGACAGGCTTGGGGTGGTTGGCCAGACTGACGCGCTTTAAACGCCTTGTTTATCCCTCTTTAATTTTGTGAGAAATTTCGATGTCACAAGCCTCAAACAGCAGTTTAACCAAACAGATCATGATTGCTATGATCGTCGGTGCCTTTTTGGGCATCGCTCTGAATCAATTTTCCCCTTCTGGTGAGGAGAGCTTAGTCAACAGTTGGTTGGTGGGTGGTTTGCTGAGCGTTATGGGGGCGATTTTTGTTTCGGCGTTAAAAATGATGGTGGTGCCGCTGGTGTTTGTCTCCTTGGTGGGGGGGGTGACCAACTTGGGTGATCTTTCAGCCTTGGGGCGTATCGGTGGCAAAGCGTTGCTGTTTTATCTTTTGACCACCGCCATTGCCGTCACCATTGCCTTGACCTTGGCGGTCTCCAGTGGTGTGGGAGAAGGCTTTGAGAAGAGCAGTGACGCGACCTTTGCTGCTAAGGAAGCGCCCTCTTTGAGTCAGGTGATCATCGACATGGTGCCGAGCAACCCCTTTGCGGCGCTGGCCGAGGGCAACATGTTGCAGATCATTGTTTTTGCACTGCTGTTTGGCATTGCCATCACTCTCTCTGGTGAGCGCGGCAAACACGTTTTGAACCTGTTTAAAGACCTTGATGTGGTGATTATGAAGATGGTGGACATCGTCATGAAACTGGCTCCCATCGGGGTCTTCTGCTTGATTGCCAAAACCTTTGCCACGCAGGGGATGGACATTATTTTGCCGTTGGCGCAGTACTTTTTAATGGTGGTGTTGGCGCTGGTGCTGCACGCCGTGGGTACCTTTAGTTTTATGTTGAGGTTGGTAGGAGGTCTGAATCCATTGCGTTTTTTTGCCAAAATGCGTGCTACTCAGTTGTTTGCTTTTAGCACCGCCAGTAGCAGTGCGACCATTCCCGTGACTTTGAAAACCGTCGAACATCAGTTGGGGGTGAAAAACTCGGTGGCCTCGTTCACTGTGCCTCTGGGGGCGACCATCAATATGGACGGTACGGCGATCATGCAAGGGGTGGCAACGGTCTTTATCGCCAATGTCTACGGAGTGGATCTGGGCATGTCGGAATATCTGATGGTGGTGGTGACGGCAACGTTGGCTTCCATTGGTACCGCTGGGGTGCCGGGTGTGGGGTTGATTATGTTGGCAATGGTGCTGGGTCAGGTGGGACTGCCGATTGAGGGCATTGCTTTGATTATCGGGGTGGATCGTTTGTTGGACATGATGCGCACGGCGGTCAATGTCACTGGTGATGCGACAGCCGCTTGCTTGATTGCCAAGAGCGAAGGGGGGTTGGATCAGGCGCGTTTTGATAATCCCGCACCAGAGCAGAAAATCGAAGGCAGTTAAGGTGGTTTTTTGTGCTTAATTGGCTCTAGGGTGGTGTGTTGAGGACAAATTTATGATCCAATACGCGCTCCTGTTTTTGGCTTAAATTTTAAAGGTGATGTACGCATGTCGATGGCGGACCGCGATGGTTGGATTTGGTTGGATGGTGAATTGGTGCCGTGGCGTGAGGCGAAAGTCCACGTTTTAACCCATACGCTGCATTACGGCATGGGTGTCTTTGAGGGTGTCCGAGCCTACCAAACCGATGACGGTGCGGCGATTTTCCGTCTCGAAGAGCACACCAAGCGCCTCTTCAATTCGGCGAAAATTTTGCAAATGCCGATGCCTTTTGATACACAAACCATCAGCGAAGCGCAGAAAATGGTGGTGCGGGAAAACAATCTCTCCTCCGCGTATTTACGCCCGATGTGTTTTTACGGTTCCGAAGGCATGGGACTGCGTGCAGACAACCTCAATGTGCACTGCATGATCGCTGCGTGGGAGTGGGGTTCATATCTGGGTGCGGATAATATGGAACGTGGCATTCGCATCAAGACCTCTTCTTATACCCGTCACCACGTCAACATCACCATGTGCAAAGCCAAAGCGAATGGCAATTATATGAATTCGATGATGGCGCTGCGCGAGGCGATGAACGACGGCTACGACGAAGCGATGCTGTTGGATAACGAAGGTTATGTGGCGGAAGGCAGCGGCGAAAACATCTTTATTATCCGTGACGGCACCATTTACACGCCTGATTTGACCTCGGCGCTGGATGGTATTACTCGCAATACCATCATGTATCTGGCTAAAGAAATTAATGTGCCGATCATTGAAAAACGCATTACCCGTGACGAGGTTTACATTGCCGATGAAGCGTTTTTTACCGGTACTGCTGCGGAAGTGACGCCGATTCGGGAAGTGGACAATCGTACGATTGGTAACGGTGGTCGTGGTCCGATTACAGAAAAATTGCAGACGATGTATTTTGATCAGGTTCACGGTCGTCGTGAGCAGTATCCCGAGTGGTTGAGCTTGGTTAAATAAGCTTTTCTGAACCCGTACCTTATTCGTTAGGAATATATGATGTCTAAAGCCAACAGTAGCGTCCAAGCCGATCTGAAAACCCCCAATGCGGAGAACC
>JAUZRS010000092.1 GCA_030950195.1 Gammaproteobacteria bacterium | reverse complement strand
CACCATCGGCAACCCCAATTCCAGCAGTTGGGTGGTCAGATAGAGGTGGCGCTCCAGATTGGAAGCATCTAAAACATTGAGAATCAGGTCGGCGTTGCCCGCCATAAGATAATTGCGTGAAACCGTGACATCGGTGGAGTTCCCACCACTGTCAAGAGAATAAAGGCCGGGAAGATCCACCAATTCAATGTGGGTCTGATCGACTTCAAAGCTGCCTTGTTTACTTTCAACCGTGACCCCAGGGAAATTACCAACGTGTTGGTTGGCTCCGGTCAGCGCATTAAAAAGAGTGGATTTACCGCAGTTGGGGTTGCCGGTAACGGCAACAGTGAAACCGTTCATGCCAGAGATTCAACCAAAATTTGCGCCGCAATGGCACCACCGAGGGCGATGCGATCAGAACCACGCGCCACCACCAAACCACCACCCCGTCGTTGCAACGTGGTGACTTCGGCTCCAGGAAAGAGACCCAGAGCAATCAGACGCTGTTTCAAACCCCGTTCCGTTTGGTAACCGGTGATCCGACTTAAAGTACGCTCTGCAACGGTGGCTAACGTTTGAGGCTGCATAATAATTCCTGTCAATGACAATATGTGCCAAATGTTAATAGGAATGATTCTCGATTGCAACCACGTTGAGTCAATCAACAACCCTAAAGCATGACGAAGGTCAAACTTCAGGGTTTTTTAGCCAACATCAGGCGAATCAACTCACGCCGCGCCCGCTCCCACAAGACACCTTGCTGCGACCAACTGACCGCTTCACCCTCTTCGCTTTCAAACAATGCTTTGGGTATCATTTTCTGCACCAGCTGATTGACCTGCGTACCGTATCCCTTCGCCGTCGCCATTTTCAGCAACTCATAATCCTGCACTCCGCGCCGCCAGTTCTTTAACCGAATGGAGGCCACCGGTCCGGCAAAACTACGGTCACTGGCAGGGAACAATTTATCCTCACCCGGATAAAGCAAGCTGCCATCTCCGTTACCGACGTTTTCAGCAGAACCACCAAACAGACCACTGCTGTAAGTCAAAGGATCATTCCAGAGATCCGTCGCACGGTTGGCGCGTTTCTGATGCCAGTAGGCGATGTCCCAGAAATACCACGAGTCCAGGCCAAACTTATGCGCCGCCCAACCCCACGTTCGCATCGCCACAGCGTAATCATCAATCAGTGCCGTGCCTGTAGCGGGAGCGTAACCGTTATACACACCGACTTCCGCCCCCGCTTTTTGTCGATCCAGAATGGATTGCTGATCGTAACCACTTAAGGCCGCAGGCATTGACCAAACATCAATGTATTCTGGTTTTTTGCGCCTCAATAAGGCGTTGTTAATTTTTTCAGTCAAAAACGTTTTAATCCGTGGTCGCACTTCATGCGCCCATGCCGCATGAGCGATGACGGTTGGATAATCCTCTTCGCTGGGTTCGTCCATAATCGAATAGACCGCCGCCGACCAAGGTAATTTATTGCGCTTAAACCAGCCCTGCCAAGATTTTATATCCCCTTGCAGCGTCGCTTTGCTCGTCGTATTAAGCTGAGTAAACAGCATTTTTGTGCCGACCCCTTCTCCTGGCCCTTCGTAACCCTGATCGGCTCTGAAAATTGTGCCACTGAGCATATCGGCCACCGCTTGATCTGCCCGCCGAACCGGCTTGTCCACCACCAAGTCCAAACGATGCCGATGCAACATCTGCTGATAGCGTTTGAGCAATTGAGCGTATTCAGGCGTACCTGACTCCACTCCATGACGACGACGAATCTGACGGGAATCAGCCAAATAAGCCAAGGTTTGCAACGAAAATTGGCGCGGCAACTCCAACTCAGCCACATACAGTCGCACCGGAACTTGATAACGCTCACCTGAACTGGGCGTCACCACCGACAGCCAACCGTAATAACTGCCTGCCGGTGTGCCTCGTGGCACATAAATATCCACCCAATAGGGTTGAATTCGACCCGCCGCAAGGTCTAACGGTTTAAAGGCATCCGCTACGGAAACGGGGGTTAAAATATCCGCCCAATTGCCCATTGGCAAAATATGTTGGCGCTGCTCATCAAAATAGAGGCCTCTTGATGACTCCTTCACGCGCAAAAATTCCTCACGGAAGACCTCAATGCGCCGCCCAACGCTGTTGCTTATGTCTGCTTCATCCCCTCCAGGCAGGTAAAAATCATTGTTAATTTTATGCCCATCTTGATGACTCAATTCACTCATAGAAACGTGTAAATCGTGCTGCCCCGCACCACCGGCCTCCAACACCAGCTGAAAGGCCACCACCTCATCCCGCACCGCAACCAAATCCACATAACAGCCATTCCAGACCACACCGTCCTGCCTTGATACCTCGTCACTCAAGGTTGAAGCGAGACGCTCACCGTCATTCACTGCCCAGATGGCTTTCAGACCAGTAGGCAATAACCCCTTTGGTTTCAAGCCCGCTTTCAATGCTAACGAATCCGTACACTCCACCAGCGGTTTATTGGCCGCCTGTTTTTTTTGTTGAGTTCGAAATTCCATCTCTTTTTTCAACAACTCTGACACCGCTCGACCTTCTAACTTATTCTCTTCGATGTAATTCAAGGTCAACTGTAAAGCCAAAGCCAGCGGTGCCACAAACAGCAGCACCAGCCCTATTTTTTTTAACACGTTCATTATCCCTCCGTCACAATGAAGTCAGCCAATGGCACTGGCCAGAATCGACCTTAAGCTTAGTCCAAGCATCCCACAGCAAGCGGATATTGGCTTTAAAACGCGGCAACTTAGAGAACAACAGAGACCAGAGGCGAACGCCACTGGGAAAAACAGATAAAATCAGGGTTTTAAGCGGCTTTTTGGCAAAAAATGCAACAACGTATCACGCACCTTACCGTACAAAAACGGCTTGCTCACATGGCCATCCATACCCGCCTGAAAACAGCGATCTTGATCTTCTTTCATCGCATTAGCAGTCAAAGCAATGATCGGCACATGATGGTTTACGCCTTCCGCAGCACGAATTTGCTGAGTCGCTTCACAGCCATCCAGTTTTGGCAACTGCATGTCCATAAAGACCAGATCAAATTCAGCCTGTTGAAACTGTGCCACCGCCGCCTCACCGTCACCGGCCCACACCACCTGACAACCCAAGGTTTTCAGCATTTTGCTGGCCACTTTACGGTTCACCTCATCGTCTTCGACCAACAACACCCGAGCATCCACACTCACCGCTTCAAAACTGTGGGCGCTCATTTCACCCGTCTCATGAAAATCCAAGGTGTGACCGTCGGTCAACAAGAACGGCAACTCAAACCAAAAACAACTGCCCTTGGACAACTGACTCTCAACGCCAATATCGCCTTTCATTAAAGAAACCAAATCACGACAAATGGAAAGCCCTAAACCGCTGCCTTGGGTACAAACTGAAGCCTGCTCCGCCTGCACATAAGGCTCAAAAATAGTTTCAACCTGAGTCGCATCAAGACCCGGCCCACGGTCTTGAACCTCAAAACGCACCAAAACCGATTGCGCCTGCCAAGCCACCACCGTAACCCGCAATAACACCTCACCCTGCTGACTGAACTTAACCGCGTTGCCGATCAAATTCAGCAGTAATTGAGTCAAGCGTCCTGCATCACCGCGCAAAAATTTAGGCAACTCAACACTGATCGACTGACGCAAACGCAGGCCTTTTTGTGCTGCCAAGACCCCCATCTTCATCTGCACACCCGAAAGCAGTTGGGATAGCTCAAAATCCAAGGATTCAAGGCGTAACTCACCTGCCTCGATTTTCGAGTGATCCAAAATATCATTGATCACCTTCAACAGATGATCCGCTGATTTTTGAATGCTTGAGACGTAATCACGCTGCTCATGATCCAACGGGGTTGCCAGCAGAAGCTCGCCCATCCCCATCACTCCGTTCATCGGTGTTCGGATTTCATGGCTGCTGGCCGCCAAAAAGTTAGACTTATTCCGGCTGGCTCGCTCTGCTTCCCATTTCGCCTGTCGTAACTTCTGCTGATTATCCTTCAACATCACCTCGTTATCGTGCAAACGCGCCCCCATCAACACCAACAGCTCCGCCGTCTCAGACAACTCTTGCACCGGTAAATCAGGCACCGACTGCTGATAATTTCCGCGTCCAATTTGTTGAATCAAAAGGTGAATTTTTCTCAATGGCGTTGCAATAAAACGACTCATACGTTCAGCGCGTTGGTACAACAAAGCAAAAAAGAACAGATAAAACAGAAACAGAGCCAACAACATCCACCAAACCACCGCCATCAATTCATCACGCAGATGATCCGCCGAGGCATAAATATTTTTCTGCTCCGTTAACAACAATAACTTCCAATCAACCCCTGGCACCGTCGCCCAACTCATCAGATGAACGTCATTGTGCAGGGTTAACATCTCAAACCCAGCAGCTTGTTTTTTTACCGCGCTCAATGATTCTGGCAAATTACGCTGCCGGTAAAGGTTAAGCTCCCCTTGAGCACGGTTTTGCTCATCAACAAACCACAGCTCCTTACCCCGCTCTGGCATACTGATTACCCCCCCTTGACGATCCAACAGCAGCGCATACCCCCGCCAAGGCACCTCCAGATCCAAGACCTCTTTGGCAATTTTAACCACCGTAATATCTTGCCCCACCACGCCCTCTAAAAAATCACCGCGATAGACCGGAGCCAAATTAGACACCATCCAACCCAACCCCGCCGGATCAAGATAGAGATCCGTCCAGACAATCTTGCGTTCTGGGTTGTGTTTGGCATCGGCTTCGTAATAAAAATTAAGCGAGGGCACTTCTAATTTGGGTGGGAACTGAGACAGCACATCAAAAAAAGGATAAATACGCGCCATCGAATCAAAGGTAGTAAAATAAACCTGTTCAACCAGAGGCGAATGCCTCTGTATCGAACTCAATAAACCATCCAACCGCGCACTGCGCAGAGCCTTATCCCGCTCCACCTCACCAATGGGGTGAAAGCCACTGTAATAGAGCGTCGCCCCACCAAGATTTTTATCCAGATAATAGATGCCGTTATCCGCATAACGATAATGCTTCTTCAGCTCTTGAGAAAATTCATTTTCCAGCAGGGGATTTGAGAGAGCAGTTAAAGTCGCTTCTGCTAAAAGGGCGCTGTTAGCCTCGATAGGCTGCAACTGATTACGAATTGATTTTGACTCTCGAACGGCCAACAATTGCAGCTCTTCGTCTGCCAACTGCTGCAAGGCCGCCACATTTTCATCTCGTGAAAAGCTGGCGCTGAGCAAGTAAACCACCACCAAACCGACCTCCACCAACAACAATGGAATTAAAGAAGCTCGCAGGTAAGAGCGCCAAATCCAACGCAATAACGGCTCTTTCCGCACAGGCTCATCAATCGGCACAACGGTGACTCCCTAAACTCAAAATACAATCCGTTACCACAGACTCACACCCTGTCTTCCCTCCTTGGAAGAAAAACCCAAACATTCAATGCGATCTAACCAGCTAAACCTTGACTGCGCAAATACTCCTCGTAACTGCCCTGATAATCCACCACACCCTCTGCCGTCATCTCAATTACTCGTGTTGCCAAAGAGGAGACAAATTCACGATCATGACTGACAAAAATCAAGGTGCCTTCGTAATTTTCCAGCGCGTAATTAAGCGACTCAATGGACTCCATATCCAAGTGGTTGGTGGGTTCATCCATAATGAGGACATTGCTTTTCAACATAGAGAGCTTACCAAATAACAACCGCCCCTGCTCACCACCAGAAACCACCTTGACGGATTTTTTAATGTCTTCCGCCGAAAACAACATGCGCCCCAAAGCCCCGCGCAACACCTGCTCGTCGTCGCCCTCTTGTCGCCACTGCAACATCCAGTCATACAAATTCACATCGTCAGCAAAATCATCAGCGTGGTCTTGGGCAAAATAACCGATGTCCGCCGCTTCAGCCCATTTGATCTTGCCTGACTGCTGCGCCATCTGACCCGCCAAGGTTTTGACCAAAGTGGTTTTACCGATGCCATTGGGGCCAATGACCGCAATGCGTTCACCTGCTTCGACCATCAAGTTCAGATCTTTAAACAACGGCGCTTCGCCGTCATAACCTTGGCTTACGCCTTCCATCTGCAACGCCAGACGATGCAGTTTTTTCTCCTGCTCAAAACGGATAAAGGGGTTTTGGCGGCTGGACGGTTTGACCTCAGTCAATTTAATCTTTTCCATCTGCTTGGCACGAGAGGTGGCCTGCCGCGCCTTAGACGCATTCGCCGAGAAACGCGACACAAAGGATTGCAACTGGGCAATTTGAACTTTTTTCTTGGCGTTATCCGACAACAGACGCTCACGCGCTTGAGTCGCTGCGGCCATGTACTCATCATAGTTACCTGGATAAACCTGCAACGCACCGTAATCCAAATCCGCCATGTGAGTACAAACCGAGTTCAGAAAATGGCGATCATGAGAGATGATGATCATGGTACTGGAGCGGTCGTTAATCACCCCCTCCAACCAGCGAATGGTGTTGATGTCCAGATGGTTGGTCGGCTCATCGAGCAACAAAATATCGGGATCAGAAAACAGCGCCTGCGCCAACAACACCCGCAGTTTCCAACCGGGAGCCACTGCGCTCATCAGGCCGAAATGCTGCTCAGACGGAATGCCCAAACCCAGCAACAACTCACCGGCACGGGCTTCGGCAGAGTAACCGTCCATTTCAGCAAATTCCACCTCCAGATCCGCCACCCGCATCCCATCTTCTTCGGTCATATCGGGGTTGGCGTAAATCGCATCACGCTCGGCTTTGACCTTCCACAGCTCAGCATGACCCATGATCACCGTATCCACCACCGTGCTCTTTTCAAAGGCAAACTGATCCTGCCCCAACTTACCCAAGCGTTCATCCGTATCCATACTGACGCTGCCCGCCGTTGACTCCAGATCGCCGCCGAGGATCTTCATAAAGGTGGATTTGCCACATCCGTTGGCGCCAATCAAGCCGTAACGATTGCCGTCACCAAACTTCGAAGAGACGTTTTCAAACAAGGGCTTAGCCCCAAACTGCATGGTAAGATTTGCTGTAGAGATCACTGTAAAATATCCGAAAAAAGGCCAAAGAGGGCGATTATACCTAGGTTATGCGGCAAGTGGAGGCTAATAACATTGAAAAGGGCACTTTTATGCTAGAGTCTCCGTCCCTATTGCTGTTATATTCTGCGCATGAAAACACTACTAATTGATGACCATATTCTCTTCGCCACCGCATTGCAGCAACTGCTACGCTATGGCTGTGGCTTAAAAAAGGTTGAGCACACCGACGACGCTTTAGAGGCACTTGAAATCATTAAAGCCGATCCGAAAATCGGTTTGGTACTGGTTGATATGAACATGCCGGTGGTGGATGGCATCGACTTCCTACGCGCACTTGAACACCACCATGTCGATGTTATAACCGGCATGATTACCGCCAATGAAGACCCCAGACTCCTGAGAGAAGCCTTGCGCGCCGGCACCAAAGGCATTATCCCGAAACATTCAACCCTCGAAGAGATGAAACAGGCCATCAGCCAAATCACCCGAGGTGAGTGCTACCTACCGGACTATTTGCGCATTAAAATCGATCATCTTGAATCAAAAAAAGCCGCCCGCCAGTCTTCCACTCTTGCAGAACAACAGCAACAGATACTGGCTCTACTCTACAAGGGACACCCAGAGCAACGCATGGCAACCTTGTTGAACATTAATCTTACTGCAGTACGCAACCGTATTGTCTCATTGTTTCAAACTCTGGGAGTCAGCACCCGCAGCGAATGCCTCTCTCATGCTCAACATCAAGGCTTGCTAGAAAACTAAGCAATAGGCAACAGGACAATAAACGTCGCGCCCTCACCCGCAATGCTTTCGACCCGAATCTGGCCGTTATGAGCGTCAACAATCTTCTTCACAATCGCCAAGCCCAAACCGGTACTCGACTCTCCAGCCGTAGGTTTAGCTGCCAGTGTTTGAAACATCACAAAAAGCTTGCCTTGCTCATCAAGCGAAATCCCCGGCCCATGATCCTTAATACGCAACTCAACGCTGCTATTTGGTACCGCGTGATACTGTAAAAAAACCTCAACCAATGATCCGGTAGGTGAAAACTTAATCGCGTTACTGATCAAATTATCCAACAGTTGTGAAATACGCTGCTTATCCACATTAACCCGTGACAACGCAGCATTTTCTTTCACCTCCAGCTGCAATGAGATCTGTTTCTGCTTAGCCATCGTTGCTCTAAACACATCCAAACGAGACACACAGAGCTGGGTAAAATCCAAAGGTGCTCGCTCAAGCGCCAACTTGCCTAATTCAATCGCCGAAACATCCAAAATATCATTCAGCAAATCCAATGTACTGTGGCTCAACTCCTGAATTTTTTCAGATGACATCTGTTTTACCTCGGCATCCATACCGTCCAGCAACAACAACTCACTAAAACCAGCGATGGCTGAAATAGGGTTGCGTAAATCATGCGCCGCAATGCCCAACAATTGATTTTTTTCTTTATTTAAATTCTCCAATTCACGGTTTTTTAAAGCCAGCTCCGCATGTGCTTCAGCCAAACGATTCTGGGTCGCTTTAAGCGCTGAAACCTCCACCGCGATCGAATATTTCACCGTGCGTCCATCTGGCCAAAACAGCGTTTTTTCTTGCAGCTGGTACCACAAATCATCCAAGGGATTAAAGTGTTCGAAGATCAACGTCTCCTGCTTTGGTTTTCCCTGCACATCAATTAATTCTCGCATCCGACAAAAAAAGCAGGGAGAGTCCTCCCCATAAATTGCCTCATAACACTTTTGCCCTGGCGCAGCTCCCGTTCTATCCCGCATGGATCGATTGACATAAACCAAACTGTAATCCGTTGTATCCATTGCATAAATAGCAAATGGAATCAGATCAAATAGAGTTTCAAACAAAACCCCTTCGTTCTGCGGCGCAAGCGACGGAATAACCATAATTTTCTCCACAGAAAAACAGCATATTATTGAATATTTTTTGCAAAAAAATAACTAGGACGACCCATAACGCTCAAAAACCTTCTGGATCATTTCACTTAATTTATCTTCACCCACCGGTTTTAACACATAACCCTTTGCTCCAGAATCAATAGCATCAATCACCATCTGCTCTTGCCCATGAGAAGTCACCATAATGATCAGAGCTTTTGGTGAGTGCTGTAAAATACATTGCGTGGCTTCAATACCATCCATATCAGGCATGGTAATGTCCATCGTCACCAACTCCGGCTGCAAGACGTTATACTGATCAATAGCATCCCTGCCTGTACGAGCGGTGCCCGCAATGGTATGGCCAATATCCTCCAACATTTTGCACAACTTTTTCAGGGTAATGGGTGAATCATCAACAACTAAAACACGCAACGAATTCATTTCGTCTCCATAAAATCAATATTGATTAAAAATTTATTTTGGCCAAACACAATAAATTGAGACCAGCCCTGAGGCGGTAAGTAAATCTGCCGACTTAACCGTTGCATTGCGATGTCGAACCAAATTTTTTGCATCCGTTAAGGTCAAAGGTGGCGTTACAGTATTACGTTTACCTTTTTTAGAGATGGTACTCAAAACATTGCCAATCACAATATTTAACAAATCTCCAGAAGTCTCATCCATCATCAACTCTTTTTCGTCATCCTCGATCGTCAACTCGGCAGTATACGCTTCATAGACATGCTGAATTAATAACTTATCAAAACTGAATAAGATAAACATTTGCACTTGGCCTTTAACACCCAGCAACGAGGTCAAATAGCGCAATTCAATGCGGTTATGATCACCTAAATGATACTCAGTTTGAGACACCTCAATAGCCAATTCATCTTTAAGAAAATCATCTAAACGGCCAGCAATTGCCTTCAAAAAACCCGCCGCATCAAGCCGCTCTTCACTCATGCCACCCCCTTAATCGCTGCAAACCACTTCGTTTTAATCTCTGATTCAAGACAACCTATTGATCAATAGGCAAAGTAAATTGAAAACTCGTACCACACCCTTTTTTACTCTTTACTTGAATGCTTCCTCCCAAACGCTCCAATTTATCTTGCACCGCCGAAAGACCAACACCACGACCCGAATAGCTGTCTACGTCTTCGGTCGTACTGAAATCATCGGTAAAAATGAGCTGAAAAATTTCAGCATCTGACCTTTCACCTACCGACTGCTGATCCAAAACACCTTTATCCAATGCAAATTGACGTAACAAATCTGCATCCATACCACGACCATCATCGCCAATCTCAACCACCAACGCACCTTTCTTGCGTAAAACATGACAAGTTAACTGACCTCTTTCCAGCTTCCCTCTCTCAATCCGCTCTTCTGGAGATTCTATGCCATGCACCATCGCATTACGAAACACATGCACCAACGTTTTAACCAGTGGATTAAAGCGCGTGGCATCAATTAAAATCAAATCTCCCTCTATAGAAAAAGGCTCGATCTCCTTATTCAAACGCGCCGCCAATTGCATCATCGCTTTTGGGTAACCGCTTAACAAAGAGCGAAAATCCACATGGCACACAGTACGTACTCTGTGTAACAAAGCCAAAAAAGCCTGCTCATCTGCCAGAATTTTACTTTGTGCCAGTTCTTCCACCATTAACTGCAATTCAATAATGCGCGACTCAGGAATATTAATCAGTCTATCTTCATGACAGAAACCTTGTCCTAACACCTGTTCAATTTCAGCAAGATCATGCATCAAGGCGATTTTAAGATCACTAAAGCCTTCGACCTGTTCCGCAACAAGATCACCTTGAAGCTGATTCAACTCTGTTTCAACTCGATGTAAAACCATCGGCAAAGTTGGAAACCCAAACTGTAAAAAAAGCCCTTTGAAGGTATGCACATCACGGTACAGCTGAACCACATCCACCGCAGCAAGCGAGCACTGCTCTAAAAAACAGTGGAATTCACGCATAATCTGCTGCACATCATTGATCTCTTTTAAAACCGTAACAATAAACTTAAACCGCTCTTGATTGGCATTGATCTTCTCTTGCAAGCGTTTCTTTTGCGTGATGTCTGATAGAATCAGCATCAGTTGATCTTTTTCCATCGGTCGATATTCAGCAGAAAAAATAAAATTCTGCAACTGATATTCTCTGGGCAACAGCTCTAAAATCAACTCCCGACGCATTCGGTCTTCAGACTTGAAAAAACGCTGTAGATTTTTTTTCAATAGAGCCTGTTGTTCTTCGGAACGGGAGTACAGCAGCTCATAAATAAACTGACCCGCCATTTCCTCTACCGAAAAAAATTGGTAACACCTTGAGCTACACTCACCTTGAATTTTCAGGTCACTAAAAAAGGATAAAAACCCCTGCCCCGAACTGTCTAACAACTGACGTACTTGGCCACTTTTTTTACTTAACTCATGGGTGCGTTGTTTCACCACAGATTCAAGGTTTTCATTCAGGAGTTTTAATCGAGCGTTGCTCTGCTCCAACTCAAACTCCTGTTGATAACTGTGAATCGCACTCTTAATGGTCAATAATAGGTCGTCATTCTGCCACGGCTTTTCAAGAAAACGGTACAAATTTGCTTGATTAATGGCATTAGTAACGCCCTGTAAATTGCTCTGTCCAGTCAACATAATGGTGACCGCTTTGGGGCAACGCTGATGAATTTTTTTTAGCACTTCATCGCCCTTCATGCCAGGCATAATATAGTCACTGATCACCGCTTCCAGCTCCACGCCCTCGGCGGCTAACTCATCGACAATTTCCAACGCCTCCTCGCCACTCTCGGCAGCCTCAATAATCAGGCCTTTCTCCAACGACGATTTGAGCAAGCTGCGCAATGTAAGCAAAACGGTTTCATCATCATCAATACAAAGAACGGCCCGCTTGCTCACCTACCTCACTCCCAAACCGCTATTGATGCTGCCAATCAAATCGTCAATATCCCAAGGTTTGATAATAAAACTGTCCAGACCACCATTTTCCCAAGCCTGTTCCACCGCCACTGGATCCGCCTGTCCTGACAGCATGATTTTCACTACTGAAGGAAAACGACTTTTTGCTTCACGCAAAAACACATCGCCTTTCATACCTGGCATCAGCCAATCGGAGATCACCACCAACGGCTGACACCCCTCATCTCGCATTTCATCCAAAATTTCCAAACCCTCTTCCGCACTTTCTGCCGCCTCAATCAGGTATTGGTTACCAAAGGCGGTTTTTAACTGCGTTTTTAACGCATCCAACACCATGCGCTCATCATCCACACAGAGCAAAACACCTTTCTCTTCTTTTCCCATCACGCGTTACTCTCCATCGGAAGGTAAACTCGAAATTCGCTTCCCTCACCCTCAATTGAATCAACCTGAATCTCACCGCCGTGTTTTTCTATAATTTTAGTCACAATATCCAACCCCAAACCACTGCCCTCTCCGCTGGCTTTAGTGGTGAAAAAGGGCTGATAGATACGCCCCATCAATGCCTTAGGGATACCACAACCATTATCCGCAATCGAAACTACTGCAAAACCATCCACTTTTTTCAAAGCAATCCTTAATACCCCCTTATAATCCATCGCCTGCAACGCATTGTGAATCAAGTTGGTCCAAACCTGAGCCAACTCATCGGGATAACAGGCCACGGGTTCTAATTGCTCATAATCACATTGTAACTCAACACCTTGTTTAATCTGATTATTATAAATGGTCAAAACCATTTCCAACCCCGCTTGCAAATCGGACTCGATCTTCTTACCACCCTGATCAAAACGGGCAAAGGATTTCAGAGCAAAAACAATCTTGGTCACCCTCTCCACTGCCAAATTAATGTTGTGCGTATTGCTGGCGATACTGGAAAGATTATAAATTGTATTTAAGATGAGCTGCGCATTTTTATGCTGAAATAGGGGCAAATAAGGCTCAGGTTCAGCATAAACCCCCAACTGCACCAAGGTCTCAGCCGCATCCCGCGTATCTTGCAAACCCGCCTCAGCCAACCGCCTCATTAAGGCTCTAATGAGCTTGCGCTCTTCTCTGGTGGTCAATAAGGCACGATCTTGCACTCGCTGCTTCAATAAGCCAAAAAACAGCTGCTCTTCAACATTGGAGAGCAACTGCAAAACCTGTGGCAGTTGCAAAAGCACACCTTCCATTGCATCACTGATGTTGCGACCACTGGATTTCACTGCCCCCAAGGGCGAGTTAATCTCATGTGCAACCCCAGCGACCAACTGCCCTAACGCAGCCATTTTTTCATTTTGAATTAACTGTGCCTGAGCTGTCTTTAATTCCAATATGGCTTGCTGCAAACCATCATTGGCATTCTCTAACTCAACAGCCTGCGCCAACAGGCTACTAGATAGTTTACGAATATGAGTAAACGTCAGAACAATAATAACCAAAGCAATAATAAAAACAATTACGGCCAAGAGTAAGGTAAAATAATTTGCTTTCGAGAGTGCCAGTGCCGCATCATCTGCTGCGACACCGATCATCTTTCTCTCATACGATCTCAAGCTTTCAACATTCTTATCAAACTCATAATACATCTCACTTAATTCACTGACAAGAAACTCACGCGCTTCTTCCAACTGATCGTTTTGAGTTAAACCTACAATATAATCCTGTTTGACTAAAATCTGTTTAACCAAGTTTACCTGCTCCTCCATCAACTTTGTTTCAACATCATCCAGAACCAAAGAGCGTATGGCAATACGCACTTCACCTACCTCAAAACCCCACTTGTGATACAGCATTTGATATTCATCACGCACAAAGGGATCATCAGACAGCAATTGATTAACAACCGAAGTACGTCGATTATAGGAGACCCATAGCATATCAGTAGAAAGTTGAAGCTTTAAATTTCTGTTTCCCACCATTTCATCTAATTTACCCTCTACATTTTTAATCTGCCAGTAGTTATGCCCTTGCAACGTCGCTAACAACAACATTAAAATTGCAAATGAAAGTGACATCCAAATAAAAATCACTCGATTCTGCTTGCTGATACTTCCCATACTGATACCTCTTTATAAAATAAAACATCTAACTACTCAAAATCACAGACCTGTTTAGCGTAGTAGTTCACTCGGCTCTCACCCTCTTTGTTCCGAGTCCAACGTTTGGCAAGCATCCAGCGCGTAAGCGGTTCGACTTTGAAGATCAATTCGGAAAATCAACGACAACTCCAACCCCATCATGACTTGACCCAAAGCGCCGTTGTAAAACCACCCCAACCCTGCTATTTTCTGATCGCTTTTTTCATAAAGCTGGCATCAATGGCCGCAATTTGATCGTGCTTTTGTAGCAGCTCTTTTTGAAGCAAACGTCTGTTGAATTAAGCAAAATCAAAGGAACGTCGAAACCAGAGCGACAGACGTTTTTCATGCAACGAACTGTAACGACTCAAATTACGAAAAGTGGCTTTTCCTTGAAAAACCATCAATGCGGAAAATAGAGCCGAGAGAAAAAACATTATGGTTTTTTAACGCTGGACATGGAGAGTAAAACCGATTCTACTACAGATTCCACGGGTGGCCTTCTTTGATTGTCGTTTTTTGAGAACTCTATTTTCTCATAACCAGCCTTTGGTTTCTATTTTTTTGACCTAAAACTATCCGAAGTGTTGCTCACTATTTACTCTAATACATCCTAGGCTCAAGGACTAAACCGATGCAAGCCAGCACTGTCATACTCTTTCTGTTCATCAGCCTAATCAGCAGCGCGTGCCGCAGCCCTGAGCCAAAACCAGCGCCCACAGAAGCAAAAAAAACCAACCCATCCAACAGCACCTCACTGAAAAATCTAAAAAAAGAGAACAACTTAGAGCGACAGCTCAAACGTGAGGAGCGCCGCGCCCATCGCAGCGGCCGTTCGATACTGCGTACCGCTCGTCAAATGAGCTTGATCAACAAAGAAATTTTACCCGGTGGCTGCTGGGATTACATCGACACCGTCTACGACCGAGCCGGTTTCAAACGGCATCAACGGCAAACGGTCTTCAAGAGCAAAAAACGCGGCCCCTTTGCCAGCCAAAACAAAATCAAAGCAGGCGATTGGCTCTATTTTATCAATCACGGCTATCGCAACGTCGAACACAGCGCGATTTTCATCGCTTGGCTGGACTACAAGCAAAAAAAAGCTATGATGCTCAGTTACGCAGGGGAGAGAAGAAAAGTCCCTGCTCGTTACAAAGAATACGATCTGCGTAGCGTCTACCAAATCATTCGACCCAAAGAGAAATAATCTATGAGCAATCTAAAGGCGGCCACAGTCGTTCTGTTTGGCTTTATCAGCAGCCTCTTCCTCAGCGGCTGTAGCCAACCCGCACTCAAGCAGATGCTGGAAAACCAGCGCCCCAAAGTTAGCATCGCCAGCACCCGCATCAGCGCCCTCGACTTTGACAACCTAACTCTTAATTTTGGGATTAAAATCGACAATCCCAATCCGATCCCCATCAGCTTGGCCGGTCTCGATTACGACCTCAAACTGGCAGGAAAATCCTTTATCAAAGGCCAAAAAGATCAGCCCATCCAAGTGGCTGCCTCCGGCATCAGCGAGATTGAACTGCCCATCACCGTCGGTTTTAAACAACTGATGAGCATTTTCAAACAGTTCAAAAACAAAGACAGTGCCGCTTACGACCTCGATCTCGGTCTGTTGGTCGATGTGCCTATCATTGGCCAATACCGTCACCCGCTCAAAACCAGCGGCAACATTCCGATCCCCAAAACACCGTCGGTCAAACTGGCCAATATGTCACTGGGCGAAATGAGCTTTAGTGGTGCCAATGTGGGCGTTCAATTGGAAATCGACAACCCCAACACCTTCTCGCTGGCATTGGATAAACTCGACTACACCCTTAAGGTCAATGGCGCACAGTGGTTCAAAGGGGTGCAAAACAACGTTGGCAACATCAAAGCCAACGGCAAAAGCGTGATCAATTTGCCGCTCTCGCTGAACTTTATGGATCTTGGCAGCGGCCTGTTCTCCGTGCTCAGCGGTGGCAAAGCACTCAACTACGACATCCAAGGCACCTTGGGAGCCACCAGCGACAACGCCCTGATCGGTGCTTTCCAACTGCCGATCAATCAACAAGGCGCGGTTAACCTCTCGCGTTAACCCCCCTTCTTCAGCTCCCCATCATGGGGGGTTTGAGCTAAGCGCTTCGCTTCAGTACACTTGCACCCCTGTCTCCCTTATGAATGCCCACCCATGAACAAAAGCCGCGATCAACTTCACCTCAACTACCAAGTGTTTGTCCAACAGTCGCGTCAATACGCCCAAGTCTGGGGGCTAGAAAACGACGAAGGCTGGGTCATCTGCGACTCCAGTGAGTTTGAAGAGACCGAAGTGATGCCCTTTTGGTCGAGTAAAAAACTCGCCAAACAGCACTGTGTCGGCGAGTGGTCAGGCTACCAAGCCAGCAAAATTGATCTCGATGAG
>JAUZRS010000091.1 GCA_030950195.1 Gammaproteobacteria bacterium | reverse complement strand
AAATCACGCACCTCAGAACCCACATAAATTTGGGTAGGGCGGAAAATACGATTTTCTCGCACCTGTTCTTGCCAATGCGCCAACCAACCAACGGTACGTGAAAT
Organism: Gammaproteobacteria bacterium; assembly: GCA_030950195.1. Classification (GTDB taxonomy): domain Bacteria; phylum Pseudomonadota; class Gammaproteobacteria; order JAUZRS01; family JAUZRS01; genus JAUZRS01. The sequence goes on along the minus strand of JAUZRS010000091.1, from coordinate 20,464 downwards.
AGCAAAAATAGGTGTAAATTGATCGCCAGAAATACCCATTTCACGATAAAGAATACCTGAATAAAAATCGACATTCGGAAACACCCCTTTCGGTGCCAAACGCTCTTCACAGGCTTTTTCCAGCGCCAAAGCAGTCTCGAACAGAGGGCTGACCTCACCGTCTTTAGACTCAATCAACTCTCGCATCAAACCTTGCAAAATGGTGGCGCGCGGATCTTTAACCGAATACTCACGATGCCCCATGCCCCACACCACCTGCTTGTTTTTCAAACGATGATCCAACCAAGCAGCCACCTTGCTCGGCTCACCAATCTCCTGCAACATCTCAACCACACGCTGATTGGCTCCTCCATGCAGCGGCCCTGCCAGCGTACCGATGGCCGCCGAAATCACCAAAGAGGGGTTGGCCAATGTCGAACCGGCCACCATCGCCGCAAAAGTGGAAGCGTTAATGGTGTGTTCTGCGTGCAAAATCAGAGAGGTATCCATGATCTTTTCCGCCACAGGATCCGGCTCTTTACCCGACATCATGTAAAGGAAATTCGCCGCGTAACTCAACTCTTCACGAGGCAAAAAAGGATCATCGCCCCGACGCATCTGCTCCCACATGGCCACCAAAGTGGACATGCGAGCAATAATCTCCAATGACAAACAGTTGATGTAGTCGTTGTTTTTAGTCGCCAACTCGCTGTTCTGCTGCTCGTGAGGATAAAACATACCCAAACTGGCTACCGCCGTCTGCAACATTTTCATCGGATCACCGGTGGGCGGCAAAAATTTCATGATCTCGCGGACGTTGTATTTAACCCGACTGCCCTGATGCAGTTGATCACTGAACAGCGCCAAATCATCGGCCTGAGGCAATTCACCTTTAAGCAACAGGTAACTCACCTCTTCAAAGGTGCTCTCTTTCGCCAGAGCCTCAATGCGGTAACCACGGTAAGACAAAATGCCTTTTTCACCATCCAGAGCCGATATAGACGACTTTGTCGCGGGAATCCCTTCTAAACCGGGAATATACTCATCAATCATGAATTAATATCCTACTTACACCGTCTACTCACGGTACTGTTCAAAATTCAGACTCAAAAAGTCACACCAAAGCTCAGCCAGTCTGATTGCGCGCCGTATTGTAACCGCAAGTGACGCAGAATAAAAAAAGGCGCGTAAAAAACGCGCCTTTTTAACACAAATAAACGGGATTTAGACTGAGAAAGACGAACCACAACCACAGGTGGTGGTGGCATTGGGGTTACGAATCACAAACTGCGCCCCTTCCAGACCTTCGGTGTAGTCAATTTCAGCCCCCACCAAATATTGAAAACTCATGGGGTCCACCAGCAAAGTCACACCGCTTTTTTCAACCTGAGTGTCGCCTTCGTTGCAGGTCTCATCGAAACTAAAACCGTACTGAAAACCAGAACAACCACCGCCGGTGACGTACACACGCAACATCAAATCGGGGTTACCCTCTTCTTCAATCAAGGTTTTAACCTTACTGGCCGCACTGTCACTAAAAACTAAAAGTGAACTCTCTTCCGCCACATCACTCATTTCAATATCTCCACAGGCATCGCTGTTAATAATGAAGCGACCTTACCATTAACCCAGAAAAACAGTCAACTATTGTCTATTTTGTCTCCAACTCCGACACATCCTCATGAATCAAACTTTGATCGGCCAAAAGAGGTTTCTCACTCGGGTCACGATGCACTAAATTGCCGTTAATTTCAGCCCCCATTGTCATCTCCAGCAAATTGTAATAAACGTTGCCACTGACCCGTGCGTGTTTCGCCAACTCCACCCGTTGCGAAGCGTAAACATCACCCACCACAGTGCCATTCAACAGCACTTGCGGCACCCGCACATCACCCTCAATACAGCCTCGCTCGCTGAGAATCAAAATGGAATTGGAATCATCATCAGCAATCACATTCCCTTTGATCGTGCCATCCAGATGCAAACCACCGGTAAAGCTGATATCACCCTCAATCTCGGCACTGTGACCCAATAACGTATCCACTTTTGCCGACTTAAAATTATTTCGACGCCTACCCCACATAACCTAATCACCTTCCAATAAAATGTCTGACCAATCATAGGTCACTGAGACAGCCTTCAAACGTTTTCCTTTCGGCTGCAGAGAAATCGTCATCCGTTTTGGCGCAAAACCGGCGGACAACCGCAATTTTCCTTCCAGAACTTGAAAATAGTGGTACTTAAAGCTGATTTTTTTAGCCGTTTCAACAAACAGATCCGATGAAGTTAACACCAGCGATTCGCCTTTAACCTCACCCGCAACAGAAAATTCAACTCGACCAATCGCAAAACGATCATTTTTATTGTGTTGGACCAGCACCAGTTTATAAACAAGCACACCTTTCTCGCCGCTGGGTCTTAGACTGAGATCTTTGATCGCCAAACCGTTCGATTTTTTTGATGGCGCAACCAAACCACGATAAAACGCCAGCTCTTTTTGCAACAACAACACCCCCTGTTCAGTCTCAATCAAACGCTGTTTACCACCCTCGTAAGCCAAGCGATCAATCTGACTGGAACGCTCCATCATGGCGATCTGATCCATTAACTCACGATTTTTAGCCTGCAAATAACCCAACTCATCTTTGACACGCGAACTGTGCTGAGTCGTTGCCAACAGATCAAAACCGCCCTGATAGCGTCCATACTCAAAAGCGACTCCGGTACCAATCAATAACAGCGCCAACAACCCCACCCGTATCATCCACCATCGAATAGGTTGGTGCCGTTTAACGGTAAACTGCCGCTGTGGGCTTATGCGCTCTCTGGCCAAAATTGCTCTCCCGAATCCATTATTCCATCCTTTTTTGGCCTAAGGCATCATTGCGGGCATACGTAAGCCCGTTGATTCTGGCAAAGCAAGCATGAGGTTCATGTTTTGCACAGCCTGTCCGGCAGCCCCTTTCACCAAGTTATCAATCACCGATAAAATCACCACATGGCGACTGTTTTCCGGTTGATGCACCGCAATGCGACAATGATTGCTGCCTTTTACACTGCGCGTTTCTGGATGGGAACCTGCGGGCAACACATCCACAAACGGCTCCTCTGCATAATACTCTTCAAACAGAGCCTGTACGTCACAAGGCTGCTTCAACTCAGCGTACAAGGTCGCGTGTATGCCACGAATCATCGGCACCAAATGCGGCACAAAGGTCAACCCCACAGAATGCCCCACCACGGCACTCAAACCTTGATGAACTTCAGGCCAGTGACGATGACCTGCCACCCCATACGCCTTAAAGCTCTCGGAGGACTCACACAACAGCGTCGGCACCTGAGCACCCCGCCCCGCTCCACTGACTCCCGACTTAACATCGGCAATCAAACGCTCATTCTGTACTAAACCTTGTTGCAACAGGGGTAAAAAACCCAACTGTACGGCGGTCGGATAGCAGCCTGGATTGGCCAACAAACGCGCCGTTTTAATCTGCTCGCGATTTAACTCGGGCAAGCCATACACGGCCTCTGCCAATAACTCTGGGCAAGCGTGCTCCATCTTGTACCACTGCAACCAAACATCGGGGTCTTTAAGACGAAAATCGGCAGCCAGATCAATCACTTTTATCCCTGCCTGCAACAACTCTGGCACCATCTGCATGGCCGTGCCATTCGGAGTCGCAAAAAAGACCACATCACACTGCGAGAGCAGCTCTAACGAAGGCTCACTGAAGGTAAGATCAATAAAACCACGCAAAGAGGGAAACATCTCATCCACTCGCTGCCCAACCGCGCTGCGCGACGTAATCACAGTGAGTTCCACGCTCGGGTGAATCACCAATAAGCGCAATAATTCCACGCCGGTGTAACCGGTTCCACCCACAATTCCAACCGAAGGCATCGGCTCTCCTTAAAGTATTATCTGCTGGTTATCGAATACCGGCCAATAATAAAGAGTTCGACTCCCAGTTAACAGCAAAATAAGCGCCGCTTGCACAAGCTCAAACAGACGGTATGATGCCCGCACCGTCCATCAGTAGAGTCAAACCATCATGCTCTGGGTTAAAGCCTTCCATATTATCTTTCTGGTTTCGTGGTACGCAGGCCTATTTTACTTGCCTCGCCTCTACGTGCATCACGCCATGAGTGACGATCAAGCCACTCGCCAACGGTTGCAAATAATGGAACGCAAGCTGTTTTGGTTTATCACCCCATGGGCAATTCTTACGCTGGTTTTTGGTGTTTGGCTGCTGAGTTATTACGATTACGACAGTTTTAAAAGCATGACTTGGCTGCACATCAAGCTGGCACTCGTCGTGCCCTTGGTTCTGTTTCACATTTGGTGCGGCAAATTGATGCTGGCCTTTCGTAACGCAAGCAATCCTCACAGCCACGTCTGGTTTCGCTGGTTTAACGAATTCCCCATGCTTCTGCTGATTGCCATTGTGCTTTTGGTCGTGTTACGACCGAGCTTTTAATGTTTGCCTGCGCGAATCAAACCACCCAAACCGGCCTGCTCCAGTTCGCGTTCCAACAACAGACGCACCTCAGTGCTGCTCTCCAATACCAGAGCCTGCGCAAGAATCTGCTGAGCTTTCTCAACGGTAAAACTGCGTATCACCCATTTCACCCGCAGCAAACTGCTGCCACTGACACTCAAGCTATCCACTCCCATGCCTAAAAACAGCAACGCTCCCAAAGGATCACCGGCAATTTCACCACAAATCCCCAAGGGTTTGTTATAAGGGGTTAAATCCGTTTTCAGGTGCATTAAGGCGTTCAGCACTGCTGGGTGCAGCGAATCGTACAGCTCCGCCACTCGAGCATTGTTGCGATCCACCGCCATCAAATACTGAGTCAGATCATTGGTACCCACCGAAATAAAATCCACCCGCTTAGCAATGGCGGCAATTTGATAGATTGCTGATGGCACCTCCACCATCACCCCAATGCGCGGATAAACCGCCTCCACGCCTTCATCCAAAAGCTCTTGATGAGCCTGCCAAATCAGCGCAACGCTGTCCATCACCTCCTCCACACGGGAGATCATTGGCAACAAAATACTCAGATTATCCAACCCTTCACTGGCTTTTAACATGGCTCGAATTTGGGTCAAAAAGATCTCGGGGTGATCCAGAGTCACCCGAATGCCACGCCAACCCAAAGCAGGGTTCTCTGCTTCAATAGGAAAATAAGGTAACTGTTTGTCGGCACCAATGTCCAACGTTCTAAGCACCACTGGGCGAGGGGCAAAGGCTTCCAAGGGCGCACGGTAAATTTCACGCTGCTCCGCTTCGCTGGGAAAACGACTGCGAACTTGAAACGGTACTTCGGTTCGATACAGACCAATGCCATCAGCCACCTGCAGTAATTGAGGATTAATCTCCGCTTGCAAGCCGGTATTGGCAAACAGCGAGAGCGAAACACCGTCCGGCGTCACCGTCGGCAACGCCATCAAGCCTTCCAAATCATGGCTCAGCTCACGCTCTTCCTTGGCCAATTTAGAAAACTGGTTGCGCACTGCCGCACTGGGATCAATAAACACATGACCTCGATAGCCGTCAATCACCAGCGAGTGCCCCTCAAGGCGTGAGCTGGGCATTTCCGTCGCTCCCATGACCGTTGGAATTCCCAAGGCTCTGGCCAAAATAGCCACATGCGATGACCCCGAACCGCTGCGTGAAACCATGCCTTTCAGGCACTCATGAGGCACCTCCGCCAACTGGGTGGCGCTGATTTCATCACCGACAATAATGGTCTTGGCCGGAAACACCGTCGGCTGCTGTTTTTTATCTTGCAACTGCATCAAAACCCGCTTACCCAAATCACGCACATCACTGGCTCGCTCACGCAGATAGGGGTCTTCAATCTCGGCAAAAATTCGGCTGTACTCTTCGATGGCATCGCGCAGCGCACCCGGTGCCCAGTTGCCCTTGCGTATGCCTTCAATAACCGGCTGCCAGGTATCTTCACTCTTTAACATCATTTTATAAGCATCAAACAGCGCCAACTCTTTAGCGGGCAACTTGTCCTTCATCAAACCAGCCAGTACACCGATCTCCGCCTGAACCGCCTCACAGGCGGCTCTAAAACGTGTTATCTCCGACTCAATATCAACAACCTCTCGATCAGGTACCCGCTCCAATGCTGCTGGTGAGTAGAGCACCACCGCTTCACCGATCGCCACCCCTGACGCACCAGAGAGGCCATGAATCACCGATGTAAGCTTTTTTTTATCTCCAGTGGGAGCCACCTCATCACCGACAATGGCCTGCAAAATATGGGTGGCAAGCTGAGCAGCCAAAGTCAATAAAAAGGCAACCGTGTCTTCGCCAAAACTGCGATTTTCTCGCTGCTGCACCACCAACACACCCAGCACCTTGCGACGATGAATGATGGGTACCGCCAAAAAAGCCTCGAAGGGCTCTTCACCAAGATCGGGCAAATAGCAATAACGCGGATGCTCAGCGGCATGTTGCAGATTTACCGGTTCCGCCCGCTCCGCCACCAAACCCACCAAACCTTGATCCCATGCCAAACAGGCCTCACCCACCGCTTGGCAATTAAAACCTTCCGCAGCACGCAACACCCAACGCGGCTGTTCGCCCTCCTGCTCCGCCAAATAGACCGAACAGGCATCCACCTTTAAGGTCTCTTGCACAAAGTTAAGAATCAGTTGCAACGCCTCATCCAAACACTCGGCATGGCTGACCTTTTTCACAATCCGACGTAGCGCTGCTAACATGATCTTTTTCTGTGCTTCAAAACAGTCCTTTTTTAGTTAACTCAGAGTCAAAAACATTTTTTATAGGCACGATTATCAGCAGGGTCATGAGAAGAGAGCAAAGGTGCCAACTCTTTCAAAGCCTGATGGTAAACCTGTCGTTTAAAAAAGATCACCTGACTCATCGGATGCCAATAATCAACCCAACACCACTCATCAAATTCCGGTTTATCACAACAAGAGAGATCAACACAGTCGTCATCTCCCACCAATCGCAACATAAACCAAATCTGTTTTTGGCCAATGCAGAGCGGACGACAGTGACGCCGAATATAACGAGAAGGTAAATCATATCGCAACCAGTGGCGTGTGGTACCAATGATTTCCACATGCTTCGGCAACAGACCCGTCTCTTCGTTCAACTCCCGAAACATCGCCTCTTCAGTACTCTCTCGTTCATTAATCCCACCTTGGGGGAACTGCCAAGAGTTCTGTCCCACACGCCGCGCCCAAAAGAGTCGCCCCTGCTCATTTGTTAAAATGATGCCAACATTTGGCCGATACCCCTCTTGATCAATCACCTCGGATCCCCATTGATAACTTTACTTTTGCTTAATTCTTCCACAAACCCCCTCTAGCAGCAAATCTCATTATTAAAATGTTACAATAGTCTCGGTCTATAAAAATGATCTCGCTCTGTTTCCGAGCAAAAAATAAATTTTTTAGTTATAACTATCAAGAGATTAAAATGAGTCTTGCTATTTTCGACCTGGATAACACACTGTTAAGTGGGGATAGCGATTACCTCTGGGGCTGCTTTTTAGTAGAACATGGGGTGGTTGATGCGGGACATTATGAGCGAGAAAACCAGCGTTTTTATGATGCTTACCACGACGGCAGCCTAAATATCAATGAATTTTTACGTTTTGCCCTGCAACCTTTGGCTAAAAACAGTCTGCAAAAGTTACAACAGTGGCATCAACTTTTTATGCAAGAGAAGATCAAACCGCTTATCTCCCAAAAATCAAAAGCACTGTTACAAAAACACCGAGAACAAGGCGATTATCTGCTTATCATCACCGCCACCAACCGCTTTGTTACCGCTCCTATCGCCCAACACCTCGGCGTTGATGACCTGCTCGCCACCGACCCAGAGATGGAACAGGGTCAATACACCGGTGAAGTTACAGGCATTCCTTGCTTCCAAGAAGGAAAAGTTCAGCGTCTGCAAGCGTGGCTAAAAGAGAACCCACGCAGCCTAGAAAGCAGTTATTTTTACAGCGATTCCCACAACGATCTGCCTCTGCTGAAACAAGTGGATCATCCCGTGGTTGTAGATGCAGATGAGACCTTAACGGCCTACGCACAACAACAGGGCTGGCCACAGATCAGCCTCAGAGATTAGGTTTTAGGCAAGGTCACGCCGGTTTGCCCTTGATACTTGCCATCTCGATCTTTGTAAGAGGTTTCACACTCTTCGTCAGATTCAAAAAAGAGCATCTGCGCCACCCCTTCGTTGGCGTAAATTTTCGCAGGTAAAGTAGTCGTATTGGAAAACTCCAAGGTCACATGCCCCTCCCATTCGGGTTCCAATGGAGTGACATTCACAATGATGCCACAACGTGCATAGGTGGATTTGCCCAAACAGACCGTCAACACCTGACGCGGAATGCGGAAATACTCCACCGTGCGTGCCAAAGCAAAAGAATTGGGTGGAATAATGCAAACATCGGCGGTCACATCGACAAAACTGCTGGGATCAAAGTTTTTAGGATCCACAATAGCCGAATTAATATTGGTAAAAACCTTAAACTCATTGGCACAGCGCACATCGTAACCGTAACTTGAAGTTCCCCAAGAAATCACTCGACCCTGCTCGCCTTGACGCACTTGTCCTGCCTCAAAAGGTTCGATCATTGCCTTGGTGGTGGCCATCCGCCGAATCCAACGATCCGATTTAATACTCATCTTCTTATCTCCGCCCATAAAAAAAGCGCGGATCGTCAAATACGCGCCTTAACCTAGTATGCCACAGAGTTAACGTTAACTTCTGCGGCAAAACAACACCCTTAGTTGTTTTGAATCACGATGCTGGGGAATTTTGCACTGAAATCTTTCGCTTTGCTGGAGAGTTTACCGGCCATGCGACGCGCAATTTCACGGTAAATTTCCGCAATGCGGCTTTCAGGTTCCGCCACCACGGTGGGGTTGCCTTCATCGGCCTGCTTGCGAATCGTCATGGTCAAAGGCAATGCACCCAAAAATTCAACGTCACTCTCATCGGACATGCGCTGACCACCGCCTTCACCAAAGATGTGCTCTTCATGGCCACAGCTGGTGCAGATATGAGTGCTCATATTCTCAACGATACCCAAAATAGGCACTTCCACTTTTTCAAACATTTTCAGCCCTTTACGCGCATCCAACAAGGCAATGTCTTGCGGAGTGGTGACAATCACCGCACCGGAAACGGGGATTTTTTGCGCCAAGGTCAACTGCGTATCACCGGTGCCTGGAGGCAGATCGATGATCATGTAATCCAGATCTTTCCATTGGGTGTCGTTAAGCAACTGCTCCAACGCTTGGGTGACCATCGGACCACGCCAGATCATCGGGGTTTCTTCGTCAATCAAGAAACCAATCGACATCGCCTGCACACCGTGGTTTTCCATCGGCTCCAAGCTCTGACCGTCTTTGGACTCCGGTTGACCGGAAATACCCAACATGCGTGGCTGACTTGGACCGTAAATATCCGCATCCAAAATCCCAACCGTCGCGCCTTCTTGTGCCAACGCTAACGCTAAGTTAACCGCGGTGGTGGATTTACCCACGCCGCCCTTGCCTGAAGCAATGGCGATGATGTTTTTCACATTCTTCAAACGTTTCACGCCGTGCTGTACGGTATGCGCAACGATTTTCCAGCTCAAATCAATGCTGACTTCGGTAACACCGTCAATGGCGCTCACTCTCTCTTTCAACAACTGAGACAGCTCTTCTTTGTAAGTGGCAGCGGGGTAACCCAAAACAACGCTCACACTTACTTTACCTGCCTCAATTTGAATCTCTTTAACTGCCTTGGCAGTGACTAGGTCACTGTCCAGATTGGGATCAATAAATTCTTTCAGTGCGGTTTCCACCTGCAGACGTGAAATCTCAGCCATGTTACTCAACCTTCTAAAAATTAAATGCCTCACCCAGTGTGACGCAGGGTTCAAATTGGGCGCTAGTTTACACCATCCCCAGCCTTAAATGCGATACCCGAGTAAAACAGTCTACTTTTATAACTTCATATCGAAAGCCATTTGCCGAAATCAAAAAAAACATGCCACAATAGAGACATGGAATCACTCGCCACAGCACACTAATATTATGCGTCACGACGAAAAATTTTCGCGTTATTTCAAAATCTTAGGCATTGAACCCAGCAGCGACTGGCAGCAGGTACGCAAAGCCTACCGCCACAAAGCACGTATCTGGCATCCCGACCGACTGCCTGACATCGATAACATCCGCGCTCAGGCAGAAGAAAAATTCAAAGACGTTAACCACGCCTTTCATACCTTATCCGCTTACCATCGCCGTCACGGTCGGCTGCCCAATATCCAGCCACGCCAAACACGAAGCAGCAATCATACAAAATCCCGCTCCAGAGCCACGCCAAAATCAACAACCAACACAAGTATTCAAAAACAGGCAAAACAGTGGTTGGCAAGGCCACTCAATCGCCGCATCTTGATGAGCACAGCGCTATTGATGATTGCCTACGGCCTCTGGTGGCCTGCCATCCCCACTGAAACGTCAGCACCAGCCCCAGAAACCAACGGCAGTGTACAGACACAGCAAAAACAGACACGCTTGATTGATTACGGATCCAGTGTCAGTGATGTGTATGAAATTCAAGGCACACCCACACGCACCGTAGGCTCTGTTTGGCTCTATGGCAGCTCACAAATTTTATTTGAAAATGGGGTTGTGGTTGGCTGGGAAGAGAACGCCGACACACCCTTAAAAACTCAGGATGCCAATCCAGCAGAGACCTTTAAAATCAGCCGCTGAATCAACAAGGTAAACTCAAACTGCTGTTAACTAACGTGCGCCTTTACCAAACAGCACCACTTCAACAGTCTGCATCAAAATCAACACATCAAAAAAGAGACTGTGATTTTTCACATAATAGAGATCAAATTGCTGCTTCTCTAAAGAATCTTTTTCCGTTGCGCCGTAAGGATAACTCAGCTGAGCCCAACCGGTAATGCCTGGCTTGACCCGATGACGCTCCTGATAATAAGGAATAACTTCAGAGAGACGTTCGATAAACTCCGGACGTTCTGGACGCGGACCAACAAAACTCATACTGCCATTCCAAACATTCAAGATTTGTGGTAATTCATCAATCCTTAACTTACGAATAATCGCGCCAACCCGAGTCACCCGCGCATCATTTTTGGTTGCCCACTGAGCACCGCTTTTCTCCGCATCCACAATCATGCTACGAAATTTCAGTACATCAAATCCTGCTCCATTCAGACCCGTTCGAGTCTGACGATAAAAAACCGGCATACTCCAACCGTCTTCGATTTTGATCAACAGTGCGGTAAGTAGCATCACTGGCCAAGTAACTGCCAAGAGAGAAAAACTGGCACACAGATCAAACAGCCGTTTGGTCGTATCTCGCACCACATTTTGTTGAAAACCATCGGAGAAAAGCAACCAACTGGGGTGCAAAATATTCAGCTGCACCTTGCCCGCTTCACGCTCAAAAAAGGTCAACAGATCAACCACATCTACCCCCGCCATTTTGCAGTCCAACAACTCGTCCAAGGGAAACGCCTTACGGCGATCATCCACCGCCACTACCACTTCATCCAGCTTATTGACAATGGCATAATCGAGTAGGGATTGTTGCAAATGTACAATTTCTTTCTCATTCACCAAATCGGGCTGACCGTCAATATGCGCGTAACCAACTAAATCAAACCCGCGCCGATCTGAACGGCGGCGCATCCGCGCATCAATGATCGAGGCACGCTCACCCGCCCCCAAAATCAGCACTTTGCGCTTCAACAGACGCTCATCAACACTGTGAAAGAAAATCGGTCGCAATGTCCCCACCACAAAGAAAGAAATCACCCCAGCCAACGCCAAGGCACCACGGCCAATGTAGAGACCTGGAATCAAATAGAACAGCAGTGACAAAATACTGCCGCCGACCAAAAAACTCACCGAGGTGCGCAACAAAATCCCTGGCAAACCCTCCCTTAAACGCGCTTGGTACAAACCCATAGCAATCATGCTAACCATCATCACTGCCATAAAAATAACCGCACGTGGAAACAGCGGGCCGATACTCTGTTGAATTTCGCCAATATCACCTAAAAACCGCAAATGAGCGGCGGCATAAACCGAGGTCATAAAAATCAGCGCCTCAACCCCCGCTAACAATAAAAATGGAACACGAACATAGTGCTTAAACACACGAATGGTGGACACGCGATACTCTCCTTTTCAGACAATCCATATCAAACAGACACACTTCACAATTTTTTCATCCACGGCAAAACTATAAATTCCTAGAACTTTAGTTACAATAGAAACCTGCCGAAGAAGACCTGCGCTCATCGTTTTTCCGCCGCCAGTCACAATAATGACTCTGCGAGTTGCGATCACGGTGAACGTTAATTCACAATCAGCATATAACAAGCCTATTGGCATAACTAGCAACAAAATTTGACAAGATTTTGAAAAACCACGCTTTAGTGGGATATTTTTACCCAGTTCTGAGTAGGATAACAGCCTGCTTTTATGCGACCACCATAACCTAAAATACGCGACAGGAGTCCACACATGTTGGATATCAAAGATTCCAAAATTGGCATTATCGGTCTCGGCTACGTCGGCCTACCACTGGCCGTTGAGTTTGGCAAAAAAATCACCACGGTCGGTTTTGATATCAATACCGCCCGCATCTCTGAACTAAAATCAGGCCAAGACAGCACCTTAGAAGTAGAACCGGAGTTGCTAAAGGCCGCAGATAAGCTCAGCTACTCAGATAACATCGACGATCTGCGCAGCTGCAATATCTACATCGTCACCGTGCCGACCCCAATCAACGCCCACAAACAGCCCGACCTGTCGCCACTGGAAGGAGCCAGCCATCTGCTCGGCCAAGTGATCCAACAAGACGACGTGGTCATTTATGAATCCACCGTCTACCCCGGTGCCACCGAAGAGGTCTGCGTACCGATTCTGGAAAAAGAGTCGGGGCTGACCTACAACCAAGGCTTTTATATCGGTTACAGCCCTGAACGCATCAACCCAGGCGACAAAGAACACCGAGTCATCAACATCCTCAAAGTGACCGCCGGTTCCACTCCTGAAATCGCTGATTTTGTTGATGATCTCTACCGTAGCATTATCATTGCCGGCACCTACAAAGCCAGCAGCATTCGCGTTGCAGAAGCCGCCAAAGTAATCGAGAACACCCAGCGGGATGTCAATATTGCCCTGATCAATGAATTGGCACTGATCTTCAACAAACTCGGCATCGACACCTTAGAAGTACTCGAAGCGGCAGGCACCAAATGGAACTTCTTGCCCTTCAAACCGGGTTTGGTGGGCGGTCACTGCATCAGTGTTGATCCCTACTACCTGACTCACAAAGCACAAGAGATTGGCTACCACCCACAGGTAATTCTCGCCGGTCGCCACATCAACGACAGCATGGGGGCTTATGTGGCCGAGCAAGTGGTCAAGCAGCTCACTCGCCGCCGTGTGCATGTGGTGGATGCTCATATTTTGGTGATGGGATTAACCTTTAAAGAAAACTGTCCCGATCTGCGTAATACCCGTGTCGTGGACATCATTGCTGAATTTGAAAGCTACCACGCCCATGTGGATGTCTACGACCCGTGGGTCAGCAGCGACGAAGCCGAACACGAATACAACATCAAACCCATTCAAGAGCCTGAGATTGGCAAATACGACGCCATCGTCTTGGCCGTTGGCCACCACCAATTTATGCAGATGGGAGTGGAAAAAATTCGCGCTCTCGGCACGGATAACAACGTTTTGTACGATGTTAAAGGCCTACTGCCCCGTGAAAGTGTGGACGGTCGTCTGTAGAAAGCTGGCGTTACCCAACACAAAAAGGGCGCTCTTTATGAGCGCCTTTTTCAGTTGAATTCCTTCCCCAACGTCACAATGTTATTCTGCACCCCTCATCCATAAACCACGGATCAACCCCATGTTGGACTACTTATTTTTCAACGAAGCCCTCTGCCAGCGTTTTGAAGAGAGCCTAAAAATACATCAACAGCCTTATCAGCGCCAACAGGACGAAGAGACCATCACCATTCAGCTGGATGAAGATCTGGATGAAACACTGTGTGACCAGTTGGATGAACTCTACGACCAACTGTTTGACGAACAAGCCAAGATCACCGCCAATGAAGAGACTGAAGATGTTAATTTGGTCGCGGTACAGTACACCGATGCCAACGGCGAGGTTGGCGTGGTGACCCTGCAACCCGACTTAGTCACTCGCCTGCACCAAGCGATCTCTTTAGAAGAGCTGCAATCTCTGGTACAAACCGTCGCCGATGCCGTGGAAAGCAACGACCGTCGCAGCATGTGCCAACGTCTGGCTGACGACCACTCTTAATCAACCTGTTTGGAAAATCCTTATGCAAATGCAAACCCGCATCACCGAAAAACTGCAAGCAGAACTGCACCCCACGCACTTGGAAGTGGTCAATGAAAGCCACATGCACAATGTGCCCGCCAATTCTGAGTCACACTTTAAAGTCACCATCGTCAGTGATCAGTTTGAGGGAAAAATGCTCATTGCTCGCCATCGTCTAATCAACAAAGTACTGGCCAGCGAATTGGATGGCGGCATTCACGCCTTGGCGCTGCACACCTTGACCGCAACCGAATGGCAGAAAAAAGCCGGTCACATCGCTGACTCTCCTCCTTGTCACGGTGGCTCTAAATAAAATCAGAGCGACAAGGCGCTGCGACTGGGCACCTGCTTCATACGTTCTGAAATACGCATCGTCTCGCCCTTCATGCGCCACTCAAAAATGGTGGCGTTGCCCAACACCGACTTCACATATCCCCGCGTTTCCGTAAAGGGAATCGTATCGACCCAAACATCCGCAGGCATCGCACGCTGGCCAGGCAACCAACCCTCCACTCGATGCGGACCCGCATTATAAGCCGCACTGGCCATCGCTTGATTACCGGCAAACTGATCCAGTACTTGCCGATAATAGTGGGTACCGAATTTCAAATTGGTCGCCACCGTTTTCAGATCCACTACCTTAAAAGAGGCCGAACCTAAGACCGTCGCCACCGTCTGCGCTGTCGCAGGCATCAGCTGCATCAAGCCCACCGCCCCCACATGGGATTTCACCTTCGGCATATAGGCGCTCTCTTGACGAATGACGCCATACACCAAAGAGGGCGGCAACCCTTCATTCGCCGCAGCGGCAAACACCGCCGTTTTATAAGGCATCGGATAACGCAACTCCAGATCATTAAACTGCTTACTCTTGGCCGCTGTAAACAGAGCGCGATCATGCCACTGCCAACGATCAGCCAACAGCGCCGCCGCTTTTAACTGCTCATGATTGAGTTTTTTCAGCGCCACATTCCACTCATGACGCGCCTCTGGCCACAAATTCACCGCCCGATACTCCTGCACTCGGCGCATATCTTCACGCAACAATAACGCCTGCTGCACTTTTTTCCGTGCCGCAATCGCTTTATGATAAAAACGATACTCAGCCTGCAGGCGATCGGCGGCCATAAAGCCGTAATAATGGGCGCGCCGCGCCAAGCGTCGATAGATCTTCTCTGCGGCTTTTTTCTTCCCTGTCAGCTCCAAAGCGCGCGCTTGCCAGTAACGCCACTCTTTTTCATCACGCTCTGCTTTTGACAACCGCCGTATTGATTTCAATACCGCGGGCCAATCCTGTTGGCGCAACGCCGTTCTCACCAACCAACTGCGGGTTTGGCCATTATGCTGCTTACCTTTAAGTCCCTTCAGAAACCCGTACGCCTCCGGCATACCTAAATAGGCCGCACGCATGGCTAAATAACGCGCCATGCGATTCACCTGATCAGAACGAAATTTATAACGATTTTTCACCGCAGGCCATTTTTTGTGCATCTCAACCAAATTTTGACGCGCCAACTGCTTCACACCGTGCAAGACAATTTTCCGCGACAGCAGGCTGTCCTTTTGCAAGCGCCTGTTACTGAAAATCAACTTTGGTTGATGGTGCACCGCAATCCACACATCCAACCACAGACGCGCACTGGGCTTAAGAAAATGGCGCAGCGATGCTGCCAAAGCCGGTTTAGAGCGTCGCATCGCCACCGAAATTTTCTGCCAAACCAAGGGAGAAGCCGGTGGCCGCTGTTGCTCCAGTTGTGCAAAAACAGACGCACAACGGCCTTGGTGTGTTTTAGCGCTCATCCAGAGCTTACGCGCCTCTCCCACCACGCCCCGCAAATGACCTAAATCGTGCAGCGCCTGCAAACGAGCGCAGGCCAACTCGTTGCTCAGCTCTTTGGAGTGACCAGCAGCCACCTGCAAAAAAGTCTTCCACTGCGACCTTGCCGCCAGATCCATCAACCAACTCTGGCGTAATCGGCGACTCAAAGCCGTTTTGGGATAACGTTTGAAAAAGTGTTGAATTTGACGACTTTTAACAGATTTTTGCTCAATTTGTCGTTGTAACCACTCAAACTGAAGGAATCTGGCTAAAGGGTAGCCCTGTAACTGCTTTTTAATATCTTGAAAAGCAACCTCATTTCCCTGCTGTAAAAACAGCCGAGCGTGTAAAAACTGCTGACGTTGCAGCTCTAAATTAGGCTGATAAGCCAATGAAGACTGCAATGAGCCCGCAAACACAACTATTAAAATCAGAACATACCGCATACCGCTCACCCTTAAACTACAGCCGCCGACTGCTCAGTTTATAGGCAATTATTACTAAATAAAACCGATTAAATCATATTTAGGCATATTTAATAAAAATACAGCCTCTAACCATCCAACTTTAAAGAAAAAACCCCCAACAACCTAATGATCATACTCACTGGTAAAAACGACTCATCTCTTGCAAAGCAGGCATCACCACCTGCGGTCGTTGAACGGCGTTCTTAATCGTCCGATTGTGCAAATCAACGATTTCATAATGCCCCGTAGGGTAGGTAACCGTCACTCGATCAGGCTCTACGATGCCGTAATTAAAATAACTGCCGATCACCATCCAAGGACGGGGACGATTATCAAATAACGAATGGCCACTGCTGTAATCCCGAATAGGATTATCGCAATGCAGCAACTCCTGCATCAGCGTCGGCACCAGATCAAGATGGGTAGTTCGATACTCAACCTCTTGGCCTTGACGCTTCGGCCAATGAATCAGCAACGGCACCTGAGTTTGAGCGGAAGTAAAATTACTGCCGTGCCCCCAATAACCTGCGCCGTTATCATTAAACTCTTCACCGTGATCGCTGGTGATCACCACCACCGTATTCTCCAATAAACCACGCTGCTTCAAGTCATCCAGCACCTCTCCCAGCAGCGAGTCCAAATAATGAGCTGCTACTTTATAACGATTGAAGTACGGCTCAGGGTCAAACTCATCGTTCAACTCCAGATGGTTGACCTCCTCCCACATCGGCTCAAACGGTGCTGGATCGGTATCGGGAAAGCTGTAACCGTGTACAGAATCGAGAAACAGAAAACCAAAAAAAGGCGTTTCATCCTGACAGTTATCCAGAAAAGAGAACCACTCATCAAGCACCGTTTCATCACGTAACCAAGGTTCATTGCCTTCGTAAAAGAGGCGTAAATTTGGAAACTCACTGAACACCGTGCGATCAAAAGCCGGGCTGGTTAACTTGGAGCTAGAGAGTATAGAGAAGCGATACTCCTCTTTAAGCAACTGACTCATCAGCACCGGCCCCACCTGATTGCCATACATATCATTCCAGTAGGTGGCTGGTAAACCGTAGAAAAGACTGAAGATACCGGCTTGGGTACTGTTGCCCCCGCTGAAATGCTGCTTAAAATTAACCGTCTGCGCACCTTCTGAAAACGAGTTCAAATGAGGCATAACCGCGTGAGTCAGCACATCGGCGCGCACCGTGTCTGCGACAATCAACAGCACATTCAGAGCCTTTTCATCTCGTTGAGCGCACCGCAGCGGCACCAAAGGGTAGTTAAGATCCGTCGATTTATCCTCCACACGCAAGCGACGGACGGCACGATTTTCTCTCATATCCACCCAACCGTAACGCTCAAAAAAATCGAGCGCCGTGGCCGGATGATAGGCTGGAATGTGGCGCGTCAAACGAGTGATGCGTTGATCATACGCAGCATCGGCCCAAGCATGAATGGCATGACTGACAAAAATCACCGCAAGCAGGGTCAGAGTAACCTTACCTGCACAACAAAAACGGGCTCGATAACGCCAAATAGCCCACGCCAACAGAGATTCCAGCAGCAACACGACGGCCACCATCCACTGCATCTGCCACCACGTATCCGCAGAGAAATTAAACACTTCATCACCGGAATTCAGCGCCAAATCCAGCACAAAACCACTGATATGAAAGCGATACTGTGCGTACACCAAAAGATCAATCTTGAGCGCAATCACCCCAACCGAAGCCGCCGCAACCGACAACGACAGTAACAGCCCGCGATTAGGCCAAAACAGCAGCAGCAGAAACAGCGGCAAAGCCAAGAGATAGGCCAAGAGAGAAAAATGCCCCAGCAACGCCAAGGGCAGATAAACCTGCGTCAAGCCTCCCTCAAGAGCAGGCATGTAAGCTACAAAACCACTGGCCATCAAGCTCAAGATCACGCCATTTAAAACAACAAACCACGTCAACCAACGTGATAACCAACGCTTTTCAGGGGTAGCAACAAAGCGCTGCACATAACCCAGAGCCGTCTTGCCAAACAGAAAACACGTCCACCAATAATTCATTGTTTACCTAAAATTAAGAAACTCAGCTCTTTTTAATCGCCAGACCAATGGTATAGGTTTTACCCTGTTTGACCTTTTTGTAATTGCCAAACACCTCATCAAACGCACGGGCAACAAATTTACGCAGGCCGGTAATGGTTACCACATACAGTTTCCCACCTGGTTTCAGGTGCGCCAAAGCATCATAAAAATAGAGATAAAACAGCTCTTTGCCTGTTTTTGCCGGTAAATTGGAAACAATAATGTCGAACTTACGCTCACCAACGTGACTAAAACCGTTACTCAAACAGATGTCCACATTATCCAAACCGTTCACTTTGGCATTTTTGGCGCTGTAGTCAACGGCGACAAAATCTTTATCCACCAACAATGTTTGGCCTTCTGGAGCCAGAGCGGCCATGGTCAAACCCAATGGCCCATACCCACACCCCACATCCAAACAGTCATCGTCAATGGCAATCTCCATGTGATCCAACAACAAGCGTGTGCCTTCATCCACTGCTTTGGGAGAAAACAGCCCCCAAGTGGAATGGAAACGTAACGATTTTCCACACAACTCGGCATCAAAGACAATGTCTTCCCGCAAACGCGCCAGATCAGCCGCTTCTATTTTAGCCATTTCAACTCCCCCTCAACAAAAAAACAAACACCCTACAGGCAGACCTCAATTACAGGCAAGCCCCAGCAACATCAAATAGTACTTGCTAATATTAGTTTTGACTAATATACTTCATTTCATCGTTTAGGCAGAGACTGCTAAACCAACTCATTTTATATAACTTTTGGAGATTGACCCGATGAAAACTTTGAAGATGATCACTGCTGTTGCCCTGCTGACCGTTTCTGCCGCTTCTCAAGCGTGGTGGGGTCCTTTTGACAACAGCAATAACAGCAACGGTTTTGGCAATGGCTTCGGCGATATGTTTGGTGACATGAGCTTCAGCATGAACTTCAACGGCAACGCAGCTGGAAATGGTAACGGTAACGGCAACAATGGCTATAACAACGGTTACAACAACAATATGTTCAACAACATGTTTGGTAACGGTTCTTTTGGTTTCAACATGAAAACCTCGTTCAAAGGCAACAACAACATGAACGGTAATGGTTATGGTTATAACACCCCTTATTACGGTTACGCTCCTGTTGCACCTACCGCAGCTCCAGTAGCACCTCAGACTCCTGCTGCTAAATAATAAAATTCAGCTGCATAAAAAAAGCCCCAGTTTGAATAATTCAAACTGGGGCTTTTTTATGTCTGTTTTATTTTAAATAAGCCAGCCAATCAATTCCAATGGTACTTCCCATCACCCCATTAACAGACGCACTCACTGATGGCACACTGGCATCCAATTGAATCTGGCGCTTGCTGTTATCGTTAATCAACATCACACCACTTGTGGGAGGTGACAAAGCTGAACTGTTGGCATTGAGGCTGGACAAAGGCATCGCTCTTGAGTCAACCACCAAACTACCGAACGTCAAAGGTAATCCTGCTGCTGTGGTTGCGCTAAAGATGTACCTCACATCAATCAAATAATTGTTGTTAAGTTGATCTTCCGTAATAGAAAAAAAGTTCTGGCTTAAATTCAACGTTGTCGTCACACCATCAGACAGCTGAAAACTGACGCTGTTACCGGCGCTGGGGTGGGATCTAATCAAATAGTGTTTGAAGCTGTTGCTGTTGCTAATCGAATCAATAAACAGATTCAAAGAACCGTTCACCTTAGACAATGTTTGACCACTGACC
>JAUZRS010000090.1 GCA_030950195.1 Gammaproteobacteria bacterium | reverse complement strand
CGATAAAAGAGCGCAACCCCCCCGATCAGTAGCAGGGTGAAAAACAGTTTAGTCAGCATGATCGGCACTTGTAGTGGACGTTTCGTGATCAATCGCCGCAGGCCAAGCGTTGATCACTGCCTGTACCAGTGTGGCAAGGGGAATGGCAAAAAAGATCCCCCAAACGCCCCAAACACCACCAAAAAAGAGCACCGCAACGATAATGGCCGTGGGGTGCAGGTTGACCACTTCGGAGAACAAAATGGGGACGAGGATGTTGCCATCCAAAATTTGGATGAGTTGGTAAAAGAGCAGCAAGTAACCGAATTCGGCACTAAATCCCCATTGAAAATAGGCGATGAGCGCCACCGGTAGGGTGACGGCCACGGCACCGACAAAGGGAATGATGACGGAAATGCCCACCAAAAAACTCAGCAGCAGAGAGTAGTTTAATCCCATAAAAGCAAAGGTGAGAAAGGTGGCGCCCCAGACGATGATGATTTCGATAAATTTACCACGGACGTAATTGCCGATTTTTTGATCGACTTCAGACCAAACTTGCGAGGAAAGCTCCATGCGTTCAGGCATAAAACGACAAAACCACTCCAGTAGCAGCTTTTTGTCTTTTAGGGCAAAAAAGACCAGCAGTGGCACTAAAATAGTGTAGATCAGAAAGGTAAAAAAGCCCACCATATGAGCCAAAGAGAGGGAGAGAATGGTTTGTCCCATGCCTGCTACGGCGCTGCGCAGTGCAGCGATGATCTCTTGAATTTGTTGGGCGGTCACCAGAGTGGGGTAGAGTTCGGGCAGCTGTAACAGAGTACTTTGCGCACTGACGATCATGTTTGGCAGCTCACGGATCAGGGCAACAACCTGTTGAGAGAGCAGGGGCAGCAAACCGAAAAAGATAACCAAACAAAAAAGCAGGAAAATCAGGAAAACAAAGGTCACCGCCAGTACCCGTGGAATTCGATAAGACTCCATAGATTGCACTGTGCCTTCCAGCAAATAGGCCAAAACGGTGGCCACCAGCAGTGGGGCGAGCAGATCGCCTAAGAGCATAATGGCGGTGAAGACGACGATGAGCAGCAGCGCTAGAATGACCACTTGAGGGTCGGAGAAATGCTCTCGATACCAAATGCGTAGTACGCCCCACATCAGCGTGTCTCCATTAATTTTTGATAATGATCGGCAAACAACTGTTCCAGTTCTACGATCACCTCTGAGGCTTTGCGGCCTTGCAGTAGATGTTGGCTCATTAGGCCGGAGGCTTCGTGCAATACTTTGCTTTTGTCTAGCATGGGGTAACTGCGTGACAGGCGTTTAATGGCGGTTACGACAGTTTCGTTTGCGGCAGCATCTTCTAGCTGCGGTTCCGTGAGTGGTTTTTCATCAATGCCACAACGTTGGTAGAGAAATTCGGCAAACTGCAACAGCGTTTTTTGTTCGTCGAGGGGTAGGGCATCAAAACAGTGGTTTAACTTTTTTGCACGTGGGTTCATAAAACGGTCATTTTGGTTAGTCTCTGGCTGAAGTCACTTGATGTCAACAGAGCTGCTGCCTTGTCGATTGTCTTGGCAATATTGGCGTGAAAAATTCAACAGTTCATCCAAGACACGTACCCGAAATTTTTGTCGTTGGCGTACAAAGGAAAAGGGTCGCTCTAGGGGTGGGTCGAGCCGTACGGCTTTTAGGGTGCCCAGTTTCAACTCTTTTACCACCGTGGCACAAGAAGCGATAGAGAGCCCTAGGCTGGCTTCTACCGCGCCTTTGATTGCTTCGGGGCTGCCCAGTTCTAGGCAGTTGTCTAGCTCGCTTTCATTGATGCCTTGGCTGAGTAAGTACTTGGCGATTACTTCACGAGTGCCAGAACCCACCTCGCGAAAAATAAACGGGTAGGCCAATAAACGATGCACATCCAGTGACGTTTCATTGGCCAATTCGTGGTGTGGGGGCATGATCACCAGCAGTTGATCCATGCGACAGGTTTCTGATAGAAGTAATTTGTTGTTGATGGATCCTTCAACAATGCCAAGGTCAATCAAGTTTTCTTCCATCATCGAGACCACGTTTTCGGTATTGCCGACTTTGAGGCGGATGTTGATTTCAGGGTATTTTTGTTTGAAGCTTCCCAGTAAGGCTGGAAGCATGTATTCGGCAATGGTGGTGCTGGCACCCAATACCAATGCGCCGGTGACGTCACCGGTCATCTCTTTGACCACCTCTTGCATTTCGCTGTAAAGCACAAAAATACGTTCGGAGTATTCGTAGACCCGTTTGCCGGTTTCCGTTAGACCAATCTTATTGTGGCCGCGATCAAATAGGCGGGTATTGAAATCCTCTTCCAGTTGGCGAATCTGAAAGGTAACCGCCGGTTGAGTCATGCTGAGGCTTTCTGCTGCTTTGGTAAAACTCAGCAGGCGCGCTACGGTTTGAAACACCTGCAATCGTCGGTCGGACATATGTAGTTCCTAGAAAAATAGACAGCAAAGTCGTATCTTACCAGTTAGGCTGAGCAACATACACGCAGGCTAGAATAAATATTTGCTGGAAGTGTTTGGCGCTACGTTTGATAGGGTTTTGCAGAGTGGGCAGCTTGTTCGGACTTTGTCTTTGATTTAGTATCGTCAGGGTGTTGTGGTGGATTGTTGGAATCCAGTACTGCATGGCTGTAAAAATCTGCCGTTATGCAAGGTAGTGGGACGGGGCTTGGAACAGGATGTTTAGGAACGAAGGCAACATCAAGATGTTGCCTCGGGAGGTTATAGGATATTTAGGTTGTATTTGCTGGTTTTTTGATAAAATTTCCTGAAAATCATGGTTGAATCACGGGTTTACGGTTTTAAAGTAGTGGAAAATGAGAGCTAAAGGTATGAGGATGGTTTCAAGCGTTGCGGCAGATGACGTACTAATGGGTGAGAGGTGGGGTGTGAGAATCAAAATTCGTTTGAGTGTGGCAGTCTGGCTGAGTGGTTTTTTACTGCTCATGGGGGGCGGTGGGCTGGTTCAAGCCGTTGAAGAAGAACTCTCGCCTTATTATCTTGTGAAAGAGTATTACATTGGTGTTGATGATGAGATTGATGTCAATGTTTGGCGTCAGCCGGAACTGTCGGTCAGCGTTCCCGTGCGTCCCGATGGCATGATCTCTTTGCCTTTGGTGGGGGAGTTGAAGGCGGAAGGTTTTACTCCGAAACAGCTCTCCGATCTGGTTCGTGATCGTTTGGCAAAATTTGTCCGTGATCCTAAAGTGGCCATTATTTTAACTCAGTTACGCAGCCATGAGTTTTTGTCTCAGGTGCGTGTATTGGGCGCAGTAGGATCGGTGACTTCCTTGCCGTACCGACCGGGTATGACTGTTTTGGATGTGGTGTTAGAAGCGGGTGGGGTGAGTGAGTTTTCTTCACCGAACGGCACTAAACTGTATCGCAAATTTGACGATAAAACCCGAACCATAGAGGTAAATCTTAAGGATATTTTGAGCGAAGGAAAGCTGGAAACCAATTATACCTTGCGTCCTGGTGATGTAATTACTGTTCCTGAAAAGCTTTTTTAGGTTTTGAATAACACTTTACGATAAAAATGGCGGTGTGAATTATGGCTCAACCAATCCCTATGGATCAGTTGATTAAGCTTGTTTTTAAGGAAACAGCGGTAAGACGAACAATGGTGACGGTAATTTTTGTCATCGTCAGTCTATTGGTTCTGGGGGCAGGTTTTGTGTTGCCAAAAAAGTATACGGCAACCACTACCATTGTAGCGAATAACAGTAATATTATTGCGCCGTTGATGGATGGTGCCGCTGTGCCTACCGAGATGGATGTCAGTGAAGAGGCGGTGATTGAGGTGGTCTTCAGTCGGCGTTTGCGCGATCAATTGTTGGAATACGGCGGTTGGCTGGATGAGGATTTGTCACAGATTGACCGAGAGAGATTGTTAGAGAGCATTAAAGACCGCACCATTATTACCAAGGAGTCGGCGAATTTAATTAAGATTAAATACGTTGACAGTGATCCGGTGCGATCTTTTAAAGTGACGCAAAAGCTGGCTTCTTTGTATGTGGCCGAAAGTGGCCAGAGCAAACGTGAAGAGAGTCAAGAGGCCTATGATTTTATCGATAAACAGGTCAAAGCGTACGAAGCCAAGCTGAAAGAGGCCGAGCGTAAAATGAGTGCTTTTAAGGCAAAAAATGAAGATGCGCTGCCCGGTACTGGAGACTCAATTGGTTCTCGTATCGAAAACTTGAAGCTTTCTTTAGAGAAGATGGATCAAGAGGTTAAAGAGGCAAGGATTCGAAAAAAATCGCTGGAAAAGCAGTTGTCTGGTGAGGTGAAAGTCACCGCTAGCTTTTTGAAAGAAAATCAATATCGGGGGCGCATCAGTGAGCTGCAAGGGCAGTTAGACACATTACGCCTGAGCTATCATGATTCTTACCCTGATATTGTTAGGATTAAAAAACAGATCTCTGATCTAGAAGGCTCCATAGAGGGCGAGGTGGGGCAGAGAGACCCCAATGCGGGCAGTGCGGCAAACAATGATATGGGTTTTATGGGTGAGGGTGGAGCCACACCTGCCAACCTGTCACAGCAGATGCGCGGACAGCTTTCTGAAACTAAAACCTTGATAGCGACCTTGAATGGACGCAAGGAACAGGCGCGAAAATCATTGGTTCGAGAACGAGATCGAGCCGGTCGAGTGCGTTTGGTGGAGTCTAAAATTGATGAGCTGGTGCGTGATTACGAAGTAAATAAAGAGCTGTATAAGGATCTTTTGCAACGTCGTGAAATGGCGCGCATCTCGATGCATCTGGATATTGAAAAGCAAGGTTTGAAATTTAGTGTGCAAGAGCCAGCCGCGTTGCCATTGGTGCCGACCGGTTTGCGATTTTTGCATATTTTGATGCTGGGGCCACTGATTGGTTTGCTGCTGCCCATTGCCCTTATTTATGTTTTATTGGCTTTTCTTGATAGCCGTATTCGCCTTGAATCGGGGGTCTCTTTCGTTGCTCAAGAAGGGGTGATGGTAACCAGCATTGGGCATATGATCTCACCGCAAGAGCAGCGTGCGCATCGACGAGGCAGTTGGTTGATTGCCTTTGTGGTCATGTTGGTTTTGATGGCGTATGTGGTGGCCGGTAGTTTGAAGTTTATGCAGGTGATTTAGCCTCAAAATCAAAACTACGTGATTTAGAACACATCAGTGAGTTTACCGTTTAGGTTGAAAAAAAATGAGTAAAATTGAAGAAACACCAGAAAAGGTGGTAGAGGATGATATGTTGGAGGACTCATTGGATTTTGAGTTGGACGATGATCTTGGGGCTGATCCAGAACCACAACGGGTGGTGCCGACCCTTTCCTCGCACGATGAGTCGGTAGCAAATTCAGGTGCAGCTTCCACTGCGGGTACGAGTTTGCAGCTCCGCAGTACCAGCAGCAGTGGCGATATCGCCAAGATGGAATATAAGCGCTGTTTAACCGCTGATGAATTGGATGCAAAGAAAATAATCCATCCAGATATGAAGTCTCGCGAGGCCTTTAATACCTTTCGAGAACTGCGTACCAAACTGCTGAAAATCAGCCAAGGCGATAACTTTATCGTGATGGTGAGTTCGGTGGTGCCAAAGGGCGGAGCCAGTTTTTTCTCGCTTAATTTGGCTTCTGCGTTTGCCTTCGATGAGAGTAAAACAGCTCTGTTGATTGAGTGTAATCTGCGTAGCCCATGCCAGCATGATGTTTTGGAAGTGGACTCGGATGTGGGTTTGAGAGACTACTTGGCCGATGCGGTGGTGGATCTGGAAGAGATTATTTGTGATTCCGGCATTGAGCGTCTGCGGCTTTGTCCAGCGGGGCGTAACCGTGAGGTTTTCAAGGAATTTTTTACTACGGATCGGATGCGGGAGTTTATTGAGCTGGTTCGGCGGCGTTATTCGGATCGCTTTATTTTTATTGATGCGCCTTCAGTGGACGATACGGACGCACAAATTTTGGCTGAATTGAGTGATTATGTTTTGCTGGTGGTGCCTTACGGCGGTGTTGAAGAGGCGCAAATTACGGATGCGATTGATGTGATGGGTGAAGAGAAGGTGGTTGGTCTTGTTCTCAACAACATACCATAAACGTTTTCTTTATAACCTTTAATGGAAAGGATGATGATGTTTGTTCGAAATACGGTATTGCTTTTTGTAGTTGGGTTTTCTGTTGTTTCCAATGTGTATGCCTTGCAGGCAAACTATCAATTGTCTTATCAGGGCGAATACAGCTCGAATGCAAAAAAGAGCGGTGCGACCACCACCAATGTGCAGGGTGTGGCAGATTATCTTAGCGTGTTTCGTGGTGAGCTGGGTCTTAAAGAGGCCAGTGGACGTTTTCGTTATGATGTCACCAGCGCAATGGAGTTGCGCCATTACGCCAATGGCAGTTATAAACCCGATGCGGTGTTGATGTTGGATGCTACCTCTAATTGGTTGATTTCACCGCGTCGTTTTGAATGGACTTTTGAGAATTATCTGGGTGAGTCGCAAATTAGAGTTTTAAATGCTAATACACCGGATAATCGTCAATTTACCAATACCTTTGTAACGGGGCCTTCGATTACCTTGCGTTTTGGTAAAACCGATAATTTAGTTTTGAATGCTCGATTTTCCGATGACTACGAAGAGGTCACTAATAATGCTGCGCAACGGGCAAATGCTTCGTTGGAGTGGGGTCATCGAATTTCATTGTTGAGTTCAATTTCGGCAACCATTAGCAGTACTGAAGTCAAATACAAAGACCTTTTGTCAAATAGAGGTGACAGTAAAGCCTTAGATGCCTTTATCGGTTTTCAGACTCAGCGGGCGCGTTCGACGTTTTCTCTTGATCTGGGCGAAAGTCGAGGGGAGAGCGATCGCCGTGGCACAACGAGTAACGCTTTGGGGCGTCTGGCGTGGGCGTATCAAATGTCTGCTAGCAGCCAGTTTTCACTCTCTGCGGCTCAAGAGTTAACCGATTCTGGGCGGCGGCGAGTGGCCGTGGCGCAGCAGGGAGCCGTTGTTGCAAACCCTGTTGTTCAGGTAGCAAGCAGTGGTGTTTTTGAGTCTCGCCGTTTGAATTTTTCTTTCTCTCAAGGCTGGCAGACAGACAGTGTTAATTTTTCTGCTTATGCTGAGCAACAAGATTATTTAAACGATCCTGCTGATGTAGCGCAAGTGGTGACAACCGTTAATAAAATTTCTGGGCGCGATTCAGAGGTGTTTGGTTTTGATGCCAGTTGGAGCCACAGTATTAATCGACGTTTGGATGTGGCGTTTAATGGCAGTTATTCCCTCTCAATGTACCCCACTGTTTTAAGTCCGGTTAGCCAGACCGTGCGGGAAGATACCAATCAAAGTGTGGGGCTTTCGTTGCAATATCAATGGGGCAGGTTTTTGGCTCTTACCAGCAACATCAGTCAGAGTGAACGAGACAGTAATGAGTTTGGCCAAGATTATCAGGACACCCGTTTTTCTGTGGCGGTGACGTACGGCCGTTAAGGTGTTATTTGTGCCTTATTCTGTTACTGGCAGTGATACCTTGACCGATCGTCAGGCGATCTTAGAGCTGTGGTCGGATGGTTTGGCCATAGGCCAAAATCATCTTGCTAAATATCGTTGATTTTATCAGGATAACCCCATTGCAGCCGCCACTGGTTTTTTGTTAACGGACGGTGGTTGTATACCTTCGATGCTCGTTTTGATCGTTTATGGCAACGGGTGGTTCACATAATTGACCTGTTAGCTATTGACTTTGAAGGTACGCTTTTTTGGTTGTTAAAAAGTTTTATTTTTACGGCACGTCGACAGGGTTATGTTTCGATATCAATGGAGTTTTATGGGCTTGAATCGGTGGTGACCTTATTGGCAGAGTATGATTTTATATCTAGATCGGTGCGGTCTCTGTATCACGTCTGGTCGCACTGCAAAAATATGATGTACATGGAGCATTTAGATTGGTTTATGACTGCCGCTGATGAAGACGAGTGACAGTGAATGCATGAAATAAATGGGAAGTTTTAGTGTATTATTCTCAGTTTATATGAGAATAAGATGGTAGTTCACGACAGGGAGGATATGAAAATTATGAGTTTTTTTATTGGGATCTCAAACTGCTCCAGCATAGTTTTGGGAGTGTAGTAGGTGCATAAAAAAGGGCTGTTAGCAAAGTGTCTTCATTTTTCTAAACTGTTGCCGGTGATCAAGTTCGCCAGACAGAAAATGTTGCAGGATGTTTTAATCCTTGCGTATCATCGGGTCAAGGATATAGAAAACCTAACTGAATATGAATTTGATACCGAATTGGTAAGTGCCAGCAGTGCTGATTTTCATTGGCAGATGGCTTTTGTTAAAAAACATTATAACCCAATACGTTTTAGCGATTTGATTGCCTCTTTAGACGGTAAAAAATCACTGCCGCCAAACCCCTTAATTGTTACCTTTGATGATGGGTTTGAGGATAATTACAGTGTTGTTTTTCCTATTCTAAAACAGTTGGATGTGCCTGCGACTATTTTTATCTCATCAGATTACATTGGGAAAACGGAGACATTTTGGTTTGATTGGGTGGTTTATTTACTGAAAAAGGCAGCACCTGGAGTTCTTCATTTGCCAGCTATCCCTATTGATCTCTGTATTGAGGAAAGCTTTAATTCAAGGATATCTGTGGTGGATATTTTATTAGGGGCTTTGAAACAAGTTTCTAATGAGGTGCGTCTGCAGACGATTGTTGATTTGGAGCAGCAAGTGGGAGCCAATAAACCTGATAAGGGTTTTGAGGAGAGTTATCCCATGACCTGGCAACAGGTGAAGGAGATGTCAGAGTGGGGGGTGGAGTTCGGCTCTCATTCTGCCAGTCATCCGATATTATCTCAACTGGATGATAAGGAGCTTTGGCATGAGATTGCTGATTCCAGAGAGGTGATTGTTGAAAAAACAGGACAAGCATGTGATGTGATTGCTTATCCTGTGGGAGGGGCGTGTACTTATGATCAACGGGTTTTGGACATGGTGGAACGTTCCGGTTATCGTTTAGGTACCAGTTATCGCAGTGGGGTTAATGTCTTGGATGAGCTGGAGCCTTATGCCTTGCGGCGAATTCACGTTGAGTTGGAGACCAGTCGTGAATTGTTTGCTGCGACCTTGGCATTGCCTTCTTTGTTTATTACGAAATACACACTTACTAAGCTTTAGGGCTTTAATCTAAGGAAAAAGAGAGATTATGCCTTTAGGGGAAAGCCAATTTTGTTGGGATTTGCTGCGGCGTACTGGTTTGGATGCCAATTTACGACGGGGTTCAGGCCCTCGATTTGCCATTAAAGAGCCGATGGCGCTACGCCCTTTTGTGAAGTTGTTAAGAACCTTGACTGTGGATCAATGTTTCTGGATTCCACTGTTACCTTCCATGCCCAGAGAGGGCACGGTGTTGGTCATTGATGATAGTTGTGGCAATTTGAGTCGAGGTTTGGCGGCGCATTTTCAATATGTGATTTCGGTACAGAGTGATGCCGTGGCTGCTGCTTTGCTGATGGACTCTTTGATGAAGGCTGGGGTTGACAATATTGCTGTCGTACAGGCAGATCTGTCAAAGCCCTTGCCCATTGCTGCTGGGACAATTAATTTATGTGTCAGTTTGCGGGTTGGGCATCTGCTGTCGCGTCATTATGGTGCAGACTACTTGACGCATTATCGCCAATTGCTGGCTTCGATGGGGAGCTTGTTAGCCTTGGATGGGGTTATGTTGATTGCGGACGATAATTGTCAAAATTACTTCAATATGGCCAAGCAGGTTTTGGGGCGTAAAATCACCGGTTATCAGGGGGTTCCTTGGTTGGAGACTCGTGAAATGTTGCGCTCTTTTGGTATGCAGATACAAGAATATGTGGGTAAATTTGATTATAATGAGGGTTTATTGCCCCTGCCAGATTTGGTCTTACGCGAACACGCTGCTTTAGCAGAGCCGCTAAAAAAGAGTCTCTCGGGACGTATTAAACAATATTTGCTTAACCGACGTTTGAGTACCCGTTATTGGCCCGCTTTTCTTTTTTGTGCCAGTAAACAAGATGTGCTTAACAGTGTGCAGGAGATGGTGCAGGCAGCTGATTTAGCCACTCAGCTTCATTGGAAAAGTGCTGAAGTTGAAGTGCGCCGCTTGATTGCGGGCAACGCCGATGTCACCGTGGTGATGGTGGGGCCGGTAGGTGATTGCAGTACCGAGGTGGTGCTGCG
>JAUZRS010000009.1 GCA_030950195.1 Gammaproteobacteria bacterium | reverse complement strand
TGTTGGCGTTGTCAGCAGGGCAAAAAACATTGGTCGCTGATGAAGCAACTTCACCATGGTCTGTGAGTGGTTTGGTCGGAGCCAGCATTCTCTCTCCGCAGGAGAATGGCAGTGGTTTGACGGTCAGTAATAAACAATCGGCGGGATTTTCTCTGTCGCTTGATTACTTATGGAGAGAGAAATTTTTATTCAGTGGTTTTTATCTGGATGCGGGAGCTGCTGAGGTTACGGGTGGACCCGGAGTGTTAGGGGATCTGGGTTATCAATATTATGGTGGCAGCCTTTCTTGGTTGCCTTTTTCGGCCAGAAATGTCATTTCGCCTTATTTGAAAGGAGGCGTGCATACAACACAACATTCCGTTACGGATCCACGGATTAAATTTGATCAAAATTTACAGCTGAATGCTCACGTTGGGTTGGGAGCGGAATGGAAATTCAGTAATGATTGGCGCTTGCTGGTGGACATGACCAGTTACGGCAAAGATGCGTTTGTGGCTTCGGCTGGTTTGCGTTATCAGCTGTTTAATCCATCTAAACCCCAGCCTGAGATCAAGCCTCAACCAGAGCCTAAACCTCAGGTTAAAATAATTCCTCCTACAGACAGTGATGATGATGGTGTTTATAATTCAGTTGATCTGTGTGCCGATACGCCAATAGGGTTGGCGGTCGATGATGATGGTTGTCAAATCAGAAAAACAACGGCTGTTCAGAGTCGTGAAAGTCTGCCTGACGGCGACGGTGACGGCATTTTGGACAAGCAAGATTGTTGCCCTAATACCGCACTGGGTAAATCGGTAGATGGTGATGGTTGTGCGCTGATTGAAATTGATTTGAGTCGCAGTGCGGTACCGTTTGAATTTGCTTCTGCTGAGCTGTCTGAAGTGGGTGAAAAAATATGGAGTAAAATTGCGGCTCAGATTCAACAATTTCCGAATGTGGTGGTTGAATTGTCTGGCCATACGGACAGCAAAGGGACGGATGAGTTTAATCAGCGTCTTTCATTAAAACGTTCCCAGTCTGTGCAGCGGTTTTTAATGGCACATGGGG
The DNA here is from genome assembly GCA_030950195.1 of Gammaproteobacteria bacterium. GTDB lineage: Bacteria > Pseudomonadota > Gammaproteobacteria > JAUZRS01 > JAUZRS01 > JAUZRS01. The sequence goes on along the minus strand of JAUZRS010000009.1, from coordinate 7,016 downwards.
TTCACGCCGATCAGTTACGCATCAAAGCCTATGGTGAGTCTGCTCCTATTGCGAGCAACGATTTGGATGAAGGGCGTAGCCAAAATCGTCGTGTTGAAGCGCATCTGGTTCAAGCGCTAAAACAGGTTTCTGTTGACGACGATTTACCTGAGTCGTGTAAAAATAATTCTCAAGACCTCTCTTTGGATAAGGTGGAAACTTCTTTTGAAGCCTACGGTTTTCAATTGTTGTCAGAGTCAGCAAAACAGGCTTGGGAAAAGGTGGCTGATCGTCTGATTGATTCCCCCGACCTGCATGCAGAGCTTGCGGGTTACACCGATAGCAGTGGTTCAGAAGAGTTAAATCAACAACTGGCTCAACAGCGAGCGGAGTCGGTGCGAGATTACTTGATCTCGTTGGGTGTTGATGGGGATCGTTTAACAGCGACCGGTTATGGAGAAAGTGATCCCATTGCAGATAACTCAACGGCAGAGGGGCGTAAAGCCAATCGGCGGGTGGAGCTGCACTTGTTTTAAAAAGCTGTGGATGCTTAATGCGCTTCCAGTTTGCCCAACTCAGTTAATAAAGAGGTCAGCAGTTTTTCTGCCTGTACGCCCAGTTTTTTGCCCAGCTGATCGTAATCCCGTTCGCCGTTGATTAAACGGCGTAACAACCCTCCCATGTTTTTCATATCTCCTCCTGCTTGTTGCATCTGAGTGGCCATGTTGCCAAGCACCTCTACTGCTTGATGGTCACCTCTGGCGGCAGCATGAATCATGGCTGCCAGACCGGGGGCGGCCACCCCTGCATCGGCTGGGGCTTGCAGTGTGGGCAGCGTATTGGGGTCTTGCAGACCGCGCAGAATGGCCGTGGCAATAATGGCATCCTCTTCATCTAACCCTTGTAGTAGGCTAGGGTCTCTCTGACCGGCGATGACGTTGCGCAGCACCGCCACCAGATCACCCCAGCCGTTTTTCTGGGCAAAGGTAAGCAGCTCATCCAGTTCGCTGTGACGGCTGAAATCTTGACTGCACTGCACCACTTTGATAATAAATTCCGCGTGTACGGCGAGCACCTGTTGCTCACGACTGGGGAGATCGCTCATCTTATTTCCTCTTTTTATAGGACGCTGATTTTGTCTGCTTGCTGTTGTAGGTTAGTCCGTGCGGAATTGACTTCAGCCAATTTGGCGCGCTCTTTTTCTACTACGGCGGCGGGTGCTTTGGCGACAAATTTTTCGTTGTTGAGTTTGCCACCGATGCGCGCTGCTTCTTTTTCCAGTTTGCCGATCTCTTTTTGCAGCCGCTGTAATTCCGCTTCTTTGTCGATCAGACCGGCTAAGGGGATCAAGATTTTCATTTCACCAATCAGGGCAATGGCGGATTCAGGCTCCTCGTCGTCGGCAGAAAGAACGGTGAGTGACTCGGTTTTGGCCAGAAAGTCCAGATAGGGGCGGGCTTTGTCTGCCCAGCTCTGATCTTGCTTGGAGGCGTTGGCGAGCAGCACGGGGATGGTTTTGCTCGGTGCAATGTTCATCTCGCCTTTGATGCGGCGCACACCGAGAATAAAGGCCATCACCCACTCCATCTCTTTACTGGCATCAAGGTCAATCAGTTTCTCATCGGATTTGGGGAAGGCTTGCAACATAATGGTGTCGCCTTCAACACCGGCCAGTGGTGCCACGGTTTGCCAGATCTCTTCGGTGATAAAAGGCATGATGGGGTGACTCAAACGCAGCAGACTCTCCAACACCCGCAGCAGCGTTTGGCGCGTGCCGCGTTTGGCAGCGGCGGAGGCCGTTTCGCTGGTGAGTACGGTTTTGGTCAGCTCCAAATACCAGTCACAGTAGTGATGCCAAGTGAAGTCGTAGATCGCTTGGGCGGCGTGGTCAAAACGGTAGCCTTCGAGGGCGTTGCCCACGGTGCTGCTGGTCTGTTGCAGCTGGGAGAGAATCCAACGGTCGGCGCTGGAGAGTTCGATCTCGCCGCCATTTTGGCCGCAGTCGTGGCCTTCGCTGTTCATCAGCACGTAACGGGAGGCGTTCCAAAGTTTGTTGCAAAAATTGCGATAGCCTTCGATACGCCCCATGTCGAATTTGATGTCGCGCCCAGTAGAGGCGAGGGCGGCGAAGGTGAAACGCAGCGCATCGGTGCCAAAGCTGGCGATGCCGTCGGGAAACTCTTTGCGGGTCTGTTTTTCGATCTTTTTCGCCAGCTTGGGCTGCATCATGCCTTGGGTGCGTTTTTGTACCAAGCTCTCTAGGTCAATGCCGTCGATCAGGTCGATGGGGTCGAGTACGTTACCCTTGGATTTGGACATTTTATCGCCGTGGCTGTCACGCACCAGACCGTGTACGTAGACCTCTTTGAAGGGCACCGCGCCGCCCATGAATTTTTTCCCCATCATGATCATCCTCGCCACCCAGAAGAAGATGATGTCAAAGCCGGTGACCAAAACGTTGGTGGGGTAAAATTCCTGCAAGCGTTCGGTGTCGTTGGGCCAGCCAAGGGTGGAAAAAGGCCATAAAGCAGAGCTGAACCAGGTGTCCAGAACGTCTTCGTCTTGGCGTAAGGGGTAGTCGGAAGACAGGTTGTGTTTGCTGCGCACCTCCGCTTCGTTGCGTCCCACATAGACGTTGTCGTCGTCATCGTACCAAGCGGGGATGCGGTGCCCCCACCAGATTTGACGGCTGATGCACCAATCTTGAATGTTGTTCATCCACTCAAAATAGGTGTTTTTCCAGTTGTCGGGTACAAATTTGATTTCGCCGCTTTTGACCGCGTCGATGGCCGGCCCGGCCAGCGGAGCCACTTTGACGTACCACTGATCGGTGAGGAAGGGTTCGATGATGCTGTTGGAGCGATCCCCTCGTGGCACCATCAATTTGTGATCGTCGATTTTTTCCAGTAGGCCAGCGGCTTCCAGATCGGCCACCATCTGTTTGCGAGCGACGTAACGATCCAGACCGATGTAGGCCTCGGGCAGCAGTTGGCCTTCGTTGGCTTCGGGGTCGTTGGCGCGAATGGCGGCGTCGATGGTAAAGATGTTGATCAGACCACCGTGGGGCTGTTCGCTGATGGGCAGTTCGTCGCGGTGACGTTGCCAGACGGCGTAATCGTTGAAGTCGTGGGCAGGAGTAATCTTGACACAGCCGGTGCCAAATTCGGGATCGACGTGCTCTTCATCGGCGATGATGGGGATTTTACGCCCAGTGAGCGGCAGCTCCAGCAGCTCACCGATCAGATGTTGGTAGCGTTCGTCCTTGGGATTGACCGCTACGGCGCAATCGCCAAGCAAAGTTTCAGGGCGGGTGGTGGCGACGGTGAGGTGGCCTTGGCCGTTGCTCAGCGGGTAGCGCATGTGCCACATGTGGCCGTTCTCTTCTGTGGAGATCACTTCCAGATCGGAGACGGCGGTGTGCAGTTGGGTGTCCCAGTTCACCAGCCGTTTACCACGGTAGATCAAGCCCTCTTCGTGCAGGCGCACAAAGACCTCACGCACTGCTTCGGAGAGACCGTCGTCCATAGTGAAACGTTCGTTTTGCCAATCGAGCGAAGAGCCGAGGCGGCGCTGCTGGCGGGTGATGTTGCTGCCAGACTCTTCGCGCCATTTCCAGATGCGTTCGATGAAGGCTTCGCGTCCCAGATCGTGGCGGGTTTTGCCCTCCGCTTCCAGTTGTCGCTCCACCACCATTTGGGTGGCGATGCCCGCATGGTCGCTGCCCGCTTGCCAAAGGGTGTTTTTGCCTGACATGCGTTGAAAACGGATCAAGGTGTCCATGATGGTGTTGTTAAACCCGTGCCCCATGTGCAGACTGCCGGTGACGTTGGGCGGTGGGATCATGATGCAATAGCTTTCATCACCCTCTATTTTGGGGCTGAAGTGACCGTTGTTTTCCCAATTTTGGTACCAACGTTGTTCAAGGGCGTGCGGGTTATAAGTTTTGTCCATGATCTCTCAACAGGCGTGGGGTGATAAAAAGGAGCTTATTTTGCCTGAATGCGAGCATGACCCCAAGTCCGATTTAGGTCATTGGAGTTTGGTAGAGGAAAAGGAACGCTTATTGGACAATCAAACTGGTGATAAAGAAGTTTTCCACTGCGTGGTGTTCGGCGTATTGCTCCAAGGTTTTGCGAATCGAGTCGGTGACGTTTTTACGCATCAGTTCTTTTTTCTTTACACTGGCCAGATCCGCTTGGGTCAGTTGGCTGAGCAGCAAGATTAAGTTGTGATGTACGGCGGGCATGTGCAGACGCAGATCTTCGCGAGTGGCTTTGTCTTGGACTTGCGCTTTGGCCTTCATTTGCATGAAGTGGCGTGGATCGTCGGCTAAGTTGACGATAAAGTGCGGGTGCATACTGACGTAGATGGGGTCGGGTCTGTTTTCGGCGGCTGGGGGTTCAGCGTTGCTGGTGGTGCTCATCAGGCTGGTGAGTAGGCTGATTAGGATAAGGCGTGTAGGAGACATAAGAGAATTTCACTGTGTTGAGGGTTATTTTCTGTATCGTCACTCCGATGGTTTTTCTTTGATGTTGAGCTGATTCAGTTCGGCAATCAGTTCTTGGCGAATTTTGGGTAGATACTTTAATAACACTCGGTTAACGATCATCTCAATGGCGGCGCTGTTGGGGCGTTCATCAATTTTTGGCTCTTGATGTTGGCTTCTGATCTTTGCTGAACGGGCAAGATTCTTATCAACGATGTCTTGTAGGATCGGTATTCTCTGTTGTGTTTTTCTGTTTTTCACGGTATTTAGCCCTTTTTAGAGTTGATGGTGGCGTAACAGATAACCACGTTGTTGATAAAAGCGATATTTCTCACGTCCTTGCTGACGCAATTCTTGTTCCTGATTGATCACTTCTAAGACGCGCTCAAAACGGCTGAAAAAGGGCGGAATTTCAATGCCGAGGTTGATCAGGATCGGTTCTTTGCCATCAGGTTCAAAATTCATGCCCAACCAAATCGAAGTATCAGTGTTTTTATAGGCGTTGGTTGTGACGATTTGATGAGCAACAAAGGCATTGGCCTTAAAGGTCCAGAGCTGATCATCAAGGCTGTTTTGTTCCGCTTCCGATGAGCAATGAATGTAGATGCCTTGCCCCACGTTGTGGATTTTTTCTACTAAACGACAGACAAAACGCAGCCGTTCGCTGCGGCTTTCGTCGCTGAGCAGATAAAAATCAACGTGGGTCATGTTTTATGCCTTTTTATCTTGTTGGTAGTCAAGCAAGTATTGACTTAACAGACCCACAGGGCGACCGGTTGCCCCTTTGTTTTTGCCGCTGTGCCAGGCGGTGCCGGCGATGTCGAGATGTGCCCAGTGGAACTTTTTACTGAAGCGCGACAGAAAACAGGCAGCGGTGATGCTGCCTGCGCTGCGGCCACCGATGTTGGCCATGTCGGCAAAGTTGCTTTGCAATTGTTCTTGATATTCGTCCCATAAGGGCAGCTCCCAGCAGCGATCACCGCTGGTGCGTCCGGCGTTTTGCAGGTCGTTGGCCAGTGGGCTGTGATTGCTGAATAAGCCGGAAGGTTCGTGACCCAGAGCGACGATGCAGGCTCCGGTGAGGGTGGCGATGTCAATCACCACATCGGGATCGTATTTTTCCACATAAGTGAGGGCATCACAGAGCACCAAACGGCCTTCGGCATCGGTGTTGAGAATTTCCACGGTTTGACCTGACATGGTGGTCACGATGTCGCCAGGACGGGTGGCATCGGGGCCGGGCATGTTTTCTGTTGCACCGACCACGCAGACCAAATTGATCGGCAGTTGCAGTTCGGCAATGCTGCGCAGGGTGCCGAAGACGCTGGCGGCTCCGCACATATCGAATTTCATCTCATCCATGCCCGCACCCGCTTTGAGGGAGATGCCGCCGCTGTCAAAGGTGACGCCTTTGCCCACCAGTACGACGGGTTTGTCGTCAGGATCGCCGTTGAGGTACTCCATTACGATCAATTTGGCCGGTTCTGAGCTGCCACGGCTGACGGAGAGAAACGCGCCCATGCCGAGCTGCTCCATGTCGCTCTCTTCTAAAATTTTGGTTTTGATTCCAGGGTATTGCTGACTGAGTTGTTGACCTTGTTTGGCCAAGTAGGTGGGGGTGCAGACGTTGGCGGGCATGTTGCTCAGATCACGTGCAAAATGCACCCCAGAGGCGATGGCCATCGCTTCGCGTACCGCCTCTTCACCGTCGCTGAGGTTGCGGCGGGACGGCACACTGAAGGTGATTTTTTTCAGTGGGCGGCGGGGTAGATTTTTGCTGCTTTTCAGTTGATCAAAACGGTAGAGGGCTTTTTGGCTCTCTTCGGCGGCGGTGCGTACTTTCCAGTGGGTCTCGCGGGTTTTGACGTGCAGCTCAGTTAAAAAAGAGACCGCTTCGGAAGCGCCACTCTGATTGAGGCGTTTGGCGCAATCGGCTTGGATGGTTTTATAAACGCTTTCGTTGAGTTTGCGTTCTTTGCCGCAGCCAACCAATAAGACCCGATCACAGAGGGTGTTGGGTACGTTGTGCAGCATCAGATGTTGCCCCAATTCACCTTCCATGTCGCCTCGGCGAATCAGGCTGCTGAGATAGCCATCGCTGGCTTTATCAACTTCTTCGGCGGAGTGGGTTAACTTTCGGGTTTGGTAGATGCCCAGTACGATGCAGGCGGTACGTTGTTTTTCTGGGTTGCCACTTTTGACGCTGATTTCCATATTGTTTCCTATGTTATTTGGATCTGTTCCACGTGTTGTTGCGTAAGCGTAGTCTGCTCTGCTTTATTTGTCGTTGTGATTTATCAACTGACGGCTACTAGAGCGTCACAGGAGAGTGACCTTGCCTATACTGCAAAGTGCCCCATTCTAGGCAAAAAACCGCTATGATGCAGCAGATTTTAAGCGTGAATGCCTTTTTTTAGATGGAAATTTAAACAACGGAAGAGATGCTGTTGCTGACTATTATTGATCGTTATTTGATTAAAGAGATTTTGAACGCTTGGTTTGCGGTGACATTGGTATTGTTGCTGATTTTATTGAGCAACTCTTTGGTGTT
>JAUZRS010000089.1 GCA_030950195.1 Gammaproteobacteria bacterium | reverse complement strand
CGCTGTAATTGCGTGCAACGATCAGTTTCCAGCCGTCGTAGGCGTTTTCTTGCTGTTGTATAAAGGCCGTGATGTGCTGTTTGGCGTTGTCGCGGAACAGCTCGATTTGGGCTTTTTCATAGGCGGCATCGAAGTGTGTGTCGTTGTGTTGATAGTCGTTATAAAAATAGTGTGGGTTGTTTTGCGCGCTGTCGGCAAGGGTGGTTAGCAGTGCGCTGATGACGCGCTGCTGCTGTTTTTCTTTATCTTTTTCACCAGCGTAGAGTTTATTCAGTGTTTGCACGATTTTGAGGCGGTATAAAATCACATTAAATTCGCTGTTGATGCCGCCGTCCAGATAGCGAAGATCGCCGTTTTCCAACCGGACTCGACCAATGTGGCAACCGCCACAGGTAAACGAGGCGTAGTCGATGTTGCTCAGTGGTTCTGCCCGTCCAAGGCCGCTGATGCCGATGCCACTGGGCATGGGGTAGTTGCCCATGCGCGGGTCTTGGTAGAGACCGATGACGCTGAGAAAGTTATCCCCTTCGCCCCAAAATTCGGGTGCGACTTTGGGCAGCAGCTTGAGGATTAGATAGGGAATGCCATCGGTTTGGCTGACGGCGAAATGAGCAAAAGCAAAATAATCTTCTTGGTGTTGTTCGAGGTGTGTGGCGATGGCTTGTTTATTGGAGGCTTGATGTTCTGCCCAGTTGTTCGGTACGGCTTTAATCAGCGGCGCTGAGCTGGGGGCGCTGAGTTGAACGGTGTTTGAGGGCAGCAGCAGATAAACGATGAACAGTGCCAGTGGGATTAGGATAAGCCGAGATCGTTTAATCATGCTGCTGCTCCTGAATGAGCGGGTTTGAGTGAATTAGTTACTCAAATTCCATTGCTCGAAAAATACGCCCTGCATTCTGTTTAGCGAGTATATCAAAGGTGGGCAGATGGGAGTAGGCAGATTGATCAATGGCGTAAGCGTCTTGCAATGTGCCGTCGTTGTCGATGATCTCAGTAATTTTGCTGCGCATGTAGAGTAAATAGTCGCGGGTGTATTTTGTTACCTCGTCCATGTCGGTGGGCATACCGTGGCCAGGAATGACGTATTTGGCCTTCAGGGCAGCAAATTTATCCCATGTTTTGATCCATTCACCGGTATCGGTGTGTTCAAACACCGGCAGCATACGCTGATGAAAGGCCATGTCTCCGGTGATGATCAGGCTGCGTTTGGGCAGCCAGACCATCGTATCGCCAGGGCTGTGAGCGGGGCCGAGGTTGAGCAGTTCTATGGTTTCACTGCCCAGTTGGATCACCCTTTTGGTGCCAAAATGTTGATCGGGCATCACCAATTCAGTGCCAAAGGCTTTGTCACGGCTGCGACTGCGCATCTGGTCGAGGGTCTCTTCTCCGTAGGTTTTGATTTCGGTTACGGTGTCGGTATGGGCGATGATCGGTACGCCCTGTTCTCGCCAGTAGTTAGAACCGAGCATGGCATGGCCTTGGCCGTTTTCCAGTACGACGTATTTTACCGGCTGATCGGTGAGTTTTTTGATCTCTTCGTGCAGGGATTTGGCCAGCAGGTAGTTGTCTCCGGCGTTGACCACCAGTACGCCATCGTCGCTGATAATGAAGGAGAGGTTGTTGTTGTGGCCGGAGTTGTTGTAACCGCCGGGTGCAGTGGCTCCGATGGCGGAATAAACACCGTCGATGACTTTCTGTGGGCGGCGAAAGAGCAAGGAGTCAGGTGCGGGGTTGAGCAGGGTCACCGGCAGTTCAGCTTCTTGCCAGTCAAAAAACCCGTCGTCGTAGTTTGTCACATTCTGATAACCCATTTTTTTCAGGGTGTCAGCAGCAAAAGGGCTGCGTTGACCCGTGCCGCAATAAACCACGATGGGGCTGTTTTTATCGGGGACGGCGGCGGCAATGCGCAGCTCTAACCAGCCGCGTGGAATATTGATGTTGTTTTTCGCCGCAATCATTTCGTTGATAGTTTGTACCTCACCTGCGGTACGCACATCGATCAGATAGGTGTCGGGTTGTTTTTCCAGCAGTTGTTTCAACTCGCTGGTGGAGAGGTTGTCCACCTGCCGTTTGACCTCTTTGAGGGTGGGAACAGTCGATTCTGAGGCGTGGAGCAAGCCACTGCCGAGCAGAGTTAGGGCGATCAGAAGGTGAGTGAGCTGTTGCATAAGCGGTCTCGCTGCGGTCAGTGGAGAGAGCCTAGCCTACAGCATTCATAGGTGTGATGAAAAAGGGAAATGCAGTGAGGCATTGCCCTGTTACTTTTTTAATTCATAAGCCAAAGGCATCTGCCGACCAACTAACCCCTCCAACCACAGCAATCGGGTAATGTTGATGCACAAGCGTTTCAATCTCAGCAACCCTCTGTTTTGGCACATCAACCATCAACAGAATTTCGCCATGGGCGAGGGCATCGCTGAACTCTGTCAGATGCACGTTGGGTAGATGAACGACGAATTGCTCACCGGCAATAAAGCTTAGCGTCATGACAGCTAAAGAACTCACTGCGCCGACAAAAGAGCTGGAGACCAGAGCGGTGACGAAAACCACGAAAGCGAGGCCAAATAGAATGAGATTTGAGACCCATAAGGCCTGTTCAATCTGAAAGGCGCTGTCGTGTTGTTGTCGTTGTGTTGCTTGTGGCAGTGAGTTGAGTTCGACGTTGTGAGCGATGGCGTGAATGCGTCGTTTGGGGATGTTCAGCTCAACGAGTTGTTTGACCACGGGTTGAGCTTGTTTTTCATCAGGAAATAAAAAATAGAGTCTGCGTAACATGGTGAGTCTCCCTTTTTGGGATCACAAGACCCTTTTGGCTCACCTCCCTGTAAGAGACTAAAGGGGTGTAAAACAGCGATTTTAACCTTCAGCAATGTAATCGTCTGTATCGTTACCGACTAGGATTTTTTTATCTTCCAACTCCATGGCCAGATAGATCTGTTTGTTTTTTTCGTTCTCAAAATAGATTTCCAAGCCATTAACGCCGTCACCGTCGTAGAGACAAGGGTGATGTTCGGGGTCGGTAACTTCGCGTGAGGTGATGGGGTCTGTGGTGGTTCGAATGTGCATGGTGAATACTCCTTCAAGTTCACTACTTTTTATAGGTTAATCTGGTTAT
>JAUZRS010000088.1 GCA_030950195.1 Gammaproteobacteria bacterium | reverse complement strand
GGTGACGTTTCGCAGCTTGAGTGATCAGCAGATTGAATCTTATCTGCTAAAGGAGAAACCGTATAACTGTGCGGGCAGTTTTAAGTCAGAAGCGTTGGGGATTACCTTGTTTGAAAAATTGAGTGGCGATGATCCCAGTGCTTTGATGGGGCTGCCGTTGATTGAGTTAACCAGCATGTTGATGGCTGAGGGGTGTTTGTTGCCATGATGTGCCACTGTTCAACGATTCTTGCTTTCGATAACGATGAGGGTGGAGAGTGAGACTAACTCAAAAACAAATTGAAGCGATTAAGTCCAACTTCAATAGGTCTTTGGTCGTGGCAAGATTTTTCTCTTTGGCAGTCGTACCGATGACAGTAAGAGAGGAGGGGATATTGACCTCTATATTGTGGCCGATGAACATGAAAATTTGGTGGAAAAGAAGGTGAAATTTTTAGTCATGTTGAAACGAGAGATTGGCCAGCAAAAGATTGATGTTGTGTTGAATTATGACCAAAACCGCCTTATTGAGGTCAATGCCCGCAGAGAGGGTGTTCTGTTGTGAATGAATTGGAAAGCATTTTTGAGCGCTGCGATGCTCTTTTTGTTGCTGCGGAACTGGATTATAACGATCTTAAACAGATGGAAATGACCCCAGAATTTTTTAATGATTATCGTAATACTCGGATCGTTAATAGCTTCCTCTTCAACTTTGCCAAGTTGCAAGATGCCCTTGGCGCAAAACTGTTTAGAAAACTACTGTATGAGCTAAAAGAGATTGATACTCTCAATATGCCCATGATTGATGTGCTCAATATTCTAGAAAAACGGGGTATCGTTGAGGATGTTTCAAGGTGGGATGAACTGCGAGAAATTCGAAATGTTTTAGCTCATGAGTACCCTTTTGATCTGGCCGAACGTATTGCAAACATTCAGTTGGCCTTTAAGGGTTATGGAATCTTGAAAACAATTTATGATCGTTTGAAACGCTTTCGGAGATAAAGTCTTAAAACATCGACTCCAGCAACAAACGCCGCTGCTGCTGATTAACTTTCAGATGCTGTAAAAACGACATGCCAAGCAGAGGGCGGTTTGGGTGAGCGCCTGGCAGCACCACGGCTTTGATGTTGTTGAGCTGAATTTGGCCAATGGAGATCGTTTTCAGTATGGTTTGATAACCCTGCACCGTTCCGCCAGCGGTTTGCGCTTTGACCTTAATGCCCGTGGTAGAGAGACCAAAATGTTCGGCATCGTACTCATTCATTGCCACCACAGAAGCCCCCGTATCCACTAAAAACTCTGTGATCTGGCCATTGACCTTACCCGATGCCTGATACATTCCTTGTGCATTTTGATTAATCTGCACCGTTAGGCGTTGTGGTTTTTGGTAGCTGGCAACGATACTGCTGCTGCCCAACTGAAACGGTTGTATCGTGCCGTTGATCTCAATTTCCGCTGAATCTTGGGTGCTGCTGATCAAGCGTAAACCTCGTTTGAGGTTGTGCGTATTGATGATGGTCTGTTGACCGTTGATAATCACAGCGGCTTTGTCGTCAAACAGTCCCACTAAACGCAGGGTGTCATCGGCCACGCTGGGTGCGCTGAGGAGTAACAGAACGAGTAGGGCGAGGGCGTTTTTCATCGACTTAGCTTACGCCACTTTTAGGTGAGGAAACATGATCCAGCAGATTTTGGAGAAATCGGTTCTCGGCTGTTTTGGCGTTTAACTGTGTCGATTGTTGCTCAAATTGCAGCAAAAGTGCGTCATAGGTCGATTGTGATTTTTGCTGTTGAGTGTGCAAATCTTGTCTCTGTTGTCGTTCAGAATCTAACCGTGCTTCACTGAGACTGAGAGACTCTTGTAGTTTTTGGCTGTGTTGCAGTAGGTTGTTTTGTTGGCTCAGTTGCAGCTCAAAACGCTGCTGCATTTCATCGAGTTTTTGTTGGTTTTGCTGTTTTTTTTCTTCAAGCAGCGCCGATTTAAGTATCAATTGATGGTTTTTTTCCAGTAGGGCGTTCTGCTCTGTCTCCCTTTGTGCAATCTCCTTTTGATGTTTTTGTTGCAGCTCTTTCTGTTTCTCTGCTGATTCTTCCCTTGCGTGTTGCAGGCTGTTTTGCAGTTCTGTGTTTTTTTCTCTGCTTTGTGCCCAGTTTTTCATCGCCAGTTGATGTTGAGATTCTTCTGATTCCAGTTGTTTTTGCAGTGCTTGATTGGCTTGTTGCAACGCGGCATTGGTCTCTAATAATTGCTGCTGATCCTTTTGCAGTTGTTCTTGTGCTGTTTGAGCCTGCTGCATTTTTTCGATGGCGTGGTCAATCTGCTGCTGCGCTTGTTGGCGAAACTCTTCTAGCTGTTCTTTAGCTAACTGGGTGGCGGATTGCCAGATTTTCTGGGTAGCTATTTGTATTGCTTCTGGAATATCCGATGAGGGTTGGCGGATTTTTTCGGACAGCTCTTGCCACCAACTTTTCAACGCCTCGTTGATGGTACCGGCGCTGCCGCGTTGAGTGCGCTCACGCACATTGGCCACAGTGGGTTTGATGCCTTCGGCCAGCAGTTGGTCGGCGGTCTGTCTGACCAGCGTGCGAGTGTCGATTGAGTTTGAATCCATTTTTGGCTCTCAGTGATTTTGAATGCACGGTTATCGTAACAAATATTACATACGTAATATGTAATAAATATAATTACATCTGGAAATAATTCATGATTACGACTATAATCATGAACATTGAAAAAAGCCAAAAAGAGGGCGGTTTTGATGCGAAATGAGCAGAAAGCAGATTCAGCGCGTAATTTATTACAACTGCAACCGCTGGAAAGTTTACAGTTGCCAAAAGCCTTGGATGGTTCAGAAGGCAGCAATCGCAGCCCAGGAGCGGCCTTGATCGAAGCCAGCACCGATCTGCAAGCGATTCAGACTTGGTTGATGGAGTATCAAGGCTCACCGCACACCTTGAGAAACTACCGTAGAGAAGTTGAACGTTTGTTGCTGTGGGGCTTGCGTGAACGTGGCAAGCCGCTTTCGAGCTTGATTCGGGAAGATTTTTTGGCTTATCAACATTTTTTGGCCGATCCTCAGCCACATCAACTTTGGGTTGGTGCGCGTAAACCGCGTTTCAGTCCCGATTGGCGACCATTTCAAGGTGCTTTGCATGGTGTCAGCATTCGCCAAGCCTTGGTGATCATCAATTCACTCTTAACCTATCTGGTTCACGCCGGTTACTTGACCGCCAATCCGCTCGCCTTGATGCGACGGCGCACCCAGTTCAACCCAACCACGCCAAAAAACAGCGTCGAACGGTTTCTTGATCAAGAGAGTTGGCAGAAGGTGTTGGAGCAGATTGACTCCCTGCCCCGTGATTCAAAACGCCAAGAGGCACATTATCAACGAGTGAAATTTCTCTTCACCCTGCTCTACCTGCTCGGCCCTCGGGTCAGTGAGGTCTCTAACCACAACATGGGCAGTTTTATTGAGTCGCGGGGCAACTGGTGGTGGCGTGTCACAGGCAAAGGCAATAAAACCGCGCAAATTCCGGTCAACGATGAGATGTTAAGCGCCTTGGCCAACTATCGAACCTATCTGCAAAAATCACCCCTGCCAGCCCCCAGCGACGCTACGCCTATTGCCCTCAGCTTGGGGGGTAAAAAAGGCATCGGTGCGAATATGGTCTATCGAATTGTGAAAAAAGTGATGTTGGATACCGCAGAACAGATTCAAGCGGAGTTTCCACACAAAGCGGAAAAATTACGGTTGGCCTCAACTCACTGGCTGCGCCACACCTCCATCACCCATCAAGCCGATGCGGGCATTGAACTGCGGTATCTGAATAAAAACGCTCGTCATGCAAAACTGGAGACCACCGCTATTTACTTGCACAGCGAAGATGCGGCTTGGCATGAGGCGATGCAGAGTCATGGGGTCGGGGAAATAAAACCGAAGAAGTGATGTTGGTTGTATTATTTCCAAGAATTTTTACTATATTTTTTCCTTAATGGGAAATCATCCACTCACAGTTCGTCACTTAAAAAACTCAGTTTGAGTACCCTAATGGCTCCAAACACTGCACTCGTACATTTCATTTGTTATGAAAACTCCCCGTCATCGCAGCACAAACAAAATATTTTACTAACAAAGACTTATAGGGAAGGCTGCGTTTATTAAATAAATATTTCAATGCAGCATAAAATGGATTAAAAAAAATTTCAGGAACAAAATAATTTTCAACATCGAATTTCGAAATATTCACTTTAAATCTATCACCAAAAAATTTTAATAATTCAATAGCATCATCTCCTTCTAGATGTAAAGTTTTAACTATATCCGAATTTAGCTCTATATTTTCACGATTAACCCCACTGAATTCACTCAAAAAAACAAAGACTTGATCGCTGATTGATCCTTTTTCCATCACTTTTTCCTCAAAGTTATCTTCCCATACATCCATATTGTGCCGTACGTCTGTACAAATCGCGTTATCGAGTTCAGCCCTGCAAGCAGCTGTGATCCCATCGCGCTGAACATATTCCCCACTGCCTTCCACAAGCCACTGAGTAAAAAGCCACTCGGGTCGGTGTATTTTATCGGGTTGTTCTGCACGTAGGCGTAGCGGTTAAAGCCTTGCGTCGAATCGGGCAGTTGTACGTGAGGATCGGCGCTGAGGAAACGGGCGAGTTTGGGATCATAAACCCGACCGTTCATGTGAATCAAACCCATCTCTTCAATCTCTTCGTGGCCGGTGTAACCTCGGCGGGTGAAGAGTTCACCGATGGGGTTGAGGGGGCTTTGGGTTGCTACACGATAACGCTGACCAAAAGCCCTGTAATCGTAGCGCTCCAGCACTCGTCCGACGTTGTTGCTGATGGCGGTTACTGATCCCAAAGAGTCGGTGTGGAAATAACGTGGTACGCCCCCTATTATTCTACCGAGTTACCTCAATGTATGCATGATATTTCTAAACCAAGAGCATTTAATTTAAGACTCATTTCTTTACTACTAAATGTACTAAAAATGTCTTTTGAAAAAACATTTATCAGGTAATATTTCAAAACACCTTCATCAACAAAATCGCCATAATCAGGATATTCATAAGCATCAATACCCTTCCTGACAATAAAAAGATACCCGTTTTCATACTTGTAACAAACAACCTTTGCAGGAACAACAACACTCACCTTATCATCGCTGCCAACCATCTCAATAGACTGATAATAATCACCCCCATCAACATAAAAATAATCATTTTTAATTTTACCAAAAAATAAAAAATGGTAAGCAATGGAGATAACTAAATATAAAGATAAAACTAAAAAAACACAAAGTATTATTTTAGTACCAGTATTCAATCTCATATGCAGTCCCTCCCCCGTTATATGCAGCGCCCAATACTGTACCTAAATTTCTAGCACCGCCCCACCCATCACCAAAAAATCCTCTTCCATGCTGTTCAAAATCATAATAACCATCATAAATATGTCCATTTTCAGAATTTATCGTCATTTGGCCATGAACAGAATAGTCATTTATAGAACCGCCTATACAACTCGTTCCCATACAAATTTTTGACACTGTATTTCCATCTAATCTTAGCGTTTCGCCCTCCATATATTTATACCAAGCTTTCGCTTCGTCAAGCGTCAAAGCTCCAAGTTCAGCACTAGCCAGTAATTTCTTTTCAGAAATCTCTCGTAATTTTTTATTACGTTTAGCCACGTCACTTACACCATTTCGTCCACGATGTTTAGCATCATTAAACATCCTAGAAAACGCCCCAGTAATAGCGCCATTCTTAAACTTACCGCCACCTAAAACAGAAGACACACCACCTACAGCCGCAGCAGAGAACGCATTTCGAATCCGGTTGCCAAAGCTTGCACTGGAGCTGGCTTTTCCAAACACGTTCATTCTCGATGCAAATTGGGTAAAGCCACCGCTTAAAAAGCCTGCTTTAAAACTGCCCCCTCCCAATTTATTCATCACACCGCCTCCCA
>JAUZRS010000087.1 GCA_030950195.1 Gammaproteobacteria bacterium | reverse complement strand
GTGGTTTCGCATGGCGGTGGTGGTCGGTTTGCCTTGGGCAATGAGATGATCACGGCGGAACGTATCTCTCAAGAAGGTTCGGCGTGGTCTGCGCTGAGCGATAATTTCTCTTCAAACTCAGCGGTCTACTTGTTTGGTTGTAATGTGGTGGACGGCTCGGGGCGGGGGCAAGCGCTGTTGGATGGGTTGTCTTCTTTGACGGGCAGTACTGTTTTTGCCTCCAATGACCTTACTGGTGTGGGCGGTGATTGGGTTTTAGAGTCGGCTTCTGCCGGTGCTGATCTTCAGTTGGCCACGCCCGATTCACGTATGTTGGTGGCTCTGGCGGGTTTTGAAGGTTCTTTGGCAAACACCCCACCGGTGGTGGTGGTGCCTGGTACGCAGAGTGTCAATGAGGATCTGGTCTTGGCTGTAAATGGTGTCAGTGTCAGTGATCCCGACGTGCCTTTGGCTTTGGAGAGCACTCGGGTGGTGGAGGTGACTTTGAATGTGACCAACCTTACGGGAACCACAGTTTCGGATGGTTTGTTGACGTTGGGGCAAAATGTAGGTTTGACCTTCACGCCTTCTGCGGTGGGGGTGGTTTCTGATGGTATCGCTGACAGTCAGATGAGTTTTTTGGGTAGCATCACCGATGTCAATGCCGCTTTGGCCAGTCTGAACTTTCAGGGGGCAACCAATTTTAATGGTGATTTGCAGGTGCAGGTGAGTGTCAATGACCGAGGCAATATTGATACAGCGATTAGTATTGCAGTAGATCCGAATCAAATTGGGGTGCCTATTATTACCTCGACTGCTTTTGGTATCACGGTGGTGGCGGTTAACGATGCGCCTGTAAACACGGTGCCGGCGGGAGTGCAGAACGCCATTGAAGATACGCCGTTGGTTTTTGCTGGTAGCGTTATTCAAGTCAGTGATGTGGATGCCAACGGCGCACCGCTTCAGGTCACGTTGGCGGCCACCAATGGCACGGTGAGTTTGGCGAGTTTGACGGGCTTGACCTTGGTCAATGGCACGGGCAGCGCAGACAGCAGCGTCACGGTTACGGGTTCTGCGGCAGCAATTAATACCGCCCTCAATGGGGTCAATTTTAATGCAACACCCAACTTTGTCGGAGCAGCAACTTTAACTTTGACCACCAGTGATCAAAATGCCGGTGCTCAAGGTTTGGGCGGGGCGGGCATTACCACCAATGTGATTGATATTGGTGTGGCGGGGGTAAACGATGCACCGGTGAACAGTTTGCCTGCGGTGGCGTTGAATGTGGTGGAAGACACCCCGTTGGTGATGACGGTGGCGGGAGGCACTGCGGTTCAAGTTAGTGATGTGGAGTTGGGCACAGCGGGTATTATGCAGGTCAGTTTATTGGTGGACAGCGGTACTTTGAGTTTGGCGCAAGTGAATGGTTTGACCTTTACGGCAGGCTCGGCGGTGCTGGGTGCCGCCAACCCCAGTATGACCTTCAGTGGCTCTGTTACTGATGTGAATGCGGCTCTGGATGGCCTGACGTACACCCCCGTGGCTAATTTTAATGGTGCGGTGAATCTGCAAATTTCCAGCAACGATTTAAATGCAGCGGGGGCGCAAGGCAGTGGGGGTGCCTTAACGACCTTGAACAATCTGGCTTTAAATGTCAGCGCCGTTAATGATGCGCCGATTTACACCTTGCCCGCAGCGGTACAAAACGTGGCGGAAGAGGGTTCAGTGCTCTTCTCTGTGGCGAATAATAATGCGATTGTGGTGAGCGATGCCGATGCGGGTGTTAACCCGCTGTTGGTGACCTTGAGTGCTGCGGATGGAACCTTGACCTTGGCCACCACGGCGGGTCTGACTTTGATTACGGGCAATGGCACAGCAGACAGCAGCGTTACCTTTAGCGGCAGTGCAACGGCGATTAATACGGCTCTGGATGGCTTGCTTTTTAATGCGGCGACCAATTTTACTGGCAACAGCCAAATTGTGCTGACGGTGAACGATCAAAATAACGGCAATCAAGGCAGTGGTGGAGCGTTGTCGGGTAACGGCGTGGTGAATTTGGCGGTTTCAGCCATTAATGATGCACCGGTTAATACGTTGCCCTTAGGACAAACAACCAATGAAGATCAGCCATTGGTGTTCAGCAACGCCACAGGCAACGCGGTACAGGTTTCTGATGTGGACATCGCTGCTGCGCCGATGCAGGTCACCTTGAGTGCCAGCAGCGGTACGCTTACTTTGGCGCAATTGAATGGTTTAACCTTTCAGGGCGGCACAGGAATCGACAATGCCAGCATGACCTTTACCGGCACGGTGGTGGACATCAATTTGGCGCTGAATGGCTTGCAGTTTTCCCCCCTCGCCAATTTCAGTGGTGCGGCTTCTTTACAGGTGATCAGCAATGATTTGAATGCCGGTGCGCAAGGGTTGGGCGGCGCTTTGTCAGCCAGCAGTACGGTGGCGATTACGGTCAATGCCGTTAACGATGCGCCTGTTTTAACTCTACCCGCAGCACAGACGGTGTTGGAAGACGGTGTATTACCTCTGGGTGGAGTGCAGGTCAGCGATGTTGATGTGGGCGCAGGGGTGATGACGGTTTCCTTGACGCTGGGAGATCAGCAAACCGTGGCTAACGGTAGCTTGAATTTGGCCAGCAGTACCGGTTTGGTGTTTGCCGCTGGTTCATCCGCTACAGGCAGTACGATCACCTTTGATGGCTCTTTAGCGGACATTAACAGCGCCTTGGCAACCTTGAGCTACAGTGCCAATCCGAATTTTAACGGTACGGAGCGTCTCAATGTAGTGGTCAGTGACGGCGGTAATGCGGGCAGTGGCGGTATTTTAAGCGCCACGGGCTTGGTGGATATTGCCATTACCGCCGTCAATGATGCACCGATATTGACCGTGCCAGGGGCGCAGGTGGTGAATGAAGATACGGATCTGCCCATCAGTGGCATCAGCATCAACGATGTGGATGCGGGCAACGGTCGGGTTGCTGTACCCTTGTGAGCGGGCAGTGGCGTCTTGTCTTTGACCCCCAATGCAGGCCTGATTTTTACAGCGGGCAGTGGTAATCAAGA
>JAUZRS010000086.1 GCA_030950195.1 Gammaproteobacteria bacterium | reverse complement strand
TGCGGCTCCCTTTAATGCCTTGTTGGCAGAACAGGTGGAGTATCACCTCACGGGCAGCAAACCGCCTTCCGAAGGACAAAATTTAGTCACTCTGATTGTAGAGAGCACGGTTGGCGAAATAAAAAAACTGATCTATATTTTGCTGCGTATGCTGCCCATTTTACTGCTG
Organism: Gammaproteobacteria bacterium; assembly: GCA_030950195.1. Classification (GTDB taxonomy): domain Bacteria; phylum Pseudomonadota; class Gammaproteobacteria; order JAUZRS01; family JAUZRS01; genus JAUZRS01. The sequence continues at coordinate 17,161 of JAUZRS010000086.1, read as the reverse complement.
TTTTTAATTCCAGGGGTCAACCTCATCGCCCCCTTTGTCTGGTTTATTTTCAGCGCCTGGATGCTGACACTGGAGTACGCAGACTACCCGATGGGCAACCACGACATCGACTTTAAACAACAACGTGCTACTTTAAAAAAACAACGCCTGATGTCACTCACGTTTGGCAGCAGTGCGCTCTTTTTTACCACCTTGCCGTTTGTTAATTTAATCGCCATGCCGGTCTCGGTGGCCGGAGCCACCAGCCTGTTTGTAGCACGACTGCACAACCGCTAACGTCACTCTAGGGAGTAGAACCATGTTTTATCGAATTTTATCACTGCTATTGCTGCTGCCCAGCCTCAGCTTTGCCACCGAACTGCCTACCGCCTCGGCGGTACCGGGTGGCATTGCCATTATCCCCCTCGCCGCAGAACAAGCTGGCAAACCCCATGTGCGTTACATCAAACGCAAGGTGATGGTAATCAAAAACGACGACCAGAGCTGGTCAGCGGTGATTGGTTTGCCTCTCTCCATCAAACCAGGCACTCACCACCTAAGCGTGCAGTGGCCCAATAAAAAAACCAAACAGCGCATCGCTTTTGAGGTCAAACCCTATGAATACGAAAGCCAATACCTGACGATTAAAAACAAACGCAAAGTAAACCCATATAAAAACGACATGCAGCGGATTAAAAAAGAGCGCCGTCGTTCCGGCAAAGCCAAATTTCAGTGGAGCGCTCAAACACCACAGTTCAACTTTATCCGCCCCGTCAGCGGCCCTGAAAGCAGCCAATTTGGTCTGCGTCGATTTTTTAACAAGCAGCCTCGTCGTCCACATGGCGGGCTGGACATTGCCGCCGCTGAAGGCACCCCCATCTACGCCCCCGCCGATGGCAAAGTGGTGGAGGCGGGTAACTTCTTTTTTAACGGCAACTGCGTCTTTTTAGAGCACGGCCAAGGCTTGATCAGCTTTTACGCCCACATGAATAAAATCAAGGTCAAAGTCGGCGATACAGTAAAACAGGGCGAACAGATTGGCGAGGTGGGGCAAACGGGACGCGTCACCGGCCCCCATCTGCACTGGTCAGTGGGGCTGAATGGCACATGGATTAATCCCAAGCTCTTTTTGGCCGCCGATGATCAAACGGCCAATGCAGCACCAAAACACTAGCGCCTAACAACAGCAAAAAGCGTTAGCCCAGCAACTCAGAAAAGGGGATAAACTCCAACAGATCGCCGTTTTTATGCGCCTTGCCCTCGGGCAAAATCGCCAAACCATCGCTCCAGGTCACCGAACTCAAAACCCCAGAAGAGCGGCTTGGATGCGCTTCTGCTGTAAGCTGACCCTGCTCGCTGTGCAAACGCACCCGCATGTATTCACGTCGCTTGTCTGGACGCGGCCAATCAAAACCAGCCTTCACCGCAAAGCTGCTGGGCAAAATTTGCTCTCGACCTTGGCAACGTAAAATAAAAGGCCGCGCCAAAATCGCCACGGTGACAAACAGCGACACCGGATTACCAGGCACGCCAATAAAAGGAGTTTCGCCAACAAAGCCAAAGGCCAGTGGCTTACCCGGACGAATCGCCACCCGCCACAAAGACAAACGCCCCAAAGACTCCACCGCCGCCTTCACATGATCCTCCTCACCCACGGAAACCCCACCGCTGGCCAGCACCAGATCGGCTTTTGCCGCCGCCTCAGCGAGCGCCTCTTGGGTGGCAATAAAATCATCGGCCACCCGCCCCAGATCAATCACTTCACAGCCCAACGCCTGCAACAGACCGATAAAAGTGTAACGGTTTGAGTCGTGAATCTGCCCCGCGCCCAGCGGCTCACCCGGCGGAATCAACTCATCACCGGTACAAAGAATGGCCACTTTCAAGCGCCGATAAACCGGCATTTTAGCCAGCCCCACAGATGCCGCCAGCCCCAAGTGCTGCGGAGAGAGCTTTGCCCCTTGGTTTAAAATCACCTCACCCTGCCGCACATCTTCACCGATGCGCCGAATGTTCGCGCCTTTTGCCACCTCGTGAGTCAGGATCAACAGATCAGCGTCACGCTGACAATGCTCCTGCATCACCACCGTATCCGCCCCCTCTGGCACCGGCGCACCGGTAAAAATCCGCGCCGCAGTACCCGGCTCTAAAAACGTTCCCACCGCTCCAGCAGGAATGCGTTGCGCCACCGTCAATGGCGTATCTGCTTGCAGATCGGCATGGCGCAAGGCATAACCGTCCATCGCGCTGTTGTCCCACGCAGGCACACTCACCGCCGCCAACTGATCTTCGGCCAACACGCGCCCCAAAACCGTTTCGGTGGCCAGCCACTCAACTTCTGTCACTGGTTTTGCTTGACTCAACAGATGTTCTAAAGTCTCTTCAATCGGTTTTAAGGCCGTTGCGGTATCACAACCGCTGGCCATTTTTTTTTCATTCACAATAAAAACTCACTCTTTAAAAACAGCAAAGCCCCGACAACGGGGCTTTAACCTACTTTAAAACAAAAACCCTTAACGCTCCGTCAAACGACCGCGCAATTCAACAAAGTTACAGGGGCGGTGATTCAGATCCAATTGATGGCGCAAAATTTTATCCCACGCGGTGCGACACGCACCGGTTGAACCCGGCAGGCAGAAAATCAACGTACCGTTGGCCACTCCGCCCAACGCACGGGACTGAATGGTGGAGGTGCCGATCTCCTCAATAGAGACCCAACGGAACATCTCGCCAAAACCGACGATCTCTTTATCAAACAGAGGCCGCACCGCTTCCGGTGTCACATCACGGCCACTGACACCGGTACCGCCCGTGGTCAAAATCACCTCCACCTCAGGATCGGCAATCCAAGCGGAAAACTGCGCCCGCAGCAGATACAGATCGTCAGCCAAAATCACTTTTTCATGCAAAACATGACCATCGGCTTGCAAACGATCCACCAACGCTTGACCGGAGGTATCGGTCTCTGAGGTACGGCTGTCGGAGACCGTAATCACTGCAATTTTCAATGCTGCCTGTTTTTTTTCATCACTCATAAATCTGTCACTCAATATCATTCAAAAAAAGTGCTCGGAAGTGTGCCAGACCCTTGGGAGCAATTCTAGCCAAAGTTAATCGTTGCTCTTGGCCAGTAAACTTGCTCCAATAGAGGCAAGCACAGCACATGACGCAAACAATAATGACCACCTTATTCAAAAAACAGAACATCTCTTGTTCCAACTGCAATTTATCGGAACTCTGTCTGCCAATGGGTTTAGACAACACGGAATTAAAGCAACTGGATCAGTTGATGCGGCAGCATCAATCTCGTCAACCCTTGCGTCGTAAAGAGCACCTGTTTGACTCTGGCGACCCACTCACACACCTTTACGCCATCCGCTCTGGCTGCATAAAAACCGTACTTCAGAGTACAGCCGGCGATGAACAAATCCTTGGCTTTCATCTCCCAGGAGAGCTGTTAGGCTTGGATGCACTGGAAAATAACCAGCATACCTGCACCGCCATTGCACTGACCGATACCCGTATCTGCCAGCTTCCTTTTGAAAAAATGAACCAAATTTGTGGCCAAATTCCAGCGTTTCATCATCAAATTCAGCACCTGATTGGCCGAAAAATCAGCCAAGATCACACCATGATGCTGTTATTAGGCAAAAAAAACGCCGAGGAACGGCTGCTCTCTTTTCTACTCAGTTTATCCACTCGTTTTCAACAACGCGGCTTTTCAGCCCACGATTTTAACCTCAACATGTCCCGCCACGACATCGCCAACTACCTTGGCTTAGCAGTAGAAACCATAAGCCGTCTACTGAAACGCTTTCAAACCAAAGGCCTGATCAGTGTCCAACATCGTAATATCCAACTACACGACTTAGAAAAACTAAAATCCGGTGTTAGCTTCTGCAAAGGAAACCCCACTTGTAACAACCAAGACCTCCATAGTCGTGATTAAATCAAACGAGAAAAACGTTTATCCGCTGCATCAGGGCGATTATAACGATCAAACACCTGACAAATATTACGCACCAATAAACGCCCTTTTGATTCAACCTGTAAAAAACCATCTTGAAGCGTAAGCAATCCATCTTGTTGCATTACTTCAAGCTCGGCCAGTTCAGATTCAAAATAATTTTCAAATTGAATTTCCCATTGTTGGGCAATCTTGTTTGTATCAAGACAAAAATGACAGATAATTTGCGTGATAATCTCTCTCCGCAACAGATCATCCGCCTCCAACTCATACCCCCGAAACAGAGGCAGATGTCCCGCATCAAGAGCAGCATAATAACCGTCTAAATCACGCACATTTTGATCGTAACTGTTATAGACACTGCCAATAGAACTGGCTCCCAAACCAATCAAATCACACTCCGCATGGGTCGAGTAACCCTGAAAATTGCGATAAAGCGTTCCCTTATTCTGAGCCAAAGCCAGCTCATCACTTGGTTTCGCAAAATGATCCATACCGATATAAACATACCCCGCCGCTGTAAGTCGTTCTAAACTCAACTGTAAAATGTCCAATTTCTCCGCAGGTGTGGGTAACTCTTCAGCGTGAATTCGGCGCTGAGGTTTAAACAGATGCGGCAAATGAGCGTAATTAAAGACAGAAAGACGGTCAGGATCAAGATCAATAACACGCTGTAATGTCACGTCAAAACTCTCTAAATTCTGTAATGGCAAGCCATAAATCAGATCCATACTGACCGACTTAAACCCCTCTCGGCGAGCCGCTTCGAGAGTAGAGCGTGTCATCTCCTCCGGTTGAATACGGTTGACTGCTTTTTGTACTCTGGAATCAAAATCCTGCACCCCTAAACTCATGCGGTTAAAACCCAGCTCTCGCAATAGGGCAATGCTCTTATGTTGGATTTCACGAGGATCAATCTCAATAGAATATTCACCGCCATCACCGTCTCGCAGGGTAAAATTCTCTCGCGTCACCGCCATCAAATCACGCATCTGCTGATGACTCAAAAAGGTCGGTGTACCGCCACCCCAATGCAACTGCTCCACCACTCGATCACGATCAAACAGTGCGCCCTGCATAACGACTTCTTTGGAAATATACTGCAAATAAAGCTCAGCTTTAGAACGGTCTTTAGTCACTACTTTATTGCATCCGCAGTAATAACAGATGGTGTCGCAGAAAGGGATATGAAAGTAGAGTGATAATGCACGCGGTAAAAGCTCTTCATTGCTCAAACGAGCGGCTTCCCGATAATGCTCCTCTAAAAAATGAGCATTAAACTGTACTGCCGAAGGGTATGAGGTATAACGCGGCCCTGCTTTGTCGTAACGTTGAATTAGATTAAGGTCAAAAAGAGGAGAGTTCGACATCAGCTTATTTCCCAAAAAAAAGTCTGGTCAATACGCTAACACGCTAAAAAAACATCACCTTGATCTGGATCAGATTTAGCTTAGATCAAACAATTCACCTGACCTAAACGTACATTTCTCGATCATCGTTGAGCCGCAACCAGCCCCTGACAATGCGATAAATAATCCACAATGGCAGCAGATAGACGATCATCCAACCACCGATCAACATCGTCATCAAACCCACCCCCATCCAGATCAGCGACCACCAAAAGGTACGCATCTGCCAAAGGAAATGAGACTCAGAGAGCGTGCCACGCACATCACCGCGCTTCAGATGATTGATCGCCACCGCAATCACAAAGGTAATGCCAAGCAGAAAAGAGACCGCTTGAAGAATATAAACCAGTTGGGCAATGTTCTTACCTGAACCGCTCATAAAAACAGCTCCGCATAACGTTCGGCTTTAAAACCCAACTCCAAACGACCGTCACCCAGATCCAGCAGCGGACGTTTGATCACCGCTTCGTTTTCCAGCATCACGTCAATGGAATTTTCTGAGTTCATCTTCTGTTTAACCTCATCATCAAACTTGCGCCAAGTGGTGCCGCGTTTATTGACCAACAACTCCCACCCCAATTGCGCTTCCCAGCCCAGCAACATCTGTCGCGTTAGACCCGCTTTTCGGTAGTCATGAAAAGTATGCTCAATGCCGTTTTCCGTCAGCCACTTAAGCGCCTTTTTCATCGTATCGCAGTTTTTAATGCCGTAAATCGTCAGCATAATTTAACCCAAGGCCTTTTTAATCCGCGCCAAGGCATCGGTCAAAATCTCCATACTCGTCGCATAAGAGAGACGCATGTGGCCTTGCAGACCAAAGGCCGAACCAGGCACCAGCGCCACGCCGGTTTTATCCAGTAAGTACGAGGTCAGGGCCACATCGTCTTTCAGTTTCAAGCGTTTGATCACCGCCTCCACATTGGGAAACGCATAAAAAGTACCGTCACTGGGCAAGCAGCTGATGCCGGAAATCTGATTTAATTTTTCCAATACAAAATCATGGCGCTCTTTAAAGGCCTCAACCATCGGATCAAGGCAGTGCTGATCGCCTTCCAATGCCGCTTGCGCCGCCACCTGTGAGATGGAGGCAGGGTTGGAGGTGCTCTGCGACTGCACCTTTTTCATCGCCTGAATAATGTAGCTCGGCCCGGCGGCATAGCCGATGCGCCAACCGGTCATGGCGTAGGCTTTCGAGACCCCGTTGAGCACCAAAATACGGCTTTTCAACTCAGGGCAAGCGTTGAGAATGTTACAAAAAGAGCCTTTTTTCCATAAGATATGCTCGTACATATCATCGGTGGCGATGATGATATTGGCGTGTTGCGCCAACACATCACCCAAGGCTTTCAGCTCAGCTAAGCTATAAGCTACCCCCGATGGATTGGAAGGGCTGTTGATCACAAACAAGCGCGTACGGTCAGTGATGGCGCTTTCCAACTGATGCGGGGTAATTTTAAACCCCTGCGCTTGCGTGCCGTGTACGATTACCGGCGACCCTCCCGCCAGCTTGACCATATCGGGGTAAGAGACCCAATAAGGGGCGGGAATAATCACCTCATCATCGTGGTTCAGCAACGCTTGGGTCAGATTAAAAAAGCTCTGTTTGCCACCACAAGAGACCAACACCTCTTCGAGGTCAAAGTGAAAGCCATTGTCGCGGGCAAACTTATCAATGATTGCCCGCTTCAGCTCAGGCGTACCGTCCACATTGGTGTATTTGGTAAAACCGGCATTAATCGCCGCAATGGCGGCCTGTTTGACATGCTCCGGCGTATCAAAATCCGGTTCGCCTGTCCCCAGACTGATGATGTCCCGCCCCTGCGCTTTCAGTTGTGCCGCCAAGGCGCTGATGGTCAGAGTGGGTGAGGGTTTAATGCGTTCAACACGGCTTGATAAGGTGATTTTCAACACGATTCTCGTCTCTGTTTGATGGCTCGGAAAAGGGCTGTTTCAACCTTTTTTGCAGTGGCCAAACTGTACCGAGGAAGGCCAAGAATGTCCAACCCAAACAACGCACGTTTTCCCTTCTGCTAATCTCGAAAATTCTTAAACTGCAACGGCAGCCCCAAACCTTCCGCCCCACGCAACAGCGCCATCACCTGTTGCAGATCGTCGCGCTTTTTGCCCGTCACCCGTACCTGCTCGCTCTGAATCGCCGCTTGCACTTTGATTTTGCTGGTTTTGATCATTTTCACAATCTTTTTTGCCGTATCGGTTTCAATCCCCGCCTGCACCGTCAAGTATTGACGCACGCCTTTGCCCACGGTTTCGATTTTGCCCTCTTCCAGACAGCCCGCTTCCAGCCCCCGTTTGGTCAATTTTTGGTAGAGCATCGGGTGAATTTGACGGGCTTGAAAATCACCGTCGGCGATGATCGTCACCTGTTTGTCGTTTAATTCAACCTTGGCGCTGCTGCCCTTAAAATCGTAACGGGTGCCGATTTCACGGCTGGTTTGATCAACCGCGTTGGCCAATTCGTGCATATCCACTTCAGAAACCACATCAAACGATGGCATAACAGACCCCTTTTTTAGTTCGTTGCGCTAGAATGAGAGCTATTTTTAATCCAGAGACTCTCTTATGTCCAGACGTTTTATTGGCCTCGGCGCACTCTTGGCGCTGTTGGCCGTTGCCATCGGTGCCTTTGGCGCACATGCCCTCAAACCGCTGCTCACCCCTGAAGCCAAAGGTTGGTATCAAACCGGCGTGAGCTACCACATGTTTCACGCTTTGGGATTGATTTTGATCGGACTACTGATGCAACTGCAACCACAAGCCAAACTGAAACTGGCCGCTTACAGCATGATCATCGGTGTGCTGCTGTTTTCCGGCAGCTTGTATCTGATGGCCATCACCCAAATGCGCTGGCTGGGAGCCATTACCCCGCTGGGAGGATTGGCTTTTTTAGTCGGCTGGGGAAGCTTGATTTGGAGCCAGTGGCGAGTGGAAAAGTAACCACTCTAACCTGACATAACAGACTAAAACCCACAAAAAAGCCCCAGATGAATAAATTCATACTGGGGCTTTTTGCGATTTGATCGCTCAAATCTATGTGGGTAGGCGCGATTGGATTCGCACCAACGCCCCCCACCATGTCAAGGTGGTGCTCTACCCAACTGAGCTACGCGCCTGCGTCGAGCGGAGCGAATACTGCCACTACTTTACCGCCCAGTCAAACCTTAAATTCAACTTTGGCTAAAATAGTTGCTCACACGCCTCGATTCGGCTGATCTAACTCCTGCTGATAACGCCGCCAATTGGGTATAAAACGATCCATCAACGCATAAAAACGTGCATTGTGAGAGGCCTCCAATAGATGCACCATCTCATGCACCAGCACCATTTCCAGCGCATCTGGCGAGTGTTCCGCCAACATCAAGTTAATCCGAATCGTGCCTCTGGCTGGTGTGCAGCTGCCCCATTTGCTTTTCATTCGACGCAGAGTGACCTTCTGCACCGAAACCTGCATAATCGGCTGCCAATGTTGCACCAGACGACCGACCTCCACTTTTAAACGCTGCCGTTGCTGCTCCCATCGCTGATGTTGCCGGTTTAATTGCTCTGGGGGGATTCGTGGCCGCGCAGCCAATTGAGTCTGTTTTTTCTCAAGCCAATGCCATTTGGAGAGCACAAAACGCTGCACCACCGCCAAAGGCATCTGCACGGGAGCCGAGACCGTCACCCGACCCTCAGGAGAACGCACCCTGAGATGAAGGTGTTTAATACGTTTAAAACTCACCTCAATGGCAAGGCCGCGCAACTCAATTACCGTAACCAAATGAATAATCGACTCCCAATTTATGCACATTAACTCACGCTCAAAAACTCATCTGCTGATTATTGGCTACGTCTGGCCAGAACCCAACTCATCAGCAGCGGGCAGTCGCATGTTACAGCTGATCAAGTTGTTTCAACAGCAAGGCTGGCACATCACCTTCGCCAGCGCGGCAAGCCAAACAGAACACAAAACCGACCTAACGGCGCTGAGCGTGGCCGAACAAAATATTCAGCTTAACAACAGCAGTTTTGACCATTACATTAAACAGCTGCAACCACAAATCGTGCTCTTCGACCGTTTTGTCACAGAAGAACAATACGGCTGGCGGGTCGCAGAACAGTGCCCCGAGGCGCTGCGTATCATCGACAGCGAAGATCTGCACAGCTTGCGTGAGGTACGCCAAACTCAACTCAAAGCGCAGTTAAAAATTGAAAAAACAACCCAACAAGATCATCAGGTCAAAACCGCTAATCCGCAACTGCTTTTTTTACAGATGAGCGCACGGGAACAGTGTCAACGTGAAATTGCCGCATTTTATCGCTCTGATCTGACCTTGCTTATTTCGGAATTTGAGCAGAAATTGCTTACGGAGCATTTTTCTCTGCCTGCTCAACTGCTGCACCACACGCCTTTTTTATTGCCGCCACTAAAAAATAAAGCCGAGCTGCCGCCCTACGCTCAACGGCAGCATTTTATCCACATTGGTAATTTTCGTCACCCGCCTAATTGGGATGCGGTCTTGTGGCTTAAAGAACAGATCTGGCCACTGATTCGACAACAGCTGCCCCAAGCCGAGCTGCACATTTACGGCGCGTACCCTCCCCCAAAGGCCACTGCATTGCACAACATTAAACAGGGCTTTCATGTTTTAGGTTGGGCAAAAGACGCTCATCAAGTGATGCAGCAAGCGCGGGTCTGTTTGGCTCCGTTGCGCTTTGGAGCCGGACAGAAAGGCAAGCTGATTGATGCCATGCAGTGCGGCACCCCCAGCGTCACCAGCAGCATCGGTACAGAGGCAATGGCGGCCGGTTTACCGTGGGGCGGCATCATTGCCAATAACCCTATGGAAATTGCCAAGGCAGCGGTGAAACTGTATAAGAACGAGGCGTGCTGGCAGCAGAGCCAAAAAAAGGGCTTTGCCATTCTGCACGCCGGTTACAACACCCAGCAACACGGTGAGGCGTTGATGATATGCATTAACGCCTTACGAAAAAATTTAAGTGAGCACCGACAGAAAAATTTCATCGGCAGATTGCTCAACCAACAGACCTTAAAAAGCCATTATTATATGGCCAAATGGATCGAAGAAAAAAACCGAGCATCAAACAAACCTTAGAGGAAATACCATGTTAAAAACCATTGCCTTAATCGGTCTCACTTTGCCCCTGAGTCTAAACGCCGCAGAACCAACAACAGATCAAGCTTCGACTCTGATCACAAAAACCAAATCAGCCAAAAGCGCCGCCATGCCAATGGAGCCGAAACCGCGTGACCGACGCTTTAATCTGCGTCTGCAACCGTTCAATTTTTTTCTTGGTGGGCTTGGTTTCGATGCTGAAATTAAACTGTTTGAGCGTTTCAGCTTGGCAGGCACTTACTCTTCTTATGACTTTGATGTCACCGACAGCAACACCAACCTCGCGTTTAACATCAAGGCAACCGGTTATGGCATCCGCGCCAACTGGTATCCCAGTGGAGCCTTGGCGGACAGTACCTATATCAGCCCGCTGATCCAAACTGCCAGCATTGATATTGTTGATGGCGATTTCTCTGGCTCTACTGACGTAACCAGCTACGGTATTTTATTTGGTAATCAGTGGATGTGGGATGGCATTAATTTAAATTTAGCTGCTGGTTATTCTGCCATGAAAATAGACGACATTGTTCTAAAAACCCCGCTGGGAAATACCAAAGTAAAAAACAGCTCTGATATTCCAGCAGGCGGGCTTTTAGCGGAGTTTTCCATTGGTTATGCGTTTTAAAGCAGCCTGATTTCAAGCAGAGATCGGCATGACCTTCTTATCCGACTTATCTGGGAAAATCTTTTTATTTCTACCCTTAATGAGTCGGTCGTGGATCACACCTACGTTTTTGCGGGTTTATTATTCTGGTATTTCTGCTGCTTCTATCCGAGCCAGTCGCTCCTGTTCTTCCGCATAAGCGGCTTTAATTTCGAGCAGTACAGAATCAACATCAGCCTCTTGCTCATCTGCAACAAACTGGCCTGTTAATTGAGTATCCGGGTTCAATTCGCCTTCTTCATACAGCGCCCAAATCTCCTTATCGTATTCTGTTTCCAATAGATCCGGGGCAAACAGGCCATAGTAGTGCCTCATATTCTCGACATCTCGGGTCAACATCGCTTCAGCGGCATTGTTGGCTGCCGCATCGACCGCTTGGGGCAAGTCAATAATGACCGGGCCATTGTCGTCCACCAACACATTGAATTCAGATAAATCACCGTGGACTAGGCCTGCACAGAGCATTAACTTAACGTAATCCATTATTTCAGCGTGATCTTCGCGGGCTTGTTCTGCGGACATGGTCACGTCTTTCAAACGCGGGGCTACCTGACCTTCACCATCAGAAACCAACTCCATCAATAAGACACCGTCAAAACAACCGTAGGGAGTAGGCACACGAACCCCTGCATTCGCGAGACGATAAAGTGCGTCTATCTCAGCGTTTTGCCAAGTATCCTCCTGTTGTTTACGACCAAATTTAGAGCCCTTTTCCATCGCACGCGCGCGGCGACTGTTGCGAACTTTGCGCCCTTCCTGATAGGTGACGGCTTGTTTGAAACTGCGTTTCATCGCCTCTTTGTACACTTTGGCACAACGGATTTGATGACCGCAACGCACCACGTAAACGGTCGCCTCTTTGCCACTCATAAGTTGGCTCAGAACTTCATCGACGATGCCCTCGTTGATTAAAGGCTGGATTCGTTTAGGGGCTTTCATGTCTTACTCATGCTTAAAATTAAGATAGTGCTGTCCTTATTTACCCGATCAAAACTCGTTCAGTTGTGTTTCAGATGGGCGCTGCTCATTCATCGGCGTAGTATTCTATTTTTTTGACACAATGTCATACTAAATTTTCACAGAGCGCGGGCTACAAGCCATGTTCATCTTCACGCATCATCGTTTACCCCACCGCCACCAAGGCATTCTCATTCACTTCATCAATCACCTTAACCATCTTCACCACATCTGCTGTTGAAAACAATCCAAGCACTCCTTTTTCGTGCAAATTAGTAAAGGGCGGCTGACGTAAACGCTGTTTATCTATCATGCCATTGATCCTCAGATGCTGAATGATGTGCTTCAAAAAGGTCATTTGATCACCACTGAATTGACCCGCTTGCAAAAAATCAGCAAAAGCGGCTTGGGCAGCGTTCTGCTCCAGACCGACGATGCCACGGATAAACTGCCCCAAAGGTTTATCACCAAACTGCTCCCTGTAATCCTGCTTGCTGCCCAGCGTCGCACGGTCAAACAAAATCCCCTCCAGCGTTTGAATATCCTGCTCGGTAATGGGTTTGTTGCGCTGTAATTTTTGAATCACCAGATGATCTTTATGTTCGCGCACATAGGAGGCAACACGCTCTTTATAATTCATCAAGCGGCCATAAGCGGGCGCAACCACATCATGAATGACCGCCTCTCTCTGGTCGAGAGTGTCTTCAAACTCCGTTACCACATTAATCCGACTCTCACGATCCAGATATTTCATTAAATCCCGCAGCGCCACACGCACCTCTTCTAAGCGGTTAATGTTGATCGCTTGCCAGAAGGGTTCTGTTTGCAGTTTTTTTAGCATCTCGTGCTGCATTTTGACTGCGGGGATGTTCTGCTTTTTCAACAGCGCCCCAGCGGTTGTGTTGATTTTATCCAAAAAGCCACTCGTGCTGTGAGAGCCATCCAGCAACGCCAGCTGATAGGCTAAAATCAGCAGATCAAAACGGCGCGCCAACTCATCCTCATCCTCGTTGGGCAACATCAATGCCGACACGTCGGTGGTGATCTCCAGTTGATCGCTCTTGCTGATGCTCTGCCAGCTCTTTTTCTCGCTGAATTTGACCACCGAGCGTAATTTAGCTTTGACCACAAAACGCTCTTGATCCAATTGCGCCACCGATTGATGCAGCTCTGATATAAAACGCTCTGCCAAGGCTCGCTGTGGCTCATCGCTCTCGGGCTGCTCTCTGATCAACAGCGCCAGCGCCAATTTTGCGCTAAAAATACGCTGGGTCAGGCTGCGTACCTGCTGCGCTTCAATGCCTTCGGGGTTGAGATCAAAAAATTCAAAATTCTGGCAAAAATCAAAAATTTGAAAATGCGTTTTATCTTCACCCTCAGCAAACAGATCAGGGCAGAGGCGAGTGCCTCGGCCAATCATCTGCCAAAACTTAGTTGCAGATTTGACCGCTTTAAAAAAGACCAAATTCACCACCCGTGGCGCATCCACCCCCGTATCCATCATGTCCACCGAAACCGCAATCTGTGGCTCATGCTCTTTATCGGGATCAACAAACGTCTCTAACAGGTCTTGCGCCTTTGACTCATAGTTGTCAATCACGCGCAAAAATTTACCCGCATACTCAGGGTAATTTTTGTTAAAACGCTCCTCGATAAACAGGGCATGATGGTGATTTTTGGCAAAAATAATTGTTTTACCGAGCCGATCACCGCCCGCTACTTTAATGCCGCTGCTCATCAAATGAGCCAGCACCTTATCCACCGTGTCGGTATTAAAGAGCCAGCTGTTCAACGCCGAACTGTCGATCTCATCGGGGGCTTCGCCTGCGCTTGGGTCACCAAATTTTTCCTCATACTGCCTCTTTTCCGCCTCAGAGAGCTGTTTGTACTCAATCCCCTCACGGACAAATTTAAGCGGCACCGAGATCGCTTTTGGCGGCACTAAATAACCCTCCTCCACCGCTCGATCCAGTTCATAGGCAAAGGTTGGGTTGTCATCCTCAATCCCAAATAGGCTGTAGGTGTTGTGGTCCACCTCTGTTTTAGGCGTGGCCGTCAGGCCAATCAATACGGCATCAAAGTAATCAAAAATGGCGCGGTATTTTTGATAGACCGAGCGATGCGCCTCATCAATGATGATCAGGTCAAAATGATCCACGCCGTAAAAACGCCCATCACCTTCACGCACCCCATCAATGCGATTCATAATCGTGGGGTAAGTAGAGAAGACCAAACGCGCCTCTACCGTCTTCCGCTCTTGGCTGAGGTCAATGGCTGACAAACTGGGCAGATGGAGACTAAACGCGCGTTTGGCTTGGCTCACCAAAGCGTTGCGGTCGGCTAAAAAAAGCACCCGCTTGACCCAGTTACACTGGCTAAACAGATCCACCAGCGCCGCTGCGGTGCGGGTTTTTCCGCTGCCGGTGGCCATCACCAACAGGCTCTGCCGCGCCAGACCACACAGCTCACCTTTTGCATTCACGCCTGCGCTGTTCTCCGCCACTCGGGCAATGGCCTCCAGTTGATAGGCGCGTCCGGCAATCTCCGCATTGGGTTTGTACTGGCGCACATCGGTACGGCTTTGGCGGCAACCGATCAGACGTTGCAGCGCCTCTTTGCTGTAAAACCCTTGCACCTTACGCGGAGGGTAAAACAGGTCATCCCATAAATGGGTTTCAAAGCCGTTGCTGTAAAAAATAATCGGCCGCTGACCGTGCATCTCTGTCAAACAGTCGGCGTAGAGCAGTGCTTGCTGTTTGCCTTGACGTGGATCGGCCATGCACTTTTTTGCTTCGATCACCGCCAGTGGCCGACCGTCATCACCCCATAAAACGTAATCCACATAACCGATGCCGTTGGGGTTGGTGCTGAGGGGCATTCCCTGCACTTCGTACTCCAGATCACGCTGTGGCTGTAGATTGTCCCAACCGGCTTCGCGCAAGGAGTGGTCGATGTAGAGGCGGCGGGTCTCCTTTTCTGATACTTCTAGCGGTACGGCGGTGGTGAGATCCAGGTCTTTTTCACGTTCCTGTTTGAGGGCGCTGATTTCCGCTTGTGTCTGTTCCAGTTGCCGTTTTAGGGTGGCGTTTTGTTTTCTTTGGCTGCGGATGTCCTCTTCCGCTTCGCGGGCTTGTCTGTTTTTGTAGTCAATTTTATCCAGCAGTTTTTTCAGCTGTTTGGCGCTGTTTTGCTCCGTTGTGGCTGGGCTGGTTTTCGCGTGTGGGATGAGACTTTCGTCAAAACGCTGTTCTTTGGGTGTCTGTTTACCGTAGTAGAGGCCAAGGTGGCGTAAAAAACGAAACAGGTATTTCAGTGAGATGAGGCCATCGCTAGATTTGAGGCGTTTGCCGTGGGCGGCGAGGTTGCCGGTTTTTCGAAGCAGGTTAATCTCTCTTAGCAACGTGGGGGGAAAGAGGTTTTCAAAGCAGGCTTCGTGCATTAAAGTGCTAAGGTCGTCACGCCACGGGCGTTGTAAGCTCGCGTCGTGTTCATAGAGCCAGTTGATGGCGTTTTCTAGGGTGCTGCGGCAGAAAATGGCGGTGGCAGAGGCTGAGATAAAGGTCAGTTTTTCCGCTTCCTGCGCGTCTTCAAACAGGCTGGGGAAATCCGCTTTGATAAAGGTAAAGTTGCTCACAGGTGTTCCTTAGCCAGCCGAGTAGGATCTATGTTGTTATATGTAATGTTGTTAACTAAAAGCCAACATATGGCATCTGTATGTAAACTTGTTAGGCTCAACCTTACATATAAGTACTTTAACACAAGAATTTTAATCTAAAAAAGTGCCAAATAGCGTGAAAAAATAAAGATCTGATTACGCTGATAGCCTGTCTGCTCATGCAATAAGTTGTCTTTCACCATCTTTTTGATCAATGAAGAGGCTGTTTGATGGCTGAGCTGTAAAATTGTTGCTGCTTGTCCAACAGATAGAGAAGGACTTTTGTATAGATGTGTAAGTAATATTTGTGCATTTTTAGCTCGTTTACCGTACCCCAAAATCAACGAATCAACCTCTTGCCTCAGTTGTAAAATAGCTTCAAACGTCTTAATGCCCTTTTCTGCTGTTTCTATCACGGCGGATAAAAAAAACTGCACCCAATGAGTAAGGTCATTTGAGGTTCTCACTCGTGTTAGGGCATCGTAGTAGCTGCCTCGATTACGTTCAAAAAAATCAGATAAATAGAGTGAGGGTTTGCGTAGTAGTTTTTTATCTACGAGGTAAAGGGTGATCATTAAGCGGCCAATTCGACCATTACCATCGAGAAAGGGGTGGATGGTTTCGAATTGGTAGTGGCTTAATGCGATTCGAATTAATTCAGGTACGTTTACGCTTTCGTTATGCCAGAACCGTTCTAGGTCGCTCATAAGTTCGGCTATTTCATTGTGGTGAGGGGGGATAAAGGCGGCATCAACTAGGCTGCTGCCGCCGATCCAATTTTGTGATGTTCTAAAGTCTCCAGGTGATTTTGTTGCACCTCGTGCGCTTTTCATGAGCAGGCTGTGGGTCTGTTTTAGCAGGCGATTGGAGAGCGGTAGGGTTTCCAGTGTGGCGATGGCGGTATTTAGGGCGTGGATGTAGTTGTGTACTTCTTGCCAGTCATCTCGTTTTTCAGGAGAAAGTTGTTCGCAGTTCAACACGGCTTCATCCATTTCTGTTTGCGTGCCTTCAATACGGGATGAGGTGTTGGCTTCTTTGGTGATGTGCATTTGGATGAAGAGGTCTACGTCGGGCACGATCAGTGTGAAGGCATCCAGTTGAGCTAAGCTGCGGGCGGCTTTTTCGAGCAGGGTGTTGATTTTGGGGTCATTCCAACACCATTGACGGTTGATTTTTGTGGGTGAAAAACTGTTGTATTGATATTGGTTTATCCAGTCGCCTGAGCTGAAGTGTTCAAAGCTGATCATTTCACTTTTCTGCTGGAAGTTTGTCATGCGCTCAATTCACCCTTAAACGCCCGCTGCAATAAGCTGTTAAACAACGCTTCCGATTTTTCCAAACTGACCTCAGCCTGCTGCTTTTGCGCTTCAATCGCCTGAATCCGTTCCGCGAATT
>JAUZRS010000085.1 GCA_030950195.1 Gammaproteobacteria bacterium | reverse complement strand
TATCTGGCACAACCTTGGCGTGGCTCTAGCAGAAGACAACCGACACGATGAAGCACTCGAAGCCTATCGAAAAGCTTTAATACTCAAAAATCAAACGGATGAACAACCCCTGCCAATCCAAACCGTAAAACAAGCCGACAGCGCCAGCGCTTAGCTTAACGCCAGTTATTTCCACCACTGAGGCGTAATCTGGCTTACATATTGTAATTCTCATCTGAGGAAATCACTCCTCAGAAAGGCGAAAGACACTATGGCAACTGCGACCACATTTAAACTCACCCTACACGCCTTACAGAAACTCGCCCCCCTCAAAAAACTCAATCAACAGTCATTACTGCAACTGACCCAACAGAGCAAGCTGATCGAATGCTCGGCAGGCAAACAACTGCAGATTGAAGGCGACTCACAACACCACCTGTTGTTTCTGCTCGACGGCGAAGTGTTATTAAATGAAACAGATAAAAAACAAACCTATTTGGTCAGCAACACCGCAGCAGCCAATCACGCCTTGGCCGGCAACCCACCACGTCAACTCAGCTTAACCACTCTCTCCGACATCCACTTAATTGATATCAACAAACCCCTTCTGGAAAAAATTCAACGTCAAGAGCCTGCACCACCGCCCCTCGAAACCATTGGGATTGATACCACATTAAGCGGCCAAGCAGATGAGGCTCTAGACAATCCGTTATTCCAAGCACTGTTTCAACAGTACATGAGTGGCCAACTGGAAACACCGTCCTTACCAGCCTTAGCCATTCGCATCAGCAACGCCGTCAACAATCCCACCATAAGTCTGGAACAGATTGCAAAATTGATCCAAGCGGATCCTGCCATCACCGGCCATCTGCTGGAAATCGCCAACAGCGTCCTCAACCGAGGCAATGTACAGGTCAGCAGCTGCCTTGATGCCATTACACGGATGGGGTTGAATTTTACCCGCGATCTGGTCACCAGCTTAGCCATGCGACGGCTGTTTAAAACAAAATCAGCGCCGCTAAAAAAACGCATGATGGCTCTTTGGCACCACAGTACTCAAGTCGCC
>JAUZRS010000084.1 GCA_030950195.1 Gammaproteobacteria bacterium | reverse complement strand
GATGACACCGATGAGTTTTTGCGTGGTCAAGCACGTCAACGTCTGCTGGAACGCAAGGTGGAAGAGGCCTCGGAAGTTTGGTTGAGAAAATTGCGCGCGCAGGCGTACGTTGAAGTGCGTTTGGCCGGTCTCTCTGCGGACGATGCCAAATGAAAATGAATAAGCCGTTGCGTTTTGCCATAACCCCCGGTGAACCGGCGGGGATTGGGCCTGATTTAGCCGTGTTGTTGTGCCAGCAGGAACATGAGCACGAGTGGGTTTTTATTGCCGATCCTGAGCTATTGACCGAACGCGCTGAGCAGTTGGCGTTGCCACTTTCACTGGCTGAGGTGGATTTTGAGCAAGCGCCGCAAGCGGGGCGTAATTGCATTTTTCCGGTGGCGCTTTTGGATGACGTGCAGGCTGGTGAGTTGAATGTGCTCAATGTCGAATACGTTTTAGAGACGTTGCGGGTGGCGGCTCGCGGTTGTTTAAAACAGCGTTTTGCTGCTCTGATCACAGGGCCGGTGCATAAGGGCATTATCAACGATGCTGGAGTGGTTTTCAGTGGACATACGGAGTTTTTGGCCGAGCAGACCGACGGTTTTCCGGTGATGATGTTGACCGCAGATACGCTGCGGGTGGCGTTGGCGACGACCCACTTGCCCTTGTCTAAGGTGAGTGAGGCGATTACGGATCGCGCTCTGGAGCGGGTTCTGCGTATTTTGCACCGTGATCTGCAACAGCGTTACGGCATTGAGGAACCGCGTATTTTGGTCTGTGGCCTTAATCCTCATGCGGGCGAAGACGGGCATTTGGGTTGGGAGGAGATCAAGATCATTCAACCGGTGCTGGAGCGGTTGCGCGCCGAGGGGCAAAACCTAATCGGTCCGCTGCCCGCCGATACCTTGTTTACCCCCAAATACCTTGAACAAGCCGATGCGGTGCTGGCGATGTATCACGATCAAGGTTTGCCGGTGTTGAAACACGTCGGCTTTGGTCATGCGGTCAACGTCACTTTGGGTCTGTCCATTATTCGCACTTCGGTGGATCACGGTACGGCACTGTCGTTGGCGGGTACGGGCAACATCGAACTGGGCAGTTTTGAAGCGGCTCTGGCGGTGGCGCAAACGATGGCCGAGAACAGCAATGATGGAGCATAAACCGCGCAAACGTTTTGGCCAAAATTTCCTCCACGACAGTATGGTGATTGATCGTATTGTGCGAGCGGTCTCGCCTAAAAAGGGGCAGAGATTGGTGGAGATTGGCCCCGGTTTGGGTGCATTGACCTTGCCGATTTTACAGCAGTTGGGGCGTTTACAGGCGGTGGAGTTGGATCGAGACCTGATCCCTCGTCTGGAAAAACTCTGTGCCGATCAGGGCGAATTGACGATTCACAGCGCCGATGCGTTGAAGTTTGATTTTTCAGCTCTGTGTGCTGAAAACGAAAAGCTGCGT
>JAUZRS010000083.1 GCA_030950195.1 Gammaproteobacteria bacterium | reverse complement strand
GATAAGCAGCGCGCCAATACGGTTTGGAATCACGCGTTAAAAAGTGCCCCTGACGATGACATTCTTAAAGAAGCGATGCAGCGTCTTAAGCCGTGAGAGCTGTTCTGCTGCTGATCTTACTGCTCAGTGGTTGTTCCATTGCTCCTAAAGCACCCCCGGTAGAAGACGTTGATGCGGCGTGGGCTGAACATCAGCGACGGTTGTCGGTCATTGAACGCTGGCAGTTGGAAGGTAAATTGGCGCTGCACAGCGAGCAACAAAGCGGCAGTGCGCAACTGTGGTGGCGACAAACCAAATCGGAGTTTGATCTGCGTATCACCCCGCCTTTTGGGGTGAATAAAGTCCGTATTCGAGGTGGTGAACGTGAGGTGGTGCTTTATCCCGCTTCTGGTCATCCGTTGCGTGCAAGCAGTGCTGAGGCGCTGTTGCAGCGCGAAGTGGGTTGGTTGTTGCCGTTGCAGAGTTTGCGTTATTGGGTTTTAGGGCTGCCTGCTGAAGCGACGGAGTTTGAGCTGAACGCTCAGGGACAGTTGCAGTCGTTGTTTTATCAGGGATGGCAGGTGAGTTTTGTGGCTTACCAGTTATTTGAGACGATGATCTTGCCGAGTGAGCTTGTGTTGCGTTATCAAGATTTAAAGTTGCGTCTTGCGATACATGAGTGGCAACTGAACCCAGTAGAACCTGCGTCGTCGTCTCGTTTGCGTCCGCCAAATAATTAATTTCCCTGCTGCTTTTTTTACTGAGATTGGATCAATGTTGTCAACAGCGTGGCCTGCACCGGCTAAATTAAATCTTTTTTTGCATATTACAGGGGTGCGTGAGGATGGTTATCATCAATTGCAGACCCTGTTTCAGTTTTTAGATTACGCAGATAGCTTGGATTTTAGCCTGCGTGATGATGGTCAAATTGTCCGTCTTACGGATTTTCCTGGAGTGGCGGAAGAGGATGATTTGGTGATCCGGGCGGCAAAATTGCTGGCACGACAAAGTGAAAGATCCTTGGGAGTGGGCATTGCACTGAATAAAATTTTGCCTCTGGGCGGTGGTTTGGGCGGTGGTAGCTCTGATGCGGCAACTACCTTGGTGGCCTTGAACCAGCTGTGGGGTTTGAGGTTAACCCTCAATCAATTGGCGGAATTGGCGCTGCAATTGGGGGCCGATGTGCCGGTTTTTGTGCGTGGTTTGGCTGCGTGGGCGGAAGGTGTGGGCGAGCAATTAACCCCAGTGGAGGTAGCAGAGCCGTGGTATCTGGTTGTTGTGCCGGATTGTCAAGTTTCCACCGCAGAAATTTTTTCAAATTCGCAATTGACAAGGGACTGTTCTGCCATCAGAATACGCGCCTTTCTCACAGGCCAAACAATAAATGTTTGCCAACCTGTGGTGAAGGCACTTTACCCAAGAGTGGCAGAGGCGTTGGATTGGTTGTCCAATCACAGCGTGGCACGATTGACCGGAACCGGTGGTTGTGTTTTTGCCGCATTCGAGGCTAGAGAGCAAGCGGAGCGGATTTTTTCTCTCCTGCCAAGTGGATGGTCGGGTTTTGTAGCCAAGGGCTGCAACTCTTCTCTTCTTCTTCGGCGGTTAAGGGTAGAAAAAACGCTTCGCAGATAAATTTATTGGGTCGTCGCCAAGCGGTAAGGCCCTGGGTTTTGATCCCAGTATGCGCAGGTTCGAATCCTGCCGACCCAGCCATTTTTCAGTAGTTAGAGTAACCAATCGTGGCCGATAGTCCGATGATGGTCTTTGCCGGTAATGCAAATCCTGCTTTGGCTCAGCAGATCGTGAATAACCTTAATATGTCACTCGGTAAAGCTCATGTTGGAGCCTTTAGCGACG
Organism: Gammaproteobacteria bacterium; assembly: GCA_030950195.1. Classification (GTDB taxonomy): domain Bacteria; phylum Pseudomonadota; class Gammaproteobacteria; order JAUZRS01; family JAUZRS01; genus JAUZRS01. The sequence goes on along the minus strand of JAUZRS010000083.1, from coordinate 5,303 downwards.
GCGAAATCACCGTAGAAATTCTTGAAAACGTCCGTGGTCGAGATGTCTTTCTGCTGCAACCCACCTGTTCGCCTACCAATCATAACTTGATGGAGTTATTGGTGATGATTGACGCGTTGCGTCGTGCGTCTGCCAATCGGATTACGGCGGTGATTCCCTATTTTGGTTATTCACGTCAGGATCGACGAGTGCGCTCACAGCGCGTGCCGATCACCGCTAAAGTGGTGGCGAACATGCTCACCAGCGTCGGGGTTGATCGAGTCTTGACCATTGATCTGCATGCGGATCAGATTCAGGGGTTTTTCGATATTCCAGTGGACAACGTCTATGCATCCCCGCTGTTGCTGGGTGATATTTGGCGACAAAAATACGAAGATTTGATCGTCGTTTCGCCCGATGTGGGTGGCGTGGTGCGCGCCCGAGCCGTTGCCAAGCGTCTTGATGATGCGGACTTGGCGATTATTGATAAACGTCGTCCCAAAGCGAACATCGCCAAGGTGATGCACATCATCGGTGACGTGGAAGGCAGAAGTTGTGTCTTGGTGGATGACTTGGTTGATACGGCAGGTACTTTGGTACAAGCGGCCAAAGCGCTAAAAGAGCGTGGCGCGAAAAAAGTGGTGGCTTACGCTACTCACCCCGTATTATCAGGCCCTGCTTTGGATAATTTGGCCAGCTCTGAGCTGGATGAATTGGTGGTCTCTGACACCATTCCCTTGACCGAGTTGGCGATGAAGTGCAGCAAAATTCGTCAAGTATCGGTGGCAGGCATGTTGGCGGAAACCATTCGCCGGATTCATATGGAAGAGTCCGTTAGCTCACTTTATATGGATTGATCTGAAACGTTTTTTTATTCCCCCTTGGTCGCAAAGGGGATCTTATAATGCCGCCTTTGAGCGGTATTTTTGTTCTTTTAGGAGTAACACAAATGAGTATTTCTTTCACAGTAGAAGCTGAATTACGTCAGGATGTGGGGAAAGGTGCGAGCCGCCGCTTACGTCATGCCGGTAAGGTGCCTGCAATTGTGTACGGTGGCAGTGAGGAGCCGGTCTCTTTGAGTTTGTCACACAATGAAATTTCAAAAAGTTTGAGTAACGAAGCCTTTTATTCACACATTTTGACTTTGAATATTGCGGGTAAATCAGAGAGCGTTGTATTGCGTGATCTGCAACGCCACCCCTTTAAACCCACCATTTTGCATGCGGATTTTCAGCGCGTCAGTGCGAATGAAATCATGCACGCGCATGTGCCACTGCATTTTATTAATGCAGATGTTTGTGTGGGGGTTAAAGCGGGTGGTGCTGTCAATCATGTGTCCGTCGAGGTGGAAGTCTCTTGTCTGCCAGCCAATCTGCCTGAGTTTATCAATATAGATTTGAGTGATATTGGGATGGGCGAGTCGGTACATTTGTCTGAAATTGCGCTGCCTGAAGGGGTTGAGCTGGTTGCATTGAGCCACGGTGACGGTCATGACAGCGCCGTAGCCGCAGTACACGCGCCACGGGTTGCGAAAGACGAAGATGGAGCTGATGATGCTGCTGCTGAAGAACCCGCAGCTGAGTAAGGTTTAAACGATGCCGATTCAGGCGCAGTTTGAGCTGATTGTGGGGCTGGGTAATCCTGGCTCCAAGTACCATGAAACCCGCCATAACGCGGGTTTTTGGTATTTGGATGCTTTGGCTGCGGAGTATTCTGCGACATTTTTATCTGACACAAAATTTCAGGGTGAGGTGGCAAAAATAAACCACCGTGGTCGTGATATTCGTTTATTAAAACCGACCACCTTTATGAATCGCAGTGGCCAGTCCATTGCGGCTATCGCACGTTATTTTAAAATTCCGGTTGAACGTATTTTAGTGGTTCATGACGAGCTGGATCTGCCCGTGGGTGCGATGCGTCTGAAAAAAGGCGGTGGTCATGGTGGCCATAACGGTTTGCGCGATACGATTAACCAGTTGGGTAAAGAATTTTGGCGTTTGCGGCTGGGGATTGATCATCCGGGTCATCGTGACAAGGTGGTGGATTACGTTTTGGAGCGCCCCACACGGGAACAAGCGCGGTTATTGGATGAAGTGATAGTGGATTTATTAAGGGAGACAGCGTTGATGTTGGACGGTGAGCTGAATAGAGCCATGAATACGCTGCATCGTAAGGTGTAAGTTAACTTTTTGTATTTTATAGGTGTGATGACTGATGGGTTTTAAGTGCGGTATTGTGGGTATGCCCAATGTGGGTAAATCAACCCTGTTTAATGCGTTGACGCGGGCTGAAATTGCAGCAGAAAATTACCCATTTTGCACCATTGAGCCGAATGTGGGTGTGGTGCCGATGCCCGATCCACGTTTGGCGGCCTTGGCCGAAGTGGTTGATCCTGAGCGAATTTTGCCGACCACGATGGAGTTTGTGGATATTGCAGGCTTGGTGGAAGGGGCTTCCAAAGGGGAAGGGTTGGGTAATCAGTTTTTAGCTCACATTCGTGAAACCGATGCCATTGCCCATGTGGTGCGCTGTTTTGAAGACGATGATGTGATTCACGTCAGTGGTCGAGTAGAGCCGTTGGCAGACATTGATGTGATTCACACGGAATTGATTTTGGCCGACATGGAGACGGTGGAAAAAGCACTGTTGCGAGTGGCCAAAATGAGCAAATCGGGCAATAAAGAGTCTCTGGCTCAAAAAGGTTTTTTGCAAAGTTTATTGACCCATATGGACCAAGGGCTACCCGCACGCTCCTTGCAAGCGACGGATTTGCAGAAAAGTTATTTAACCGAGTTGCATCTGCTGAGCATCAAACCGACCATGTACATTGCCAATGTCGATGAGTCTGGTTTTGCAGAGAATGCCTTGTTGAATCAAGTCAAAGCCCATGCCGCTACGGAAGGTGCGGGTGTGGTGGCAGTGTGTGCTTCGATGGAGGCGGAAATTGCCTTGTTGGAGGACGATGATAAAGTGGAATTTTTAGCCGATATGGGTTTGCAAGAGGCCGGTTTGAATCGGGTGATTCGTGAAGGTTATCAACTGCTGGGTTTACAGACCTATTTTACCGCTGGGGTAAAAGAGGTGCGTGCTTGGACGATTGAGCAAGGTGATACCGCACCACAGGCAGCGGGTAAGATTCATACGGATTTTGAGAAAGGTTTTATCCGTGCAGAGGTCATTGCTTACGATGATTTTATTGTAGGTAAAGGTGAGCAGGGTGCAAAAGATGCGGGTAAATGGCGGCTTGAAGGTAAGGAATATGTGATGCAAGAGGGCGATGTGGTTCACTTTCGTTTCAATGTTTGATTGCTTGCAGATAATACTTGACGGAGGGGAAGTGATGTTGCAAAATCGCGCCTCTCTTACAGTACGGCTATGTAGCTCAGTTGGTTAGAGCACAGCATTCATAATGCTGGGGTCGGTGGTTCAAGTCCACCCATAGCCACCATATTTTTACTTTACCATCTCTCTTTTTTATATCTTTTCTGTGCTACCCAAAATTATTTTGTTATTGGATTTTTCTGTTCTTCCATTGACGTTGTTTTATTCCTCGATATTCGATACGTTCACAGCGTATGGGAAAAAAATGGCCTTCTGGTTTTTCACTGGCTTCAATAAAGCAAGGGGATATACCAGCAGAAAAGCTGAGACTGGATAGGTGATAATACTCTCTAGTGGAAAAACCTTGGTCGGCAAATAAACTAGCGATCAAGGACGCTGCATTAATAAAATTCCGTGGGTGTTTTTTTAATAAGAGGTTTTCCACATCTAAGGCTAAACGTAGATACACACCTTTATCTAGCCCAAGTTTTTTTGCCTTTTTTAGTAAGGGTTGAATACGTTCATCTTCGATAGGTATTGGACGACCGTAACCGGATATGATTTTATGGCTTTTTAACTCATGCTCAACAATTTTTTCCAGATTGATACCTATTTTCTTCTTTTGCATGGTTCGTTGTAGAAAGTCCATAGAGAGAAGAGCAGCACGGTGTCCATAAACGGTTGCTTCTGATACGGCGGTTGAGGCAGAAATTGCTAATGAGGCTGTGCTGCGAGCTGTGCCTGCCAAGGCTGCAACTCGATTGTTCCAGAGGCGTGGATCAGGATAACTGGTGCAAATTACCCATGCGGCGTCTAGCAGTGCCACCTGCTCAGTAGAAAGTTCTCGTCCAGTGACGCCAAATATCAGCAGTTTTAACCAAGAGTGATCTTGCAGTTCGTGAAAGAGGTCTTTACCACGATAGACAACACGTTGTTCTGCACCAAACCAGCCACCCATTTGGGTTTTCCAGAGTTTTTCAGCGCTGAGCAGATCATTTTGTTTATTCACTGAACGAACCGGGGTCGTTTTCAACCTGTAAACCATCGGCAAAGAAAGGGTAATGAACCCAGCCCCGTGGCATCTGTTCCAGCGCGTGTACCGCCGCCCCTGGCAGACGCAGCAACAGATAGAGCATTTCGCCTTGTTGTGGGTTGAAACCCAAGTCGTAAAAGGCGGCAGACGCAACGCCCAGCATGGAGAGTGGGTTGTGTGCGACTTGTTCAAAGGATGTGCGGTTTTTTTGCAGCCAAGAGAGTGCGCCTTCACCTTCGGGGCGATGTGTACAGCACTGTTGCAGTGCTTGTAAAACGGGTGTGGCGCAGGAGACACCATGAGGGTCAAAACCAGGAAAGTGTTCCATCACACGCCATATATCGGCGCGTTCATTGTCGTTGAGAGAGTCAAACCAGCTTTGCCAAGCATTGAGGTCTAAGCCGCACTGCTGCCAGCCTTGCAGTGCCAGCGCCAATTCATGCGCACCGCCATTTTGTCCTGCGCCAACGGCCAGCGCAGCCATCAGACAGGAGGCACTGGTGGATTGACCGACCCCACCGTTCATGGCGGCTCGCACACTCAGGTCTCTGGGGCCTGGATTGGCTAAAATCAGTGCGACATCTTCTAGCAGGTTGGCTTGCCAAGGCAGAGGTGCTTGGCGTTGAAGCAGCAGGAAAAGGTACTCTACCCAACGGGCGTTGCCGAGCAGGTCGCCATAAACATCGTAACCAGCGCAGTGACAGGTTTTGGCGGCAAAGGGGTTGTCGGCTTCGGCTTCTTCTTGCCAAATGCGGCTGCGAATGGTTTCGGGCTTGTTGCGTTTAGCCATCAATGGTTGCCTAAGACTTTGACTCTGGCACCCATTGGCGGAACTTCTTCTAGGTCAATATAGACATCGAAGAGTGTCGGACCTGGATGGTTGCAGATGGCGTTAAAATCCAGCGTTAACAAATCGTTAGGTTGTCGAATACGGACGTTCTGTATTCCCATCGCCTGTGCCATTGCGGCG
>JAUZRS010000082.1 GCA_030950195.1 Gammaproteobacteria bacterium | reverse complement strand
TACCAACGGCGGTAGATCCGTCGAGGTCGAAACACGCTGGCCATTAAAACGGGTAATGATGTCTCCCACCTGAATTTTTGCCGCAGCCGCTGGGCTGTTGTCCAACACTCGCGCAACCAACGCTCCATGCGCCGCTTCCATCGCAAAGGATTCAGCCAGTTCGCGCGTCACTTCCTGGATAATCACCCCCAACCAACCGCGCGTCACCTTGCCTTTGGATTTAAGCTGCTCAACCACATCCATCGCCACCTCAATGGGAATTGCAAAAGAGAGTCCCATAAAACCACCGGTACGGCTGTAAATTTGTGAGTTAATCCCCACCACTTTGCCTTCCAAATTAAACAGCGGCCCACCGGAATTCCCTGGGTTGATCGCCACATCGGTCTGAATAAAAGGCACGTAATTTTCATTCGGCAAACTGCGCCCCTTAGCACTGACAATACCCTGAGTCACGCTGTGCTCGAAACCAAAGGGGGAACCGATGGCCAACACCCACGAACCTACTTGCAAATTACTGGAGGTACCGATGTTCACCACCGGCAACGATTCAGCACTGACCTTCAATAACGCAATGTCACTGCGCCCGTCCACGCCGATGACCTTTGCCAATAACTCACGTCGATCATGCAGACGCACCACGATCTCATCCGCACCCTCAACCACATGATTATTGGTTAAAATATAACCGTCAGCGGAAATGATAAAACCCGACCCCAATGAAGTCGAATCCTGATACTCCGGCATCTCTCCGCCTTCACCAAAGAAACGCCGAAACAGCTCACCAAAAGGGCTGTTTTCCAAATCAGGAATTTTATCCATGCCGTGCGGTAAAAAATTGCGCCGCTCAACCCGCTTAGTGGTGCTGATGTTCACCACCGCTTTGTGATTTTCAGCCACCAAACGGGTAAAGTCAGGCAGACTCGCCTGCACGGGCATGAATAAAAACGGCACAACCAACAGTGTAAGCCACTTAATTGCGGTCTTCATAGTTTCTCCTGCGAAACGGTAAAAATAGGGAACAGCAGCCAGCAAAGATCAAACAACAACTCAATCTGCTGACACCTGCAGAGGCCATACTTTACGTAAAATGACCGGTTGATGATGCGGGGTTTTTGCGATACGACGAGTGTAATAACGTAACCAAAAAAAGCCTAAACTTAATCCCAGTAGGCCGCCAATAATCGAGCCGATTTCGACCCATTGAGAATCGTCGATGAGCTGCTCTCCGAGCAGCGCGAATAATAACATACTCAACAGGGGAGCGGCATAGACTGCCAAGGAACCCTGTATCAAAGCCGCATCGGGAATGCCCACCACCACCGAATCACCCAAACTGGCAGAGACGGAATTCTGTACTTTAATCCGGCTCATGCGACGACCCAGCACAGTGGCCAACACGGAAGTGCCACAGCCGCCACGAACCTCACAGGAGCCACAAGCAGAGCGCCGCTCAACCTCGACCCAAACATCATCGCCCGCAAGCTCACAAATACGCGCCTGTTCTTCTATCATGAGGCCTCTTTAGAAGCTGTAGGATTCACCGACTCGATTGATTGCGCAATCAATTTAACCGTCTGTAATGGCACTTCTCCCACCACAGTAATTTGATGCTCGCCCATCATTCGCCCGTAGACCGTCACCGCACCCATTTTCGAGGCGCCTTGGAAACGTTCTTTTTCGGGAGTCAATTTTTCAATAAAAACAGAAACACTGGCCAAACCATCAGAATAGACCGTATGAAAGACCGGTGTACTATTGGAGTTCATCGTTTTTTCTGTCTGAGAGGTTAAAACAAACCCCTCTGGCACCACTTTAATTAACCACGGTGAACTGGATTTAAGCGGAGCTTTGCTCTCTTTGCCGTGATGCCAGGTAAAACCTTTACCCCCCGAAATCGATACAAAACGTCCCTTAGGCACTTTATCTAACAGGGTCAATTCGGTAAACATCACCACCTCAATAATATTTCCCTCTGTATCCAACAGATCGGAACGCAACAGCAGATCATTTTTTTTATCCAACCAAAGCCGATAACCGTAACGAAAGGCATCTTTAGGCTGAATACGGATTAAACGCGCCGCTCGCCCCAATACACGCTCATCCTCTTTCACCTGCACAGCATACAGATGATCCAAACGCCCCATCGCATTGGGCACAGTAGATAAAAAAGGCGAGCGTGGGTGAGACTTGCTGACCGTCACCGATTGACTGTTGGGCCAAATGCACGTCACAGAATGGCTGTCTCGAATCACCTCTCGGGCTTCGCCATTCAGAGAGAAGAGCCTCTCACGCTCATGTTCGCCATCATGGCCGTGCACAATGCGCATCAACTCCAACTCAGAGCCGTGCTGATAAACAAACACCCCTTCATAATTGTACGTTTGCATCGCAACAGACATGCGATCCAACCAGTGGCGAACGTCATCAGCAAACAGGGGCGAGGAGAGCAGTGACAGTAATAATATGGCGAGTATCCGCATCGTAGAGCGTCCTATTGATCGTAACCGGCCAAACGAGAATAAGGCACGACCCCCTGCATCTCACCCAAAACCGTGTGTTCCGTGTGCGTGGCTAAATAACCATTTAAACGTTTTTCAACTGCTGAACGGTGCAAATTCCAACGTGTTCCTGACAGCGGTGCTGCAACCAAACGCACATTCTGGCGCGGCTGTAAGCGCATCAAAGGCTGAGTCTGTTGCGCCAACGATTGATCCACACTCATCTCAGTTTGCATGCTTCGCAAACCCACAATAGAAACTAAGGCCACACTGGCGGCAATGGCAAACCCCGCCACGCCTTTTAGCAATTTGCTTCGAGTCAAAATAGACCGCAACGCTCTAGGGGCTAAAATGACCGGTTCACTATCAATAGCATCTCGCACTGAAGCAGAAAAATCAGCACTTAACAACGGCACATCGCCCTGTGCCCCATCAGAAATCAGATGATAACGCGCCCATTTTGACTTCAATTCAAGCTGATCTCGCTTCATCATTAACGTTAATAAACGTTCACGCTCTTTGTCATCACACTCGCCATCAATCAATGCTGACAGTGATTCGTTAACCTGTTTATTCGTTGCCATAATGTTCTTCCGTCTCGTCAAGAAGAGGTTTTAGATTGTAATCTATCGCCTCACGCGCTCGAAAAATACGGGAGCGCACCGTGCCAATGGGACACTCCATTACCTGGGAAATCTCAAGATAAGACAACCCCTCCAGCTCCCGCAAAGTAATGGCCACCTTCAACTCTTCAGGCAACTCATTAATCGTGCGGTGTACCACCTCTTTCACCTCGTTGGACAACAACTCATGTTCCGGTGTTGCATAATCTCTGAGTAAATCAGCACCGTCGTACTGCTCCGCCTCTTGCGAATCCACCGTACCGTGAGGTGCTTTGCGCCGATTAGAGACTAAAAAATTTTTCGCCGTATTCACCGCAATGCGATACATCCAAGTATAAAAGGCGCTGTCACCGCGAAAATTCTTTAAACCACGATAGGCTTTGATGAACGCCTCTTGCGCCACATCTTGCACATCGGCCGGATTTTTCACAAAACGCAAAAACAAGTGAGCAATTTTATGCTGATACTTTAATACCAACAGATCAAACGCCGCTTTATCGCCCTTCTGTACCCGCCTTACCAACTCAAGATCAATATCTCTCTCGCCCATTTGGGCAGACTCCTTACTCTTGCTGCCCAAATCGCTAGGATAGACCGCAAAATTTTCTGTTGGTTCTCTTTTTTATACCGCTGTTTCAAAAAAAGCGGGTAGAATGTCGCCACTCTTCAGCCCCGTTAAAATTGAATCACCCTACCCCTCACTCATGGGGGACAAAATACACAGACCGGCTCCTCTCTACAAGCAAATGCAAAAAAAACAGAAACAATTCGACGTTTTAATCATCGGCTCTGGTGCAGCTGGGCTTACTTTGGCTCTGCAATTGGCTCCTCATGCTCACGTCGCGGTGCTCTCGAAAAGCGTGTTGAAAGACGGCAGCACCTTCTACGCCCAAGGCGGCATCTCCGCTGTCTTGGATAAAGAAGACAGTTTTGCCTCCCATGCTCAAGACACCCTTAATGCCGGTGCAGGCTTGTGCAACTCAGAAACAGTGCAACATGTGGTCACTCACGGTCCTGACAGCATTCATTGGCTTGAATCATTACAGATGCCCTTCACTCAATGCGGAGATGACAACGGAAAACCCCATTATCACCTCACCCGCGAAGGCGGCCACAGCCATCGTCGCGTGATTCACGCTGACGATGCCACCGGCCAAGCGTTAGAAAACACCCTTGAATCTCAATCACGTCGCCATCCTAATATTACCCTATTTGAGCATCACAACGCCGTCGATCTGATCACCAAGCGCAACAACAAGGGCAAAAAAGAGTGCATCGGCGCTTACGTTCTCAATCGAGAGCGGCAACAGATCGAGACCTTCATAGCTCCCATTGTCATTTTAGCCAGTGGTGGTGCCAGCAAAGTCTACCTCTACAGCAGCAATCCCGATGGCTCTACCGGCGACGGCATTGCGATGGCGTGGCGAGCGGGCTGTCAAGTAGCAAACATGGAGTTCATGCAGT
>JAUZRS010000081.1 GCA_030950195.1 Gammaproteobacteria bacterium | reverse complement strand
ATTGTGCCAGGCATTATGCCCATCACCAACTACAGCAGTCTGGCGCGTTTCTCCGCCGCCTGCGGCGCTGAAATCCCGCGCTGGATGAGCCAACAACTGCAAACCTACGGCGACGACAGTGACTCCATTCGCAACTTTGGGCTGGATGTCGTCACCCAGCTCAGTCAAGCCCTACTGGACGGTGGCGCACCCGGGCTGCATTTTTACACCATGAACCGCGCCGAAAGCAGCCTTGCCATTTGGCAACGACTGCACCTGTCGTAACGTTCACAGCCAGCGAAACCTCATGCACATACCACGAATTTACACAGCAACACCGCTGAGCCTACAACAGAACCTGTCGCTCTCAATACAAGCCAGCCGCCATATTACCTCTGTGTTGCGGCTCAAAATCGGCGCTCACATCATCTTATTCGATGGCCAAGGTGGGCAATACCGCGCCCATATTGTGCAATTGGACAAAAAGATCACGGTTGAAACCACCGGCTTTGAGGATCACAGCTGTGAATCACCGTTGAAAATTCACCTCGCTCAAGTCATTTCTAAAGGTGAGCGCATGGATTACACCCTGCAAAAAAGTGTAGAGCTGGGTGTTAGCAGCATTCAGCCTCTGTTCTCTCGGCGGAGCGTGGTGAAACTCAAAGGCAGTCGGCTGGAAAAACGCCAAAAACATTGGCAAGAGGTGATCATCAGCGCCTGCGAGCAGTGTGGCCGTAACCACCTGCCGGAACTGAAACCCACCCTCAATCTTGAGCAATGGTTGCAGCAAAGCCAAACGGGAGCAACACACCCGCACTTAATATTAGATCCACAGGCCAGTGAAGCGCTCTCTCAACGCGAACAATACCCAGAACAGACGTTGTTAATAGGCCCAGAAGGCGGGTTGTCAAAAGAAGAAATTCAGCTGGCGCAACAACACAACTTTGAAGGGGTTTGTATCGGACCACGTATTCTCAGAACAGAAACCGCAGCGTTAGTGGCGCTGACCGTACTGCAAGCTCACTGGGGAGATTTATAAACTAAGCCAAGCTGGCTTTATAACGGTTCAGGCTGCTCTCTAATGCGCTAATATTCGGAATGTGCATAACACTGGCATTCACTTCCACCTCTTTAGCAATATAAGGACAATTGCCATTGACCTCTATTGCCACCAAATCCGACTCTTGCAGACTAAAAAACTTCGGAATATCGCGCATATACAGACCGTAATAGCCGTACACGCAGTGACTGCTCAAAGCGTACAACACCACAATGCGACCACGCCCTGCCTTCATACCACCAGTACCACACAACTCCTCAAAACAG
>JAUZRS010000080.1 GCA_030950195.1 Gammaproteobacteria bacterium | reverse complement strand
GGTGAAATCAATAACAGCGCGTGATTTTCCGTCGCCACTGAGGCATAAAACTCCACATTAAACGATTCACTCCCACCGCCCTTCGAAGAAAAAAACATCCCTCACCCCTTCCCTGTTAAATCTCTCACCCATCAACACCGTTGATAGAGCACCATCATAGTTCAGCGTGCTAACAAATGACTCAAAATTAGCGCTATTTAAGGAAATAATCACCCTGTAGGGGGTAAGATCTCACATCAGAATTCCACTTCTTTATCAGAGAACTTCAAGCCATGCTGATCCCTACTGCCAACCACAAAGCGACCCTAATCTTCGACTTCGACGGCACTCTGGCGGACAGCTTACAGACCGCCATCACGGTCATTAACAGACTCGCTAAAATGTACGATTTCTGCGCCATTCACCCCCTAGAGCTGACCAGTCTACGAGAGAAAAGCGCCTTGGAGATTGTCCGTCATCTGCAAATACCGATTCTTAAAGTCCCTCTTATCGCTCAAAAAGCACGCCAGATGATGCGAAGTGAGCAACAAAAAATCCGTCCAATCAACGGTATTCCTATTATTCTCCATACCCTGAAAAGCCGAGGCCGTACTTTGGGTTTGCTCAGCTCCAATTCGGAAGAAAACTTGCGCCTCTTCAACCAGTATCACAAGCTAGAACTGTTCGACTTCATCAGTGGCACCTCGCCACTGTGGGGCAAAGCACAACACCTCAAACGGCTGTTGAAAGAACACAAATTGCCCCGACAAGAGGTGATTATGGTGGGAGATGAGCTGCGTGACATTGAAGCGGCACGCCAATGCGGAATCAAAATTGCGGCGGTCAGTTGGGGCTACAACAGCTACGAAGCGCTCCAAGAAGCCCAACCGGATTGGTTACTGGAACACCCAAGACAATTACTGAAACTCTAAAACCGCGATAACAGACACAAAAAAGCCCGACTCAAAAATGAGTAACGGGCTTTAAAAATACGGCATCGGAAGGAGACGAATACCGTGCAGTAACTTTATCGCCTTCCTAGGAAGGAAACCGTTAACTCGTTCTCAGTTTTCCTTAAGAAACATCCACCTCTTCCAATAACATGGAATTACCTGACATTTCAGCCGGTTGCGGAATGCCCATCAACTGCAATACCGTCGGTGCCACCGAACTCAGCCCTTGGCCATTGGCCAAGCGCCAAGCGGCTTTATCCACCACCAAACAAGGCACCGGATAGGTGGTGTGTTGGGTGTGTGGCTCACCGGTAACAGGATCAATCATCTCATCACAGTTACCATGATCTGCGGTCAAAATCGCCGACCAGTTGTTCTTTTTCACACAATCCAATACCCGACCGGCTTCTTTATCCAAGGTCTCCACTGCAATCACAATGGCTTCACGCACAGCGGTATGACCCACCATGTCACCGTTGGCAAAGTTGACCACAATAAAACCGTATTGCTCTGACTCAATGGCAGTAATGACCGCATCGGCCACCTCTTTGGCGCTCATCTCCGGCTTCATATCGTAGGTAGCCACTTTTGGCGACGGCACCACCAGGCGATCTTCACCGGCAAAGGGCTGCTCTTTGCCGCCGTTAAAGAAATAGGTCACATGAGCGTATTTCTCTGTTTCAGCGCAGTGAAATTGACGCAAACCGGCTAAACCAATCACCTTACCTAACATCACCGGCGGACGTTCGGGAGCAAAGGCAATCGGTGCCAAGTACTTAGGATCATATTCTGTCATGCAGGTCACGGTAACGGGTTTATAATCACCTCGATCAAAGCCCTCAAACTTTTCCAAGCTGATCGCTTCAGCCAGTTGACGAGGCCGATCGTTACGGAAATTAAAGAAGATTACACTGTCATCCCCCTCAATTTTTATCGCCCCAGGCAGCACCGTCGGCTTAATAAACTCATCGCCACGACCGTGTTCATAAGCATTTTCAATCGCCTCTTCTGCACTGGTAGAGAAACAGCCTCTATGATTGATCATCACATCCCAAGCTAATTTGGTGCGATCCCAACGGTTGTCACGATCCATCGCATGATAACGGCCACTGATGGTGGCGATGGTACCGTTTGCCCCTTCCAGAGCATCGTACAAAGCCGGTAGATAGGTTCTGGCATGACGAGGAGCGGTATCACGACCGTCAGTCATCATATGCACCATCGGCTTCACACCCTGTTGCGCACAGAGGCGAATCAACGCCAACAAATGAGTAATGTGACTGTGAACGCCCCCATCAGAGACCAAACCAACCAAATGCACTGGGCGGTCTGCCGCTTTGGCTTTCTCCATTGCCGATAAAAAAGCAGGTATCTTATAAAAACTGCCGTCCTGTACCGAATCATCAATGCGAACCAGATCCTGACGGGTAATACAACCACAACCCAAGGTCAGATGCCCCACTTCGGAGTTACCCATCTGTCCTTCTGGCAGCCCCACCGCTCTACCAGAGGCCTCCAAAGAATTGTGTCCATGATGAGAAAAATAATCATCAAGACGGGGTGTTTTAGCTTGTTGAACGGCGTTGTTCAAACGACCTGGGTTAACCCCAAAGCCATCGAGAATGATCAAAACAACGGGTTGGCGTGGCACAGCATGGGCGGTTTTCATAGGAGCTTATTTTTTATCCATAACATAACAATAGAAAAGGCGGGCAGATTTTAGCCTATTTTTCATCTGGTTTCCGGCTCAATACGCAAATCACGCACCTGCGGCCTATTTTTAGAAACAAAAAGCTCAACATGCTCCGCATACCAAAGCACCGTTTGGCTGGATAAAAAGCGCCCTGCTGCTTGCAGAGCCTGTTGATAGTCCTCTTTCCAGTTAGGCTGATAACCGGCAGCCAACACCTGCTGACTGAGTTTCAACAACAGTGCCGACGGCGATGGCAGCGGACCATCATCCAATAAAGGCCGTTGCAACAACACCGGCAACAGCGGTTTTTGCCCCAAACGCCAACTGCCTTGCCGATAAAACAGCGACCACGCTTTGTCACTCAACTCAGCCACACGATCCTGTAAGACTTTTTTCTGCGCTGGAAACGCCACAGCACAGTGCCACAATCCCTGCGCCACCATCGTGTAACCGGCAAACGCCGCACCTTCCGTGCTGCTCAGCTCGCGCCGCAACTCACCTTTGAACCAAAATCCATTCACAAACGCCAACTGTTTGCTTGCAGCAATTTGGAATCGCTCTCCCTCCGGTGCAACACTGGCTTGACACAACGCGCTCAAAGCCAAACCATTCCAACCTGCCAAACGTTTACCGTCTTTAGGCAGAGAACGATTTTTCAGCCGCCAGCGATGCAGTTTAGCGCGAATGATCTTCTGCTCTTCTTGCAACAGCGAAAAACTCATTTTCAGCTCTTTAGCCAAGTGCTGTGGCTCCTCAATGACCACCGGCAACAACCCCAAAACCTGCTCACCCTCAGAGATAGGCAACCTCGACCAGAGCCGCTCTGCCAAGGCAAACTCTGCCTTACTAAGCACAGCCATCAGCTCTTCGCGTTGCCAAAGATAGCTACCGCCTTCATTGCCGTCATCGTCCACCGCCGACAAAGAAGCGATAAAACCGCCCTCTTGGTGCGCCATTTCTGCCAACATAAAATCCAAGGTCTCAAAAGCAATCTGACGATAACGCGGCTGCTGCAAAACATCTGCTGCCTGCAGGTAAAGGCTCACCGCCAAAGCGTTGTCGTAGAGCATCTTTTCAAAATGCGGTTGCTGCCAACCGGGATCAACGGTGTAACGGTAAAACCCACCGCCCAAGTGATCCCTCAGCGCCAACTGAGCCATCTGATCCAACGTCAAACGCAGAAAGGCCTCCAACTCGTCGTTCGGCGCACTTTGCAACTCCAACAGCAGCGATGACAACATCGGCACACGCGGAAACTTACTCTGCTCGCCAAACCCGCCTTGCAGCTCATCGCCCAATTGCAACGCCTGCTCAACCAGCTCTTGGCGAAGTTCAGCCACGGGGCGAACATCACCTTGCTCCAACACCTCTTTTTTAAAGATCTGCCCAGAAGCCATCTGCGCCATCTGTGCCAATCTCTGTGGCGACTCCTGCCAACGCTCACGCAGATTGATCAACAGCTGCTCAAACGACTCAGCAGGGCGATAAGTCAAGCCCAACAGGGGGTAACCCTCAGGGGTAAGAAAGACGTTCAGTGGCCAACCCGCCGAGCCGTTCATCTGCTGCACAAAACGGATCAAAAGGGCATCCAAAGCCACATTCAGCTCTCGATCCACCTTAACCGCGATAAACGAAGCGTTGAGCAACTGAGCAATGGCAGGGTTTTGGTAGCTCTCGCGCTGCATCACATGGCACCAGTGGCAAGCAAAATAGCCACTGGAGATGAAAATCAGCTTGTGTTCTTTTTTCGCCTCAGCTAACACCTCTGGCCCCCAAACACGCCACTGCACTGGATCATCGCCGTGCATAGCCAGATAAGGCGAGAAGTGGTTTTTCAGTTCATTGCCCGCAAAAATTGGCAGGGTGAAGAGACACAGCAACAAGGCGAATAATTTAAGCATTAGAACATCAGCCATAAATCTAAGGGGAAGATCCGTTTTACCTCAGTTGAGGCTCAAAGGGCAAATTTTCTCTCCTCTTTCAGATACAACACAACCTCTGATTTACGTTCTGTAACCAATCGACTACACTGGTCTTATGTACAAAATTAAACGCACTGATGAATTTGCTCATTGGCTCGATAATCTAAAGGATTCTAAAGTTAAGGCGCGACTCATTCGTCGTCTCGAAAAAGTCGCACAGGGTAATCTAGGCGATGTGAAACCGGTGGCGAGTGGAGTCTTCGAAATGCGAGAATTTTTCGGCTCTGGTTGGCGCATGTATTACACCTTGCGCGGTACTGTCTTGATTATCATGTTAGCTGGTGGTGACAAATCAAATCAGCAAACAGACATCAAAAAAGCCATTCGTTTAGCTTCTATGCTGGAGGATTAAAAGATGATTGATAAAATCAACGTTTCTAACTTGCCGGATTTTGACCCAGCCGAACACCTAAAAAACAAGGAAGACATTGCAGCTTATCTAGAAACCGCATTTGAAGAAGATGACCCCGCTGCACTGGTCTCTGCGCTTGGGGTTGTGGCTCGTGCCACAGGGATGACAGAGATTGCCAATAAATCTGGATTAACACGCGAGGCGCTCTACCGATCTCTGCGTTCAGGTGCCTCGCCCCGTTTTGATACCGTGGCGCGCGTACTCAAAGCATTGGATCTGAACCTCAGCGTGACCTCTGGAGCATAAAAACGGTTGTAAGAAAAATTAATCCTTACCCTTTGCGGGCGAATCTTTTTTCACCTCGGGTGGTCGCTCCTTTGGCTCTTCATAACTCGGTGGATTATCAGGGTCATTACCCAACTCATTCACACCCTGATCTTGATACTCTTCCTCTAGGTCTTCCATATTGGCCTCTTCATCGGCGGCCTCTTGGTCGAACTCAGCTTCAGGCTCTTTGCGGCTTTCAGTCTCATCAGAGGCTTGCTCTGAGTCCTCAGCCTTCTCATCAACTTCATCAGATTCGATCTGATCCAGCTCCGCCTCCATCTGCTCATCGGTCAGCGGTTCGTATTCCAAAATCTCAAAATCCGCTTGGCTGTTGTCCGGCGAACGGGGTGGCAAACCCCAATCTTCACTCGCTTCACTGCTGGCGCTCACCGAACCTGCGGCCACTGCGGTGGCAACGGTGCTGCCTGCCACAGTCTGAGCGGCATCAGAACCCTCTGGATCCGGCTCCGACTCCTCAGATTTGCGCTTGACCCACAAACGGGAGAAGAGCAAACCGATCTCAAACAACAACCACATGGGCAGCGCCAACAAAGTCTGCGAGATCACATCGGGTGGGGTTAAAAACATTCCCAAAACAAACGCCCCGACAATAATAAAGGGGCGTTTTTCTGCCAATTTATCCGGTGTGGTCATGCCCACCACCACCAATAAAATGGTCGCAATTGGCACTTCGAAGGCCATGCCAAAGGCAAAAAAGATGGTGATAATAAAGTCGAGGTATTTGCCGATGTCGGTCATCATCGCCACCCCTTCTGGGGTCACACTGGCAAAGAAAGAGAAAATCAGTGGGAAAACGATGTAATAAGCGAAAGCCACTCCAAGATAAAACAGCAGAGTGCTGGACACCAACAATGGCCTGACCAAACGTTTCTCTTTCAGGTAAAGGCCCGGGGCGATAAACGACCACATCTGATAGAGAATCACTGGCACCGAAAGAAAAATGGCCAACATCAAGGTCATCTTAAACGGCACCAAAAACGGCGAAGCCACCTCGGTGGCGATCATGCTGTTGTTATCCGGCAGATGCGCCATCAAAGGCCCCGCCAACCAAGTATAAATTTCACCGTTGAAGGGGAACAGACAGAGAAACAAGACGATGATCGACAGTACCATGCGCAGCAGACGATCGCGCAACTCAAACAGATGGGTTAAAAATCCCTGCTCTTTTTCAATCTCAGCATCGCTCTTATTTGGATCTAACGGCGCTGCACTCATGCCTTTTTATCCGCTGTTTTGTTCTGCTCAGAATCCAAGGTGTCCAGAGAGTCTTGTGCTTTTTGCACCCCCTCACCAACCTCTTTTTGCACGTTGTTCATGATGCCTTTCAGCTCTTGAATCTGTGACTCTTGATCACCGAGCATCTTCTTTAAATTCTCTGTCTCCAGCTCACGGTTAACATCGTCTTTGACGTTGCTGACAAAACGCTGCATTTTGCCCACCCACAAACCCACTGTGCGCGCCACGGCAGGCAGACGTTCAGGACCGATCACCAGCAAGGCAATCACGCCAATCAGGGAGATTTCCCAAAAACCAATATCAAACATAGATTAACTTTTAGGTTGTTCTTTTTTCTCAGGCTCAGCACTGGCGCTGCGCTCAACGGATGATTCAGCGGCGGCTTTATCCGCCAGCTTTTTCGCCTCATCGCTGTTGCCGTCGCTCATGGCGCTTTTAAAGCCCTTCACTGCCGAGCCTAAATCACCGCCAATGTTACGCAAGCGTTTAGCACCAAACAGCACCAACACAATCGCCAAAATAATCACCAACTGCCAAATACTAATACCCATCGTCTCTCTCCACTTATTTTGATTTGCGGGACGCTTTCTCTTCCAGCCCAGAAAGGCCAAAACGGCGCTGCAACTCGTTCAATACATCATCCGGCCCCAAACCTTGATCCGCAAGCATCACCAAGGTATGAAACCATAAATCTGCGGTCTCGTAGACCAAAGCGTTTTTATCCTCGCCCTTGGCGGCAATAATGGTCTCTGCGGCCTCTTCTCCCACCTTTTTCAAAATGGTATCCAACCCCTTGGCGTACAAGCTGGCCACATAAGAGCTGCTGGCATCCGCCGATTTACGCTGCTCCAACTCCTTGGCCAACTGCGTTAACACATCACTCATTTGTAGATCTCTTTCGGGTCTTTCAAAACCGGCTCTACTGCCGTCCACTGACCCCCTTGCAAGCGTTTAAAAAAACAGTGCTGCCGACCGGTGTGACAAGCGATGCCGCCGCGCTGTTCAATTTGCAGCAGCAACACATCGTTATCACAATCAAGGCGCATCTCTTGAATCAACTGTGTGTGTCCCGACTCTTCTCCCTTGTGCCAGAGCTTCGAGCGCGAACGCGACCAGTAGACCGCCTCCCCCTTCTCATGGCTCAAGCGCAACGCTTCGCGGTTCATCCACGCCACCATCAGCACTTGGCCACTGCTGGCCTCTTGAGCGATCACCGGCAACAGGCCGTTGGCATCCCACTTAATTTCATCCAACCAACTCATGACGTTTCTCTGTCCTGTGGGCGAAAAATGTTTCGCCGCTACATTCGCCTCTACGCAAAAGACAACACCCCAGCGTGTGCGCGCCAGCTTAGCACAGGCGTTAGAGGCGTACCTCGATACCCCGTTTGGCCATGTGCTGTTTTGCCTCACCGATGCTGTACTCGCCAAAATGGAAAATACTCGCTGCCAACACCGCATCAGCACCGCCCTGCAACACCCCTTCACAAAGGTGATCCAAGTTGCCCACGCCACCAGAGGCGATCACCGGCACCGAAACCGCATCGCATATGGCACGGGTCAGCTCCAGATTAAAACCGATTTTGGTGCCGTCCCGATCCATGCTGGTGAGCAAAATCTCCCCCGCACCGTAAGCGGTCATCTTTTTTGCCCACTCAACGGCATCCAAGCCAGTGGTTTTACGCCCACCGTGAGTAAAAATCTGCCAGCGTTTTGGCTCGCCTTCGCCGCTGACCTGTTTAGCATCAATGGCCACCACAATGCACTGTGAACCAACTTTATCTGCCGCTTCACGCACAAACTCAGGCCGAAACACCGCCGCCGAATTAATCGCTATTTTATCCGCTCCGGCGATCAACATCGTGCGTACGTCCTCCACCGTGCGAATGCCGCCGCCAACAGTGAGGGGAATAAAGACCTCCGATGCAATCGCCTCCACCACATGCACCATCGTATCGCGCTCGTGAGCGGTGGCGGTGATGTCGAGAAAAGTAATCTCATCGGCTCCCTCACGGTCGTAACGCTGGGCGATCTCCACCGGATCACCGGCATCACGAATCTCGACGAATTTGACCCCTTTCACCACTCGACCATTGTCCACGTCAAGACAGGGAATAATGCGTTTTGCCAGCCCCATCTCAGCCTCCGACCAGCTCGTCTGTCAAGGCTTGCGCCTGTGCCAGATCAATGCTGCCTTCGTAGATGGCACGGCCAATAATCGCGCCCATAATGCCCGACTCACGCACCTCGATCAGGCCACGAATGTCGTCCATATTGCTCACCCCACCGGAGGCGATGACAGGGATGTCCATCGCTTCCGCCAACTGCTGAGTCGCGTCACGGTTCACACCCTGCATCATGCCGTCACGGCTGATGTCGGTGTAAACGATGGCTGAAACGCCATCGCCTTCAAAACGTTTTGCCAACTCGATGGCATCCACATCGGAGGCCTCCGCCCAGCCTTCCAGCGCCACCTTGCCGTCGTTGGCATCCAGACCCACAATGATCTTTCCAGCGAAGCGTTTGCAGGCTTCGGTGACAAAACGGGGGTCGCGCACCGCTTGGGTGCCGATGATGGCGTAGCTGACCCCCGCATCCAAATAAGCGGCGATGCTGTCGGCGTTGCGAATCCCCCCGCCCACCTGAATCGGCAGATCAGGGTATTTTTTTGCAATCGCGCCAATCACCCCCGCGTTGACCGGCTTACCGGCAAACGCCCCGTCCAGATCCACCAGATGCAGACGCCGCGCACCCGCATCCACCCAGCGGCTGGCCATCGCCACAGGATCATCACCAAAGACCGTATCGTCCTCCATGCGGCCTTGGCGCAGGCGCACACATTGGCCATTTTTTAAATCAATTGCGGGGATTAACAGCATCTGAACATCTCTCTAAAAAACGAATATCGTATTAAAAATACCATCAGGAATGGTTTAACAACGTAACCGTAGGGGCAGACCTATGTGTCTGCCCACCCAAACCGAAACATCAAACCTGCCAGCGGGCAAAATTGTGCAGCAACTGCAAACCGTCGTGGGCGCTCTTTTCAGGATGAAACTGGCAAGCAAAGACGTTCTCACGGGCAAGGGCGCTCGCAAAACGCTCACCATAAACGCTGCTGCCCACCCGCAAACTCTCATCATCAGGCTCAACAAAGTAACTGTGAACAAAGTAGAAACGCGCCTCATCCTCAATGCCCTGCCACAACGGATGGGGCTGCTGTTGAGTGACGCGGTTCCAGCCCATGTGAGGAATTTTCAGCCGTTCATTGGAATCTGTATCGTACAACTCTTGACCAAAAAAGCGCACCTTGCCTGAAAACAGATCAAGGCAATCAATGCCACCGTTCTCTTCGCTGTGCGAGAGCAGCACTTGCAGACCCATGCAGATGCCCAAAAAAGGCTTCTCAGCCGCCGCCTCCATCACCGCCTCGATCACCTTGTGCTGCGCCAACTGCGCCATGCAATCTTTAGCCGCACCTTGGCCGGGAAACACCACCCGCGAGGCAGCGCGAATTTTTGCTGGATCATCGGTGACAATGACCTTGTCACCCTTGGCCACCACATGTTCCATCGCTTTGGAGACCGAGCGCAGATTGCCCATACCGTAATCAATCACTGCAATTGTTGTCATGAGTCGATCCTACAAGCTGCCTTTGGTGGAGGGCATGATGCCTGCCATGCGCGGGTCATGTGCAATCGCCATGCGCAGCGCCCGACCGAAGGCTTTAAAGATGGTTTCGATGATGTGGTGGGTATTGCGCCCGTGCAGGTTGTCGATGTGCAAGCTCACATTGGCGTGATTGACAAAACCTTGGAAAAACTCAAACACCAGATCCGTGTCAAAACTACCCACCATTGAGCGCGGCATTTCAGCGCGCATCTCAATGCCAGGCCGACCGGAGAAGTCGATCACCACCCGTGACAACGCTTCATCCAGAGGCACATAGGCGTGGCCGTAACGGACGATGCCTTTTTTATCGCCCAGCGCGGCGCTGAAGGCCTGCCCCAAGGTGATGCCGATGTCTTCTACGGTGTGGTGATCGTCAATTTCATGGTCACCGTTGGCAACAATATTGAGGTCGATCAGGCCATGACGGCCAATCTGATCCAGCATGTGATCCAAAAAAGGCACACCGGTTTCGAAGTGGGTTTGACCTGTGCCATCAAGGTTAATGGCAACGGTGATTTGAGTCTCCAAGGTGTCTCGGGAGACGTTGGCGGTACGCGCAGACATCGGCTCTATCTCATTTCCACAAAAGTGTGGCAAGGATACACAACTTGAGCAAGGCAGACTAGGGTGGGACTACAATGCTTAGATGACAGATTTACTATGCCACTACACACCTGAGTCTCAACGAGGAATAGTGCAGTCCAAAGCAGCACCATAAGGGCTGATAATTCCTGGTGGCTCAACACCGATGGTGTTGTAGTCAAGCACCAAACCAGGCAGAGTAAAATCAACGCTCTCGACGCTTTCACTGCCTGCCACCAGCGCCCGTGCTTTGAGGCGTACCGTCACCCAACGAGCATGGGATTTGGGATACACCACAGAAAAATAACCAAAACCATTGGCATCGGTCAATAATGCACCTGCATTCACCGTCGGCAACATAGTTGGGTGCTGAGCGATGGTGGCCGAATTAGACGGCTCTAAAGTACCACTGCAATTGCGATCCTCACCCGAGCGGTGATCTTCCAAGCTCAAATCCAACAGACCATCCCCATCCAGATCCTCACCCGCATCCAAAATGCCGTTGTTATTCAAATCCTCGGGGAAATCCAAGATACCATTACCATTCAAATCTTCATTTGGATCTAATTGAGCATTGCAGTTACTGGCCAGATCATTATCCAACACACCGTTCTGGTTCAAATCTTCGGATAAACACTCCACACTGCGAACGATCACCCAACTGTCCGGCTTGCCATCCAAGAGGGTGTCAACCCCCTCGTGCTGTCCCTTAAAATAAGCCAAGGGCTGCACACTCAGCTCCACCCGCACACCACTGACAGGCGCACCTTGAGCATTGCTCACTTGCACCACGTAGGATTTCTGGTTCTGCACCACATTGACTTGAGACGCCTCCTTGCCGGTACCAAGCACCATGCGCAGAGCCTTTTGGCCAACGGTTAAATTCACCGCACTGGTGATTTGAACACCGACGTTATTGGCCACCGTAGCGGAAAGTACCGCACTGTTAGGGCCACCGACACCGGCGGTGTAGACCGTACCTGCCATACCTGAGCTGTTGCTGAGAGCCGAACCGACGGACAAACTGCCTCCGGAAACATCGGATAAAATGGCAAACACCACAGTCTGGTTTTTAACCAAATTGCCCTGCGCATCACGCACGATGGCGCTGATGTTACTGGTCTCACCACCACCCAAAGTGGTTGGCGACGCTTGCAAAGTCAATGAGGCGGGGTTGGTGGCAACAAACTCAATCGTACGTTGAGCAATGGAGCCGTTGGCCGCTTTGGCGGTCATCACTGCAGCACCCGCATTGCTAGAGTGGATCACATTTTCCACCACGCCAAAACCATTCGTCGTCGCAGTCTGAGTGGCGAGACCGTTTAAAAACAGCCCCCTCGTGGTATTCAACTGCACCGTCTGCCCCACCACTGGCTGGCCATTTTGCAACCACTGCACCGAGACCAATTTGCCAACGTTACCAATGGAAATCTCAGCCGCATTCAATGGGGTTTGGAAATGAAAGCGATCCGGTCTGACGGTTAAATTAAAACTCGCCGTGACCGTGCCTGCCAAAGCAGAAGCGGTAATCACATCATCCAAGCCCACACTGTCGATGACTGTGGCCTGCGTCTGACCGCTGCTGTTGGTCAGAGGCGGCTGAACAACCACATTACCACGTGCCGAACTGACCACCACCGCGGCCCCAACAATGGGATCACCGTTGCCATCCAAGAGGCTAAAAGAGAGATCCGCGCTGGATTCAACGGTCACCGCACTCGGACCGTCCACGCTCATGCTGCTGCCCACCACCTCAATCGTAATCGAGTCACTGGCACCGGCAGCAACCGCTGTGACGGTGATGCTGCGGTTGCTCACATCCGTCCCTGGCAACAACTCCGCCACCGCCACACCCAAACCATCGGTCACCCCCTGAGTGACGGCAAGATCCCCTGAAGTGGCACTGAAGGTCACCGTCTCTCCCTGCACCAACTGATTACCCACATCTTTAATGCGCACGCTCAAGATCACCTTGCCCGCATTGCCAGAAGAGAGCTGACGGCTGTCCGCTTGCAAAGTGACGCTCAAAATAGCGTCTGGGGTGGTAATCGTCGGTGTGCTAGGAGCAGGGCTAGTAACCGTCGTACCGCCACCATTGTTTACCGTTGAGGTGGGTTCTTCACGCGTCCCACAGGCTGTTAACAGACTTAGAAAGAAAATAGCAGAGAGAAGACTCGACAAAAATT
>JAUZRS010000008.1 GCA_030950195.1 Gammaproteobacteria bacterium | reverse complement strand
TCCTTTAGAGAGTCTGGATTCGTTGAGTCAACGAAATTAAAAACACAGGGGTTAGTAAAAAAATCAGTCCGCCAGACCCGCTTCAAAGCGAGCAATGGCAGCACCGGAGTTGATCACCTCACGCACGGCTTGACCGGCATCTGCCAGCGAGTCGTACTTTTTGAGGTGGGTAAGCATAATCGAAGCGGCGTAAACCAGCGCATCAAAAGCGGGACCTGTTGTGCCTTGCAGAGCAGCGACACCTGTCTCTGCGGCGGCTTCCGCTGCCGCATCAAGATTAATACTGGAGTTGCTCTGAGCCGCAGCGGGGGGCAGATCTTTGGGCAGCGGCACCGCGCGGGTGCTTTGCTCAATGCCCATACTTTGTGGCGTGATCTGCCACTCTTGCTCTTCGCCTTTATCGTGGTAGTGATGAACTTTGGCGGGTTGTTGCAAAGAGGGGATGATGCCGCCCTCCACGCCACGCACAATGGCCGCGCTGCTGAAGCCCGCATACCGTGCCAGATGAGCGTAGATGGGCGGATAGGCCTTATGCACAAAGCCGGTGAGCAGATGGGTCTTTTGGCGACCGCGAATCGGCCCGACCAAAACTTCCACTGTGGTTAGCACTTGGCGTTTGACGATGCGCTGGCGCAGCTCAACCAAATTGTGCATCGCAGGGCAATAATGGCTTTGATCCACATAGGCCCAGCCGACGTTCTCATCGCTGAGGCGCAGAGCGGCGTCGGCTGGTGAGAGATCCACATTGGCACCAGCGGCGTGCAGCACTTGGCGATGAGTGACACCAAATTTAGGCCCGATGCTCTGCGCGCCGTGAGAAACCGACGGATAGCCACAGGCGGCCAACAGCGCAGGCAAAAAGGGCGCAATCAACAGGCCGCGTACTTGGCCATCGTAAGGGTCGGCGATGTCGATCACTTCATCTACTTCGGCAATGGCGGTGCTACTGTGGTCGATGATGGCTTGAAGAGTACCCATGTACTCTTCGTTCACTTCGCGCTTCATACGCATGGAGATCAGCAATACGGCAGTCTGAACCGGATCGGCTTCGCCTTGCATCACCAAAGTGAGCGCCGCATGAGCCTCTTCAAAAGAGAGGTCTTTGCTGTACTCGGGTCCCGTGGCTACTTTTTGGATGCAGGTGCGCATATTGGCTTGTAGGTCGCTGGTTTCGATCACGTGCGCCGACATGGCGACTCCTCAATAATAAAATGGGTTCAATTTGAATCGGTGGCAGAGTAACCGCACGAATTCATAATCTGGGGCAAGGAGCATACAAAACCCTTGGCCTTCGCTGTATATCCCCATAGAGGGAGGCGGTGGTCTTTATTTTGCGTTACTCCCTTCAGGGATATACCTAAAAATGGCGGTGCTGTATATGATTCACGCGCACATGATTGAGCAAAAGGCTCGGTCATTCTGAATTAAAATTGAGTCGCTTAACCCTGTGAGGAGTCTTTATCGTGAGTGAAAATGAATTAAATATGGAGCTGGCCAGTGGCATGGCTGCATTTGAAGCCAAAGAGTTTTCCCGTGCGATGCAGTTTTTATCCGCCATCGCCGAGCAGGGAGATGCCGATGCGCAGCATCGGGTGGCGATCATGTATCAGAACGGTTTAGGTACACCACCGAATCAATCGGAAGCGTATCGCTGGATGAAAGCCTCGGCGGAGCAAGGGCTGGCCATCGCTCAGCACGGTTTGGGTTTTATGTTTATGGAAGGCGACTGCGCGGTGAAAAACGGCGCAGAAGCGGTGAAGTGGTTCACCCTAGCAGCGGAGCAAGGTTTGGTGGGCTCACAAACCACGCTGGCGATGATGTACGAAGAGGGTAACGGGATTGAAAAAAATCCCGAAGCAGCGAAAGAGTGGTACAAAAAGGCGGGCTTTTAAGCCATGCGCCCCGCGTTTATCGCTTCGGTCTTGGATCAAGAGTTTCTCGGTGCCTCGACGGGTCACCATACTCCTGTGATGTTGTGGGGGCCGCCTGGGGTGGGTAAATCACAGATCGTGGTTCAGGTGGCGGAATCCCACCAAGTGCCAGTGATTGACATTCGTCTTTCGCAGATGGAACCGTCAGATCTGCGTGGCATTCCTTTTCGGGACGGTGAACAGGTGGAATGGGCGGTACCGTCTATGCTGCCCAACTCAAAGACTCATGGCCCGAAAGGCATCCTTTTTTTGGATGAGATCACCTCCGCGCCACCGAGTGTGTCGGCGGCGGCTTATCAGTTGATCTTGGATCGTCGTCTGGGCAACTACCGTGTGCCGGAAGGTTGGGCGATTGTGGCGGCGGGCAACCGACAAGGGGATCGCGGCGTGACTTACGCCATGCCCGCGCCCTTGGCGAATCGGTTTTCTCATTTTGAGGTGGAGGTCAATCTGGACGATTGGGTCGCTTGGGCTTACCAAGAGGGCATTGATGAGCGGGTGATCGCCTTTTTGCGTTTCCGCCCTGAACTGCTGTTTGATTTTGACCCAGCACACAACCCGATGGCCTTTCCTTCGCCGCGTTCGTGGGAATTTACCCATCGGGCGTTGCAGAAGTTTCTGCATCATCCGCAGTTGTTGCTCGGCTCCCTGCAAGCCTGTGTCGGTCCGGCGGCAGGGGTGGAGCTGAATGCCTTTATCGCCAGCTTGGATCAAATGCCCGATCTGGATGCCATTTTGCGCGGTGATGAGGTGCCGGTACCAGAAGAGATTGATCTGCAATACGCCGTGGCCACCGCTCTGGTGGGGCGTGCGATTCGTGCCAAAGAGAGCGAGCACGCGCAGGCGGTCTTCGGCGCTATTTTGGAGTACGCGAAACAGTTTCGTCAAAAAGAGATGGGGGTGATGTTGGTTTCGGATATGCACCGTGCCATCGGCGCTGAACTGTTCAGTGTGCCGGAGTTTGCTGATTGGGCAAACGACATTGCGGATCTGATGCTGTTCGATAATTGAGCTGTTTATGGATCTGAAAGCTATTGAACAACGTCTGAGCGCCGCTCGCACCCGTCTGATTTTGGACAAGCCCTTTCTGGGTGCGCTGGTGCTGCGGCTGCCGATGGTGGCCGCACAACCGGAGTGGTGTAAAACCACCGCCACCGATGCGCGTAAGTTCTATTACAACCCCGAATTTATCGAAGCACTGCACCCCGAAGAGATTCAGTTCATGCTGTGTCATGAGGCGCTGCACTGCGGTTTGTCTCATTTTGTTCGCCGTCAACATCGGCTCAAAGCCCGTTGGGATGTGGCCTGTGATTACGCCATCAACCCACTGTTGTTGAAAGAGGGGCTGATGCCGCCACCTGGCAGCTTGCTGCTGCGTGAATTTGAAGGCATGAGCGCCGAAGAGATCTACCCTTGCATTAAAGAGGAGGAGAATCTCAAGCCGCTGGACGATCACATTTACGATCAAGAAAACCAAGACGGCGGCGGTCAACAGGGCGGCGTAGGGGATAAACCACCCTCCAGTAACTCACCTTCCGCAGGCGACGGTGGGCAGACAAAACCGGAGTCAGACAAAGAGCAAAACAACGGCGGTCAGGGGCAGTCCAATTCGCCCGAACAAGGCTCGGATGGTTTGGCCAAACGTCCGCCACCGCTGCTGCAAGAGGAGCGGGATTCTCTGGCAGTGCAGTGGCAACAGCGGCTGGCCGGTGCGGCACAGCAGGCGATGCAGGCGGGCAAGATGGGCGGTACTATGGCGCGCACGGTGGATTTTATGTTGCAGCCGCAACTGCCGTGGCGAATGATGTTGGCGCGTTACGTTTCCGCCACGGCGCGGGACGATTACAGCTACACCCGTCCTTCCACTCGCCGTGGTGATCCGGCCATCTACCCCAGTTTGCGCAGCGCGCAGATTAATCTGGCGGTGGCGCTGGATGTGAGCGGTTCCGTGGGCGACAAGGAGCTGGCCACGTTTCTGACCGAGATCAACGCCATTAAAGGCCAGATGCGCGCCCGCATCACGCTGCACGCCTGCGATGCCAAATTGGCAAAAGAGGGACCGTGGTGTTTTGAGCCGTGGGAAGAGATCGTGTTGCCAAAAAGTTTTAAAGGTGGCGGTGGTACGGCGTTTAAACCGATGTTTTCCTGGTGGGAAACACAGGATCGTCAGCCTGACCTGTTGATCTATTTCACCGATGGGTTGGGTAAATTTCCTGAATATGCGCCGCCCTATCAGGTGATCTGGTTGATCAAAGGTAAAAAAAGGGTGCCTTGGGGGCAGCGGGTTCAACTCAATTAGTGGGAATGTACTGATGCCAGAAATATCGAGGTTTTTTGGGATTATAATTAGGATGTTCTACGATGAACATAATCCACCGCATTTTCATGCAGAATATTCAGACCACAAAGCCGTATTCGATTTTCAAGGAAATGTGATGAAAGGTAATTTATCATCAAGAACAGCAACCAAGCTTGTCCGTGAATGGATTGATCTTCATGTCTCCGAGCTTGAAGAGAACTGGAATCTTGCGTGGGACAGTAAGGTGATCAATAAAATTAAACCATTGACCTGAGGTGACTCCTTATGTGGAATATGAATGATGTGATAGAAATAAATTATAAGAATGACTATGTTTATCAAATCACATTTGACAATGGCGTTTCTGGTGAGATTGATTTCTCTAAGTATCTGGATAAAGGGCCCGTTTTTTTCCCCTTAAGAAAGAGGTCTTTTTTTAAAAAGGCCATGATTGAAGGTGGAACAATATCTTGGCCAAATGGTGCGGATGTTTCTCCTGAAACACTGTATGAGAGAGTAGTAAAGAGCCTAAGTCAGATTCAATCACCAAAGCGAGCTATCTTTTAAGGTTATTTTAGTTATGCAACTCTCTCCAGAAGACAGTTTACGTCTCAATGTCTTGTTAGCGCAGCCTTTACAGGCGGTACGCATTGATGAGTCAAAACCGATGCTCTACGCCCTCACCGAACGGGGTGAGGCGCGGGTGGCGTTAACGCCCACCTGTCGCCCAGACCGCTACATCAAATGGGTGCGGGAGATGTTCTCCAGCCATTTTCTGGGTTCACCGAGTGGCTATCCGGTCTATCTGCGACGCTGGACGCGCATGGGACAGGCTAAGGCAGACAGCTTGGAAAAGCTGCTGCTGCTGGGGGAACCCGAAGCGGTGGTGGCGGTGGCGCAGTCTCCGGCTTTGAGCGATGAGCTGGCACGAAGGGT
>JAUZRS010000079.1 GCA_030950195.1 Gammaproteobacteria bacterium | reverse complement strand
TTGGTCTGTCTCGGCAGGCGGTCTATTTGACCCATATTGTTAAATGTCATCTTGAAGAACACCGTGATCCAACCCCTGAAGAGCTGTCTGCTTGTCAGGGTTTTCTCTTGCAGCAGATTGAGTTAGTGCAGCCCAAAGCTATTTTATTGTTGGGGCGCATTGCAGCTCACGCTTGCTTGCAGGTAAAAACGCCACTGACCCAGCTGCGCGGTGAGTGGTTTGAGTTTGCTGCCACGCCTCTGTTGGTCAGTTACCACCCTGCCTATCTGTTGCGTAAACCTTCGGCTAAACGTCTCGCTTGGCAAGATCTGAAATTGCTGCGGGCGCGGCTGCAAGGTGAGTGATCTGATGGGTGCGGATGCGCTGCGTTTTATGCAGATTACAGATCTGCAACGGGTGTTGGAGATCGAGAAAAAAACCTACGACTACCCGTGGAGCGGCGGTATTTTCAGAGATTGCCTCGATGTGGGTTACTGCTGTTTGGTTTATCAACGGCAAGATAAGGTGATGGGCTATGGGGTGATGTCGGTGGCGGCGGGTGAGTCGCATATTTTAAACATCTGCGTTGATGCGGATGGCCAGCGGAATGGCATCGGCAGGCAGTTGTTGCTTCGTTTGCTGGAAATGGCGCAGAAATTGGGCGCAGAGTGCAGTTTTTTAGAGGTGCGGCCAAGCAATTTGGCGGCGGTGAAATTGTACGAGAGTGAAGGTTTTTTGGAATTGGCGGTGCGGAAAAATTATTATCCGAGTGCTGAGGGTAAGGAAGATGCTTTGGTGATGCGGAAAAAATTTGCTGATTAAAGGGTGGGGTGTTTTCAAGCAGCTTCAGGATTGACTTGTTTTTGTATGCATAAAGTTATAAGGTTTTATGCATACCCTTTGGAGATGATAATGAGAACCACACTGGATTTACCCGAAAATCTACTGAATGAAGCAATGAAGTTTGCTCCTACGAGTACTAAAACAGCTTTGATTATCAAAGCATTAGAAGATTTTGTTCGAAAGTCAAAGATCGCAGACCTTAAGCAGTATCGTGGAAAAATTGATTTGGATATTGATCTTGATGAAATTAGAGATCGTTCTTGATGGCTGTGTTGGTTGATACCTCTATTTGGATTGATTATTTCAGGTCGGGCAATAATTCTCAGAATTTAGAGTATCTTCTGGATGAAAACCTTGTCGTTATTAATGATGTTATCCTTGCTGAGTTGATCCCTTATTTGAAATTAAAAAAGCAATCGAAAGTAATTAAATTGCTTAATGAAATTAACCGTATCCCACTGAATGTTCTTTGGCACGAAATTATAGATTTTCAAGTTCAGTGTTTAAGAAACGGGGCAAACGGAGTGGGTATTCCTGATTTGATTATTGCTCAAAGTGCAAAGCAAAACAGTGTTCAGATTTACTCTCTTGATAAGCACTTTCGTTTATTACGAGATGTTATTAGCATTGAACTTTATGTGTAAAAAGGTGGATACGAAAGCCCCCTGTGTCAGGGTAGTTGTCCGGTGAGTTGAATCAGTAAACTTAACGTTCAGGGGCTCTGACCTTTTGTGATTATTTGAGTCATCTTTACACGCAAGTGGGCGAGCAGGTGGAGGAGGGCTTGAGTGCTTTTGAGATCAAGCCCTTGTTACTGTCCAAGTTTCAAGCGTTTGCTAACTGTCTGGGGTTTGAGGCGGAGTTCGGTAAACAGACCTCTTTGGCAACCTTGGAGTATGAGCAGGCGGCGTTTGAGTAGAGTTGTGTAGGGATTTATTTTCTGCTACTCTCTGGCCTGATTGATAACAGCACCAATGGCCGTACTTTTTTTGCCAATATTGTTTTGGTTCGCATGTAAGTATTTGGTTTTTAACGCGATAGTAAGAATTTAAGAATTGGCCGTGTTAACTAAATAAACGGCCATTGGCTGTTTATTACAGAGATGCAGCAGGCGCTTCGCGCCTACTGCATCGGTTCTGCGGATGTCCATCCCCTTGCTGGCCGTCGCTGCGCGCAGTCCATCAAGCGCCTGAACCGGACGAACCTTATGAAAATAAATTTTCAACGGAGCGCCGGTTATCCGCAGAACCGTTAGGCCTTAAATCATCATGGATAAGTTTGAGAATACAGTTATGAAATTATTCGCATTTGCATCCCCCACATATATTCTTGCTGGTTTTTTAAAGCGACGTTTCGACAGAACTAAAACAATTAAATCTCTTAATTCTGTATATCTATGGCTTGCAGTAGTTTCTGCACTTTCATTGCTTATCT
>JAUZRS010000078.1 GCA_030950195.1 Gammaproteobacteria bacterium | reverse complement strand
CTGTAATCTGCATAAAACGCAGCGCATCCGCACCCATCAGATCACTCACCTTGCAGCCGCGCTCGCAGCAATTTCAGATCTTGCCAAGCGAGACGTTTAGCCGAGGGTTTACGCAACAGATAAGCAGGGTGGTAACTGACCAACAGAGGCGTGGCAGCAAACTCAAACCACTCACCGCGCAGCTGGGTGAGTGGTGTGTTCACTTGCAAGCAAGCGTGAGCCGCAATGCGCCCTAATAATAAAATAGCTTTGGGCTGCACTAACTTAATCTGCTGCAAGAGAAAACCCTGACAAGCAGACAGCTCTTCAGGGGTTGGATCACGGTGTTCTTCAAGATGACATTTAACAATATGGGTCAAATAGACCGCCTGCCGAGACAGACCAATCGCCTTTAACATCCCCTCCAACAACTGCCCGGAAGCCGAAACAAAGGGTGCGGCCAAACGATCCTCATCGGCATTGGGCATCTCGCCCACAATCAACAGATCCGCCTGCTCACTGCCCGCCCCTAAAATGGGCTGCATCCGACCCTGACGTGCCGCACAGGTTGTGCAGTTGCTGACCTGCTGCTGTAAGTCAGGCCAATTTAAGACCGTAGGTGGTTCAACCACGGCTTCAGCGAGAGGCGATTCCACATCAGACTCACGCTCAGATTCGACCACAACCGCATCCGCTACGGGAAGATTTTGCAGCAAATGCGGTTGACGGACTTCCCACACAGGGATGCCCATCGCCTGCAGATAGAGACGCTGTTCTTCGGCGCTCTGAGTCACACCTCACCCAGTTGCGGGTGTCCCTTATCGCTCCCTTGATCGAGTTTATTCAGCGCGTTGACGTAGGCTTTCACCGAGGCCACCACAATATCGGTATCCGCTCCCTGACCGTTAATGACTCGGCCTTCATGGGTCAGGCGCGTGGTCACCTCTCCCTGAGAATCGGTGCCACTGGTGACGTTATTCACCGAGTAGAGGGTCAATTCAGTGCCGCTGTTCACGATGGATTCAATCGCTTTAAAGGCCGCGTCCACCGGTCCGCCACCCGTGGCGCTGGCAGAACGCTCCTCACCCTCAATCAACAAAGTGATGCTGGCGGTGGGGATTTCGCCGGTCTCGGAACAGGCTTTGACCGAAATCAACTGTACCGTTTCATTCTCAGCCACCAAATTGGCATCGGTCACCAAGGCTTGCAAATCGTCGTCGTAAATTTCGTGTTTTTTGTCGGCCAAATCTTTAAAACGGGCAAAAGCCGAGTTCAACTCTTCCTCAGAGTCAAAGACAATATCCAGCTCTTCCAAGCGGGTGCGGAAGGCGTTGCGCCCCGAATGTTTGCCCAGCACAATGCGGTTATTGCTCCAGCCCACATCTTGGGCGCGCATGATTTCATAGGTTTCGCGGCTCTTCAAAATACCGTCTTGATGAATGCCCGACTCATGGGCAAAGGCATTCGCACCGACAATGGCTTTATTCGGCTGCACGGGGAAGCCGGTAATATTCGAAACCAGACGCGAGCAGGGCACAATCTGAGTGGCATCCAAAGTGGTATTACAACTGAAGAGATCTTGGCGCGTCTGCACCGCCATCACCACCTCTTCCAGAGCTGCGTTGCCCGCCCGTTCGCCTAAGCCATTGATGGTACATTCAACCTGCCGTGCGCCATGCAACACCGCCGACAGCGAATTAGCCACCGCCAGCCCCAAATCGTTGTGGCAATGCACGGAAAAAATCGCTTTGTCGGCGTTGGGGATGCGCTCCATCAAATTATGGATCAATTGACCAAATTGGTGCGGCACGTTGTAACCCACCGTATCGGGAATGTTGATGGTGGTGGCACCGGCATCAATCACCCGCTCAATCACCCGACAGAGGAAATCCAACTCAGAACGCCCCGCATCTTCAGGGGAAAACTCAACGTTATCGGTGTAACGACGCGCCCGTTTAACCGCTTTAACCGCCTGCTCCACCACCGCATCGGGCTGCATGCGTAATTTATGTTGCATGTGAATCGGTGAGGTGGCGATAAAGGTGTGAATCCGTGCCGAAGCGGCCGGAGCCAAGGCTTCACCGGCACCGTCAATGTCACGGTCGATGGCACGCGCCAAACCACAGATGGTGCTCTCTTTAATGGTTTTGGCGATGACGTTCACCGCCTCAAAATCACCCTTACTCGCCACCGGAAAACCGGCTTCGATCACATCCACCTGCATCTTTTCCAACGCCTTGGCAATGCGCAGCTTTTCATCTTTGGTCATCGAAGCGCCCGGGCTCTGTTCGCCGTCGCGCAAGGTGGTATCAAAAATAATTAATTTTTCTTTGCTCATGAGACTCTTTCCATCAGACCGTTCGCAGAACGATCATAAAATATTGGGGGATAATAAACTGATTAAGATAACGTATTGACCCTCGTCAGGGTAACTTTAGACTGCCCAAGGCAGCAAAAAGCGTAGCTCAAGCAGAGCTGAAGGGAAAAGCTGAAAGGGGTGTTTCGCGCAGATGTTCATAGAAAAAAGACACTGTAAAAATCCGAATAAGTAAAGGCCACTATAGCCTTACCTTATTCGTTTTGCCAAGCCCTATTTATCGCTTGATTCCGCCACGTCACGCCCGCGTTTTCGATACCAACGATAACTGCTCCAAAGAGGGCCGGAAAGCGCGTAGGCCAGCATCACCAAAAAAATCACTTTGGGCGGATCAATGGAGGTCAAAACAAAGATCAACACCACCGCCAACAAGGTCATAAACGGGATTTTCTGTTTAGCATTAAAATCTTTAAAACTGTAATAGGGAAAACGACTCACCATTAACAGACCGCTGAACAACGTCACCACCAGCGCCAAAGTTGACAACTCTTCGCCGCTGTACCCCATATCATTCCCCACCCAAACCATGCAAGCCATAATCGCCGCCGCCGCGGGGCTGGCCAAACCTTGGAAAAAACGCTTGTCCGCCGTCCCCACCTGAGTATTGAAACGCGCCAACCGCAGCGCACCGCAAGCGGTGTAGAGAAAGGCCACCAACCAACCGATGTTCGCCCAACTCCACCCAGGAATATGCACTAAAGCCCACTCATAAACCACCAAAGCGGGCGCTAAACCAAAGGAAACCATATCCGAAAGGCTGTCGTACTCCGCGCCAAAATCACTTTGTGTGTTGGTCATGCGCGCCACACGACCGTCCAGACCGTCTAAAATCATGGCGATTAAAATGGCCAGTGCGGCGTTATTAAACTGGCCACTCATGGCGGCAATAATGGCGTAAAAACCGGCAAACAGAGCCGCAGTGGTAAAGAGATTGGGCAACAGATAGATGCCGCGATGAGGTTTTATTGGATCGCTCATGAGTTCAGCCTCTGTCAAAACAGCAGGTGGAGTCAACGGCAAATCAGCTTCACCACAGAAGGCAAAGCTGAATGTAGATCGGGACTAGTTTTTGCTTTTGTCCACAATCTGGTTGGCCGTAATCCACGGCATCATGCTGCGCAGACGATCACCCACTTCTTCAATGGGATGATCACGACCGATGCGACGTTTCGCTTTCAGAGTCAACTGACCGGTTTGATTCTCATTGATGAACTCACGGGCAAACTCGCCGTTTTGAATCTCGGTCAAGATTTTACGCATCTCAATTTTAGTCTGATCGGTGATGATGCGAGGGCCACGGGTCAAATCGCCGTACTCAGCGGTGTTTGAGATCGAGTAACGCATGTTGGCAATACCGCCTTCAAACATTAGATCAACGATCAGTTTCAGCTCATGCAGACACTCAAAATAGGCCATTTCAGGCGCGTAACCCGCTTCGACTAAGGTCTCAAAACCCGCTTGTACCAGTGCCGTAGCACCGCCACACAACACCGCTTGCTCACCAAACAGATCGGTTTCGGTTTCGTCTTTAAAGGTGGTTTCAATCACACCGGTACGACCGCCACCAATGGCAGAAGCGTAAGAAAGGGAGATGGCTTTAGCGGTACCAGAAGCGTCTTGCTCAATCGCGATCAGATCAGGAATACCGCCGCCTTTAACAAATTCGCTGCGCACGGTGTGGCCGGGCGCTTTCGGTGCGATCATGATCACATCCAGATCAGCACGAGGTGTGATTGCACCGTAGTGAATATTAAAACCGTGAGCAAAGGCCAGTGCAGCGCCCTGTTTCAGGTTTGGCTCCAATTGAGTTTCATACAACGCTTTTTGATGTTCATCAGGAGCCAACACCATCACCACATCCGCAGCCGCAGTGGCCTCTTCAATGGACTTCACCGTCAGACCGGCTTTTTCCGCTTTGGCCGTTGAAGCAGAACCGGCTCGCAGACCCACCAGTACATCCACACCTGAATCTTTCAGGTTGTTGGCGTGAGCATGACCTTGTGAACCGTAACCGATGATGGCCACTGTTTTGCCTTGGATAATGGACAGGTCCGCGTCTTTGTCGTAATAAACTTTCATGTTTGCTCCGTAAGTCTCAAAATTTGTTTAGGTTATTAAATCTGTTTCTCAGTTAACTTAAGCTCGCAGGCCTTTTTCACCGCGCGAAATCCCGGTCACACCGGAACGCACCACTTCCAGCACCACCTCATCGCCGACCGCTTTGATAAAGGCATCCAATTTTTCACTGTTACCAATCATTTCAATAACGTAGCTGTTGTCGGTCACGTCAATGACGCTGCCTTGGAAGATGTCTGCCAAGCGTTTAAACTCTTCTCGCGCCGCACCCAGTGCGCGCAATTTGATCATCATAAACTCACGCTCGATGTAACTGGAGCTGCTGAGATCAATCAAACGCACCACGTCCACCAGCTTGTTGAGCTGCTTGGTGATCTGCTCAATGATCTCATCGCTGCCACGGGTGACCAAGGTCATGCGTGACAAAGAAGGGTCATCGGTGGCGGCCACAGTCAAAGATTCAATGTTGTAACCACGGGCGGAAAACAGTCCTGCCACCCGTGACAACGCACCGGCTTCGTTTTCCATCAACAGAGAGATAATGTGACGCATTATGACAACTCCCGTGGGGGTGGCATGTGCATTTCGTGATGGCCTTTGCCGTTGGCGATCATGGGATAGACGTTTTCGGTCTGATCGGTAATAAAGTCCAAGAAGACGGTACGGTCTTTCAGCGCAATCGCTTCACGAATCGCCCCTTCCACATCAGCAGGGTCTTCAATGCGCAGACCCACATGGCCATAACTCTCAACCAATTTGACAAAATTGGGCAAGGCATCCATGTAAGAGTGCGAATAACGACGATCATAGAAGAACTCCTGCCACTGGCGCACCATGCCCATATAGCGGTTGTTCAAACAGAGAATGTTGATCGGCAAATCGTACTGTTTGCAGGTGGAAAGCTCCTGAATGCACATCTGAATGCTCGCCTCACCGGTCACACAGGCCACCGTGGCATCGGGGTGTGCCAACTGCACGCCCATAGCGGAAGGCAGACCAAACCCCATCGTGCCCAAACCACCGGAGTTGATCCAGCGACGGGGTTTATTGAAGGGGTAATATTGCGCCGCCCACATCTGATGCTGACCCACATCTGAGGTCACAAAGGCATCGCCCTCGGTCACTTTGTGCAAAGATTGAATCACCGACTGCGGCTTGATCACGCTGCTGCTGGTCGCATAGGCCATGCAGTCTTTGTCTTGCCAGAGGGCAATCTGCTGCCACCATGCCGCCAACGCTTTGGCATCGGGCTTGGTGTCGGTCTCTTCCAGCAAGGTCAACATATCGTTCATGACCTCTTTCACATCACCCACAATCGGCACATCCACCGGCACCGTTTTGGAGATCGAAGAGGGATCGACATCAATATGAATGATCTTAGCGTGCGGACAAAAGTGCTCCAGATCACCGGTAACACGATCATCAAAACGCGCCCCGATGGCCAACAGCACATCGCACTCGTGCATGGCCAAATTGGCTTCATAGGTACCGTGCATCCCCAACATACCGACAAACTGCTTATCGGTGCCAGGATACGCACCCAAACCCATCAAGGTATTGGTGATCGGATAACCCAAGGTTTGAGTCAACTGAGTCAATTCATCGGCCGCATCACCCAACACCACGCCACCGCCGCTGTAAAGCATCGGCCTTTTCGCCACCAGCAGCAGATCCACCGCACGGCGAATCTGCCCAGGGTGACCTTTACTGGTGGGGTTGTACGAACGCATATTTACCGTTTCAGGGTAATGAAACGGCACTTTGACGTCCGGTGCAGTAATATCCTTGGGAACATCAATAACCACCGGCCCTGGGCGACCCGTTGTGGCAACGTAAAAGGCTTTCTTAATGGTCTCCGCCAAGTCTTTAACGTCCTTGACCAAAAAATTGTGTTTTACACAAGGGCGAGTGATGCCAATAGAATCCACCTCTTGGAACGCATCACTGCCAATGACCTTTTTGGGCACTTGGCCGGTGATCACCACCATCGGGATAGAATCCATATGCGCGGTAGCAATACCCGTCACCGCATTGGTGGCACCCGGTCCTGAGGTGACTAAAACCACTCCAGGTTTGCCTGTTGAACGTGCATAACCGTCCGCCGCATGGGTTGCCCCCTGCTCGTGACGCACCAGAATATGCTTAATGCCTTCGCTACGATACAACGCATCGTAAATGTGCAGTACCGCACCGCCTGGATAACCAAAAATGAACTCGACCCCTTCCTCTTTCAGGGCCTGGACGAGGATATCGCCACCTGATAATTCCACCCGCTACTCCCAAAACACCATTTCTTGGGGAATTTATTCCCCACCGCAAAAAACTCAACCCCCCGCAAGCGGAGGGTTGAGTCGAATATAGGCGCTATTCTAATACGATAAAATCAGGATTTCACTAATAATCGCTCTCAGCCGCTTTAACACCGGCAACGGCTTGCAGTGCCGCTTCAATTGCAGGCGGGCTCTCCATAATCTTCATGAAGCTGTTATCGCCCATCATTTTTAGATCAGGAAAGCTGATCGCAATACGGAAACGAGCGTGCAACGCCTCTGCTTGTTTGCCGTTCACCAAAATTTCATAGGGCAGATGAGCGGCACTGCTGAGCTCTTCGAAGTCAACCACACTCATAATAAACGCATCATCGCTGTATTTAGCGCCGCCTCCAGCCTGCCGCATCGCCACCCCAAACAGCACTTGATCACGATCAGGTATTTCAACTCGATATACCAATGAAACACCCCCAACCTTCTCTTTCAACCCTTTTTCGATTTGGCTCACAGCCGCATCAAACGAAGAAAATTCAGCCAATTCGTAAGGCTCATCAAAATATTCCATGCCAAAGGTGTAGTGATACCCGCGCAGATCATCGGCAGTCAAACCTTTGGCACCAAAAGGCTCTCCCGCACCGAGCACATCGGCCAAGGCTTTTGAGACCCCAGCCAAGCTGCTCTCTAATTGATAGGCGTTCGCCCAATAAACTGGATTGGTATACGCCACCTCAATTTTATCAGCACGTTTAACCAGTGACACTCTCTGCACCGCTGCATAAGCACCACGATCGGTAGCAGCCGCCGCTTTTTTCAGTTCATCACTGCTGATTAAAATCAGCTGTACACCCTCATAAGGTGCGTATTTTCCTACCACCTCAAAACCAGCCGTTTGCAACGATTTTTCAGTTACCGCACTGGCTTCTTGAAGGGAGCCACTGGCAGTACTGGCGGAAACAAAGGGTTTTAATCTTTCTTCTGCCAGCAACGATCCCGCTCCAACCAGCATAAACAGGGCAAAAATAACGCGATAAAACGGCTGTACTCTCTTCATTTTAATCTTCTCTCAATTTGGTTTCACCCATTTGAAAAGGGCTGACACATAGGTCAGCCCCTACACAAAATAATTTAAACTCTTCTACAGACTGTGGCTGTACATAACCTGAAAATTAGCCTGTGCATGTTTAGAAGTCACACCACTGTCACCCACTGCGGTCACATCCGGCGCAATCGCCATAGAGGCACTCAAATCACTTGCTGGAGTCAGAGCCAGAGTAAAACCGGCGGTGTAGTGATTTTCAATAATGGCAGGGAAAAGTGGGTTTAAAGTCGAATTGGGTACGGGATTACTGGCAATATTAACCCCAGCACGAACGGTCAAAGCAGCTCCCATTTTAAACGCACCACCAAGCTGAACCACCGTTTGATCATCCCATTTTTGGAACATCTCCAGATCCATAGTCTGGTTGGCAAAACCCGCTGCCAGTGGGTTCGCTTGAGCCGCGTCAGAGGTGAACTGCATGCGGAAACTGTCCATTACTCCAGACCAATAAATCTGTTTGATGTCCGCCGCCAACATGACCGCAGGACTCAGTTTCAGTGCCGCACCCACACCCAAGGTGGCAGGCCACTGAAAATCAACAACACTGATTTTACCACTGACAGGCACATTAACCGTCGTGTACGTACCTGCTGGTGCACCTGCGTTACCAGGAGCACCGACTGGAACACCATTCCAAGTTTGAGCCAACAAATTATTATCAAAATTGGCGTTCATGGTCAAAGAAGCGTTGTTGGTATCCAGATCGCTCATATTGGTTTTGGTGTGGAACGTCGCTCCAAAGGTCAAACCGCTACTGGCTTTAAAGGTCAGCCCCAGTTTGGCACCAAAACCGGTTCCCATTGCTTCACCGCTAAAATCACTGTCATTGGAGAAATCAAAACGCACATTTTGCACCGGATTGAGCGGGTTCAAATTACCCGCCTGAATAGCCCCACCCAACGAATTAACCAAACCACCGGAGGCGGTACCCGCATTATTAGCCGCACCTGGCATAAAATCACCAAATTGCTGACCGCTCATGGCCATTTTCAGATCCATACCCGCCCAGACAAAATCCAAGGAGCCACCGACGCTGAGCTGATGATTGACTTCGAAGGAGAGTGGAGCCATCAAACGACCCACACCCACCTCAGAACGTACCGCTTCACCCGTACCAGCAGCTAAGAAAGAATCTTTTGCATACTCAGTCCCCATCCCACCTTGACTGTACAAAGCCACACCGTAACTGAGCTGCCCTTGTTTTGTCACCCAACCTGCACCTGGCATCAGATAAGAGGTACCTGAAGAGTCCGCTTGTGGCGCACCTGCGGCAGAAGCCGAAACGGTGGGTCTCAATAAACCCACAGTCAGATCCAGACGACTTTCACCATCACTCATCAAAGACAAGGTCGCCGGATTATTCATTGCAGCGGCTGAACCGTTATCGTAGGCCATCGAAGCCCCACCCATTCCGGTCGCCTCAGGGCCATATCCTTCCAAGTTCATGCCATTGGTGGCCAAAGCAACCGTGGGGGCAACTAAAACAGCTAAAACAGCGGAAGAAAGTAACGAACGTCTGTATGAAAAACTCATAATGTCTACCCTACGGTCTTTATAAAAATTAATTAGAATCATTCCTTGTCTGCATCCAATTGTTGTATTAAAACAACAAAAATGGCACTCCTATACAGATAAGTTGACAAAAAAGAGCGACAGTGTCAAAACAATTGTCGTTTTTAACTACAAATAAACACAATCAAGCCTTTTATATTATGGTTTTCCACACCTTTCCTCCACATAAACAGAACAATTCCATAGTAAATTTTAGCCATAAAAAAACGCCAAGCTGCTGATGCAGGCTGGCGTTTTGAGATGCAGAAAAATCCGCTGGGAAATTAGATATACAAACAGATATCTGACTCACCGGCAAACTCAAAAAAGGTCGCTGCGCCACCGAATTCCAAACCATCAACAAAATCAGCAGGGTTCATGTCGAACAGATCAACGGTCATCTGACACGCCACCATTCTCACTTCGGCTTCCTGACAGAGATCACGCAGCTCACCGACACTGGCGATGCCTTTGGCTTTCATCTTCTGCTTCATCATGCCGGTCATAATACTCTGCATACCAGGAATTGCAGTCCCGATCACAGGGAACCATTTATCCATACCCAGAGGCATTGGCATACCAGGGTTACCCAAAGGACTGACCTGCAATTTCAAATCTTTTTTCACCAACTGCAAACCGTAGAAGGTAAAGAAAATTTCAGTTTCATAACCCAAAGCCGCCGCGGTGGAAGCTAAGATGAAGGGAGGGTAAGCCCAATCAAGGGTGCCTTTTGTTGCAATAATCGCAAGCTTTTTTTCATCAGCCATAATCGTTCCACCTTTTAAAAAAATAATTCAATACGGAAAAACAGCCGGTTAAATAACCGACTGCCTACAAAATGATTAAGACTTCTTAATCATAAAGATAAATTTGCCAGCCTCTTCACCAGAAGAGAGCAACTCATTACCAGTTTGTTTTGAAAATGCTTCAAAATCCTTAACCGAACCAGGATCGGTGGCTACAATGCGCAGCACTTGACCTGTAGACAGAGTACCCAACGCTTTTTTAGCACGCAAAATCGGCAGGGGACAGTTCAGTCCAGAGGCATCCAATTCTTGATCAAAATCAGCCATAATATTAATTCCCATTTATTTGTTATTAGCAAGCCATGCTTGCATTTCATACCCAAAAAAAGCCCGACATTTATAAGCGAATCGTTACCGAAACGCAAGTAGACTCCGTTTCACCTAGGGATAACCCCTAGGCAGCAACGGGCAGACCACTTCGCACCCAAGCGATAATGCCGCCACGTAAATTATGTACATTTTGATTGCCATGACTCATCGTAAACGCACACGCTTGGGCAGAACGAGCACCGGTACGACAGTAAAACACCGTGGCAACCTCTTCATCTTTAAACTGATCAATCTGCAATGGCAATAGATGTAACGGCAGTTGTTCCGCATCTGGGAGCATGCCCTGAGCCATCTCAGCCGGACTACGCACATCCACTAAGCGCACTTGCTTTCCGCTTTGCAGCCACTCATTCAGTCCATTTGCATCAATTTCACTGATATTCAACCAAATCTCCATCTGTGCCATTGGCAA
Organism: Gammaproteobacteria bacterium; assembly: GCA_030950195.1. Lineage (GTDB taxonomy): Bacteria > Pseudomonadota > Gammaproteobacteria > JAUZRS01 > JAUZRS01 > JAUZRS01. The sequence continues at coordinate 4,860 of JAUZRS010000078.1, read as the reverse complement.
TCAAAAAGTTAATCAGCATATTATTATATTCTATCCCGACAAGGTCAACCCTTTTTATTACACCCCATCAATAGGGAACTTCGGGTAAACTGATAAAGTCAGATGGCCACTTATAATTAGCTACGGAAAAATTCCCCCTACCGTGATCAAACTGCACACCCTATTATTAAGCCTGCTCTGCTCTATCAGCCCTGTTCTTAACGCTGACAATCTACAACTGCCCCAGATGGGGGATCCCGTTGATCAGACCCTCTCACCACGGCAAGAACAGCTGCTCGGTGACGCTTTTATGAGTCAAATCCGCGCCAATAACGCCTTGATTGATGACCCAGAATTAAATTATTACTTACAAAACCTCGGCAACCGACTTCTCAGCGCCAGTGCAAACGAAAACCGCCCCTTCACCTTCTTTATAGTCAAAGCCTCCGACATCAATGCCTTTGCCGCACCTGGGGGTTACATCGGTATTCACAGTGGATTAATGACCGAAACCCACAACGAAGCCCAGCTGGCCTCCGTGCTGGCACATGAAATTGTCCATGTTCAGCAACGCCACATCGCACGCGCCCAAGCCGAAGCTTACAAATCCAGCCTCACCACCGCAGCCGCCTTTCTGGCCGCCCTCGTACTTGGCAGCCAAGGGAAGACACAAGAGAGTCAAGCGGTACTTTATGGCGGCTTGGCTGCCAGCCAACAACTGGCAATTAACTTCACCCGAGCCAATGAACACGAGGCAGATCGACTCGGCATTCACATACTGGTAAAAAGTGGTTTTAACCCCAAAGCAATGGCGCAATTTTTTACAATCTTGCGACAAAAAAATGACCTCAGCAGCGACGAATTGCCCGAGTATCTGCGCACCCATCCACTCAATAACGCCCGCATTGCCGAGGCCAAAAATCGCGCAGCAAACTACAGCAAACCACAACAACAAACCGACAGTCTCAAGTTTCAACTGATGCGCATGCGTCTACGGGTCAAAACCAGCGAGGAACTGCCAACCTTAGTGGCCACCACTCGTCAAATGGCACTTTCCACAGCCCCCTCTCTGAATCAAGATGTCTGGAACTACGGCAGCGCCATCGCCTTAGCACAACTGGACAAAGCAGAAGAGGGCTTACTCTATCTGCAACCGCTACTGAAAAAAGCACCCGAAAACATTCACTACCTGCTCGCCAGCGCCCAACTCGCTTCTGCCAGCAAGCAGATAAAACAGGCAGAGCAGCTCTTCTCGCAGCTATTTGCCTTTTATCCCAACTACCATCCTGCGGTGATCGCTTACGCCCACCACTTGGAAAATAACGATCAGCCCAAAGCCGTGGTCGAGTTGTTACGCCGTCACCTCAGAGAGAGCTATCAATACACCTCCCAAGCTTACTCAATGTTGGCTCAGAACGAAAAAAAACTCGGCAACAACGTCGCCAGTAGAGAGGCACTGGCAGAATATTACGCGTACCAAGGAGAGCTAAAACAAGCCATAAAACAGCTAAAGTGGGCCATTAAAGAATTGCCAAAAAACAGCCCTGATACACTCAGGATCAAGGTCAAAATCGAAACATTAGAAACAAAAAAAGCGGAGTTAGAACAAGAATAAGAACTAAAGAAATAAAAAGCAGAGGGGAATGACATTTATCACTTGCACTTAACAATGCATTAAGTATGCTAGGGCGTCGTTAAGCATCAACTCAAAAAGTCGGCTTGATGTACCGTAAAGTTTATTAACAACCTCTAAAAACACATTTCAACCCTTTTGGAGAGACAGAGACACCATGAACATAAAACGCAGAATCATGCTTAAAAAGACCCTTGTGGGCAGTGCCATCGCTGTTGCAGCAGGTGCCGGTTTATTGGCTCCACGTGCGGTACTGGCGGCCTTCCCTGTAGAAGCTTTCAAAGCCAAAAGCGTCGATGAAGCCATGAAAGCGGCTTTCGGTAGCAATGACAGCAGTGAATCCAGCGACATCACGCTTAAAGCACCCGATATTGCAGAAAACGGTGCCGTGGTGCCCATTACCATCACCACTTCTCTGAAAGACGTTGAATCCATCAGCATCATCTCAGCAAAAAATAGCTCTCCCATGATTGCCTCACATCAATTAAGCGAAGGCACCAAAGGTTACGTTTCAACCCGCATCAAAATGGGTAAATCCTCAGATGTTATCGCAGTCGTGAAAGCCGGCGGTAAACTCTACACCAGCAAAAAAGAAGTCAAAGTCACCATCGGTGGTTGCGGCGGTTAATTGATCTAACATCTCAGGAGAAATAAAAAATGGCTTCTATTAAAATTCGCGCAAAAAACAAAGGCGGTGTCACCACAGTTAAGGCTCTCATGAGCCACCCTATGGAAACTGGCCTGCGCAAAAACAAAAAAACCGGTGAGATGATCCCCGCTCACCACATCACCGAAGTGGTTGCGATCATTGAAGGCAAAACCGTCTTCACCGCCAACTGGAGTGGTGCTGTGTCCAAAAACCCTTACCTCTCTTTCAAAGCAGACGGTGCTAAGGGCGACAAAGTGAAACTGAGCTGGATTGATAACAAAGGTGGCAGCGATTCCATCGAAAAAACCGTGAAGTAAATACACCACTTCCGTGTTTATAAAATAGCCAGCCTACGCTGGCTATTTTTTTGTCCGTCAAGCGCCGAAAAAATCGTACACTCATCAGACGTTAATCTTGAAAGACCACTAATGTCAAAAAAATTCCAACTTGCCGACACCTTTGCCCCTGCGGGAGATCAACCACAGGCCATTCGTAAACTGACCGAAGGGCTGGATGACGGTCTGCTCTGTCAAACTCTGCTCGGCGTGACCGGTTCGGGTAAAACCTTCACCATCGCCAATTTAATTCGAGATCGCCAGCGCCCCACCTTGATTCTCGCCCCCAATAAAACCTTGGCCGCACAACTCTACGGTGAAATGAAAGCCTTTTTCCCTCACAACGCCGTTGAATATTTTGTCTCCTATTACGATTATTACCAACCGGAAGCCTATCTCGCAGCCTCCGACACCTTTATCGAAAAAGACGCTTCCATCAACGAACACATCGAACAGATGCGCCTCAGCGCCACCAAAGCCCTGATGGAACGGCGTGATACCATCATCATCGCCAGCGTCTCCGCCATTTACGGTTTGGGTGACCCCGAATCCTATCTAAAAATGCTGCTGCATCTGGTGCGGGGCGACCGCATTGATCAACGGGCTGTGCTGCGCCGCTTGGCTGAATTGCAATACACCCGAAACGACATGGCCTTCAGTCGTGGCACCTATCGAGTGCGCGGTGAAGTGATCGACATCCATCCCGCCGACTCAGAAAAAGAGGCCGTGCGCATCGAGCTATTTGATGACGAAGTGGAGCAGATTAGCCTATTTGATCCGCTTACCGGCGAGATTTTACAGCGCCTGCCCCGCGTCACCGTCTACCCTAAAAGCCACTACGTAACCCCACGCGCGGTGTTGCTGGAAGCCATTGAACACATTCGCATTGAGCTAAAAGAACGTTTAGAGCTGTTACGAAAGCAAGACAACTTGGTCGAAGCACAACGGCTACAACAGCGCACCGAATACGATCTGGAGATGATCCAAGAGCTGGGTTACTGCTCCGGCATCGAGAATTACTCTCGTTATCTCTCCGGTCGAACTCCTGGTGAACCACCGCCCTGTTTTTTTGATTATCTGCCTGAAGATGCTCTGTTGGTGATCGACGAGAGTCACGTCACCATTCCCCAACTGGGCGCGATGTACAAAGGCGACCGCTCACGCAAAGAAAACTTGGTCAATTACGGTTTTCGTCTGCCCTCAGCTCTGGACAATCGGCCGCTGAAATTTGAAGAGTTCCAGCGCCAGATGCCACAAGCGATTTTTGTCTCCGCCACCCCTGGCAATTACGAAGCAGAACACTCCGACCAAGTGGTGCAACAAGTGGTGCGCCCTACAGGGCTGTTAGATCCGGTGGTCGAGGTACGTCCCGTCGAAACTCAAGTGGATGATGTTCTGTCGGAGATAAACAAACGCGCCGCGATCAACGAACGGGTCTTGATCACCACCCTGACCAAACGCATGTCGGAAGACCTGACTGATTATCTCAGCGAACACGGTGTGCGTGTGCGTTACCTGCACTCGGACATCGAAACCGTCGAGCGAGTAGAGATCATTCGTGATCTGCGCTTGGGCAAGTTTGATGTCTTGGTCGGGATTAACTTGTTGCGTGAAGGTCTGGATATGCCAGAGGTCTCACTGGTGGCAATTCTGGATGCTGATAAAGAAGGGTTTTTGCGTTCCGAACGCTCTCTGATTCAGACCATTGGCCGTGCCGCGCGCAACCTCAACGGGCGCGCCATTCTCTACGGCGACCGCATCACCAACTCAATGCAGAAAGCCATTTCCGAGACCGAACGACGACGTATCACCCAACAAGAGTTCAATACAAAACACAACATCACCCCACGGGGAATCAAAAAAGCGATTACCGATGTGATGGAAGGCGCACGCCCAGGCGGACCCGATACGCCGGAGCACTTCGCTAAAATAGCCGAGGATGTGGCCAAATACGCTAAGCTAACGCCCAAACAATTGGCGGCACAGCTGAAAAAGCTGGAAAAAAAGATGTTCAAACACGCTCAGGAGTTGGAATTTGAAGAGGCAGCCAAGGTGCGTGATGAGTTGGAATTGCTGCGTGAAAAAGCCTTGGTCTCCGTAGGTTGATGGCTCTCGAACAGTTAGTCGCCTGCCACGAATGCGATCTGTTGCACCATCGGCGCACCTTGGCCAACGGCAGTACCGCACGTTGCCGCCGTTGTCACGCCGTGCTTTATCGGCACGTGGATGGCGTAAAAAATCTGGAGCAGCTTTTGGCCTTGACG
>JAUZRS010000077.1 GCA_030950195.1 Gammaproteobacteria bacterium | reverse complement strand
CCAACATGCGCTTTTTTACCGACGGAGTTTTAGCACGAAACAAACTGTGTAAGGCAAAGCTGGTGACCAGATCGCGAGTGGTATTGAGACCCAAACGCGCCACTGCTCCTTGGCAGTCTGCCACCGCCACCACACCACGATTCAACACGCTATTGGTGGCCTGAATCAGACCGCTGGCAATGGCCGGATCGGATTGCACCAGAATAGCCACCTCACTCAAAGCAATCTCAGGATCCAACACCGCTTTGCGTACCCGCAGAGCCAAACCAGGCAAACTGGGAATCGCCAGATCATCTCTCATGTATTGGTGATACACATCAAACAGCAGGCGATTTGCGTACAGAGGATCGTCTTCGGTCAGCTCTTCAACCTCAATCTTACCCAAAGAGTGCGATTCGCCGGTCAGTTTTTCCAAAAAGGCTTTATTGACCCGTAGCAGCTGCACATCGTTGAGTGAGGTCAACATGGTGTCTTTGTCCGCTCGATCACAGAGGCAATGACGCGCACTGTCACTGCCACTGACGATCAACAGCGATCCCCCGAGAGGATCATCAAAACGCAATTCACCGGCCAACAGGAAAACCGAATAACGAGACTGACGACCCTCAATGAGAAGGCGGCGATGAGCGGAATAATTAAGCAGTTGCCCACGCGCCATCACCTCTTCAAGCATTCTCTCAGACAAGGCTTTCAGAGGCTGAAAAAAACTCAGTGATACTGGATTGATGGATTGAGCCGCGCAACCGATGTCGGCTTGATTCTGTGCCAATATGAGACCCTCACGAGGTTGGGCAACCTACAGCACATATTCGCGGCCAAAATAGAACTTTCTTTACCTCGAAGAACATCAATAACTGATGTTACGCAATGAGTGAGAAACTAAGAGAATCTCAACCCACGTCATTCCCGCGAAGGCGGGAATCCACATGAATCTATGACAAGAGCCTATGGATTCCCGCTTTCGCGGGAATGACGAGCGAAAAATAAACCTCCCATTTAAAACCCACATTCCACAAACAGGGCGAACACAAGGTTCGTCCTACGGGATATAAGTTCTTGTTCAGCGCGTAATATCAGTCAATAAGGCAGGTTTCGATACTCAAAATGTTTGCTCGCCAACACCACCCCCGCAGCGTTCACCACCTCAGCCCGCCAATCACCGACCCAACTTTTTGGCAAACTCTTCTTAGTAGAGGCGCGCCACAGATGTGAACGCACGGTTACTTTCACCTCAGAGACCATCTTATCGTTGTAAAACCAGCGGTGTTTTAACACCTGACCTTTGAAACCATACAGCTCAGTGAAAAAGTAGAGCTGCGCACAGGTGGTATAAAAATAGTTACTGCTGCCCATCGGCTCAAAATCTTTCACACCTGGGGTAAAAATCGCCCGCATCACCTTTGCGTCAGCCGATTCCGCAGCGATGAGAAAACTTGGAGATAAAAACAGAGAAACAACGAAAAACATCACAAAACGAAGCATAAAAAATCCTACCCTGGACAAAACCCACACCACACAAAAACGGCCTGCCAAGAAACCTTGGCAGGCCGTTAAAACTAAAACCGATTCAGATTATGCCGCTCAGTACGCCACGGGGCAAGAAGGAAAACTGCGTTGCAGCATAGAGGAAAAACAGTTCTTCTGTTCCTGTAGCAAATCGTAACTGCCGTAGTTCAATTTCACTCCGCTGCGGCGTGTCACCTCACGGTAGCACTCTTTCAAGACTTTATCGGCACGAGACACTTTACTGATCGCCAGTTTCCAAACCATGCCGGTAACCCAAAAATCCAAGCTGACCCAGTTCCAACCGGTCATATCAAACCCCATCGCATTCAGACCGATGTAAAACATGCCGACCATGCCTGCCAACCAAAACAGAGCCAAAGGCATCATTGAATTAAAGTTCAGAGCTGCTTTTTTATTTGTGTTGTTTTTCATCAGTCTCTACCTCTGTCTTAAATAAGCTTCGTTGCGAGTCATCCCCGCCGTTGAGGTGTAATTTAGCAAACGCTCCGCACAGGAAAGGGAAGCAGTTCACAGATTCGAAGGCCAAATGCCGCATTGTTTGATCGAATCGACATTTTTCTGACCGATGGCAAGTCTCTGAGCCCATCAGCCTCGATTTTTCGCTTTTTTCTGAAAGACCTTACGAGCAAACAGATCACTGCGACGGCTCACCAAACGATCCAAAAAGAGCATCCCCTCCAGATGATCCAACTCATGCTGCACCGCGCGCGCCTCAAAACCCTGCATCTCAAAACGCTGCACCTCTCCTTGAGGGTTTTGCGCTTGCAAAACAATCTGCTGCGCACGAATCACGTTACCGGTAAAGTCCGGTACCGATAAGCAGCCCTCCCGTCCCACCTCATGCCCTTTCCATTTAATGATCTCAGGGTTAATCAGCACCAGATGACCGTGATTCGGGTGCGGTTTTTTCATCGTAGAAATATCCACAATCACCAGCTGAATCACCTCACCCACCTGAGGTGCAGCAATGCCCACCGCGCCTGGCCCTGCCAAACGGGTCTGCTCCAGATCGTCGATAAAGCGATGCAGTGCTGCATCAAAACGCTCCACCGGCTCCGCCACCTGCTGCAAGCGCACATCAGGGTGCTTTAAAATCTCTAAAACCGCCATATCCGCCTCCTAGCCCAGCAGCGTTTCAATCTCATCCACCGAAAACTGAACATCCTCATCCAGTGCCGCTCTCAGAGCCAACTGCAACGCCTCGGCGCTCAGTTCACAAACGCCCTCTATTTGTAACAGATAGAGCGGCTTATCCGCGCTGCCCGCCACATCAGAACAGAGGTCCAAGACACTCAAGCCCCCTGCGGCCAACACCGCCGTCACCTCCGCCACCAGACCAATGCGATCCGCGCCATGAACCGTAACTCGCACATTGGCCTGTCGATGATCGTGCAACTGCGCTTCGATCTGATCCAGATGCAGACGCAGCTCAAACTGTTCGGCCACCTCAGAGAGCGCCTCCAGCACCGCCACCTCAGCACCACAAGAGAGCATCAACATCATGCTGAAATTGCCCCCCAGCCGCATCATCGACGTTTCGCCCAATTGACAGCCTTCTTTATGCAGCACCGCCGTCACCGCCGCCACAATGCCCTCTTGATCCCGCCCCACCAGCGTTAACATCGTCCACTCACTCATGACTCCACCCTCACCTTGTTAAAGATCACTCACAGGCACGCGCCGCAACGGTGCAGCGCCAATGCCCCTCACTGTGTTCACAGCCCGTATCCAGCTCCCGCTCGGCTTTAAACCACGAATACTTTTTACCGTATTTACTTTTCGCCTTGTGGCTCCACGCACGCACGGCATGAAACTGCCCCGCCTCCTTGGAGCGCGCCATTTTGCCCGTCACCCGCAGCACCTCCGGCTGACAGACCCGCTCGGGCAGCACCTCTTCTTCCAATAACATATCCTCGTCCAACAGCAGCTCTTCTTCCTCTGCCGCCATGAGCAAAGCGGGTAATAACAACAACACCATCCATACGTTTTTCATCGTTTAGCTCCTTTAAGATATTTAATCAGGGCAGGTATAGAATCTGCCCCTACGATACATCGCACCTCACGGACGATTATTTAACAATTTTAATGCCTGATCCTTGGCCTGCGCCAAACTCATCAAACAGAGCGCACGTTTTGCCCGCAACGCCTGATCATCCACCAACGTCACCGCCGCCTCGCGCCGCTGCAACGCCACCAGCGCCAACTGGCGTGACATGGTGCGCCACTCATACAGCCCTTGCAGACCGCACAATTTGGGCAATGGAAACAGATCCTGCTGCCACGCCAACACCGCTGCCGGTTGCCACTGCAACGCCTCACCCACCGCCATGCCAATCATGGCGCGATTTTGTCCCTCCGCCACCTCAGCAAACACCTTGGCCAGAGCCAACCATTCAGGGCTGCCCGAATCCATCGACAACAGGACAATGTTCATCGCCGTGTGATCGGCAAACAGCGCTTCCAGCAGCGGTTTTGCGCCCTGTTTTTCAATCTGAGCCTGCAACGAGGTCGGGGTCAGGTCGTAATTAATCTCCGCTTGCGCCAGTGAACAAACCAGCAGCAACAGGCCATAAACAGCTCTCATACTCAACTCCAGAGTTTTTTCCACCAGCGACGGCGATTGTTTGGCGGTGGCAGCGCCACCTGTAGGTCAATGGGCGGCAACTTGGACAACACCCAACCCGGCAGCGGTGGATTGTCACTAAAACCGCAGCTCACGCCCAAGTTGTTCGGGTCATAAATTTTGATAAACGTCGGGCTGTGCAGATCATCGGCGTAGACGATACCGCAGTAATCCTCTTCGTGTTCTCGCTTCAAGAGTAAATCCATTTCAGCTAAAAAACGGTGAAAGCCATCACGGCTGGCGACATCCATCGGCGGCGCTTCACCGACGGCGTAGAGGTACCAATCCTCACCCGATTGCGCTTTTAAACGCAGCCAAAAATCATCCAGATCAGACCAGCGCAACAGGCTGGTGAACGCGCCTTTAAAGGCGGTGAGGTACGCATCGGACATTCGTGAATACTCGCAAGAAAAGAAGGGCGATTGTATCACAGGATTTTGAGAATCAATTTTCAAGCACCGTAGGGCGGCACTAACCAAAGGGCTGGCTCACACCGCACCCTTCGTAGGGCGGCACTAACCAAAGGGCAGTGCGCCGATAAAAGCAAGCAAGAGCAAATCCCCCGTTCTTGTTCAGTGCGTAACATCTGTTATTCTAAACACAACTCGGAGAAAAAATGATGCAGCAACTCAACCTTTATGAGACAAAAATCCACCTTTCACAACGGGTCTAAGAGGCCAGCAAAGGCAGCAGTTTTATCATTGCCAAATCGGGCAAACCCCTTGCTAAGCTCGTTCCTCTCAATGAAAAAAGTGGCCATAGTAATACCTTCTGTTTTGGCAGCTTAAAAGCGAACCCCTGATTTTACTCACCCAAGATAAAATATTAGCGCAATACAGCGAGTTAGTTCAGCTGGTTTAAAGGCTATGCTATATTCAATTTGTCAGCTAACGATGACGACAGGAAATTACGGCGGACCTGCCTAGGGCAACAGCGCTGGATATGGTGGAATGGCCGACCACCCATCGTTATCTGACACCCAACAAAAAAGAACCCATACAGCACCCTTCGTAGGGCGGCACTAACCAAAGGGCAGTGCGCCGATAAAAGCAAGCAAGAGCACATCCCCCTCGAATCCCCTTCTTCAAAGCGGGAAGCCAAAATCCTAATTCCTCGGTAGATTTTAAACAACCGGGCTGTATTTTTTTACTCGCTTCTCTAATTTCAAACAGAATCATCCAAAGGAAAAAAAGAAACCAATTTCAAACCATCAAATTCAACAGGGATACGCCGATTTTTACCCAGCGTTAAGCAAGAAAAACCGCTCTTTTTATGTTTCTAATCTGCCTATTCGGCAGTGAAGTTCAGTGTTCCCCACGACCGTGGGCATTAACCTTTCTAAGCTGCCTATCCGGCAGTGAAGTTTTGTAGAGGCTGTGCATAGTGTTGGAGAGTTTTCTAAGCTGCCTATCCGGCAGTGAAGATTGATATTGGCAGCTCAGCAACAGCGGTGTGTTTCTAAGCTGCCTATCCGGCAGT
>JAUZRS010000076.1 GCA_030950195.1 Gammaproteobacteria bacterium | reverse complement strand
GCACAAAGCCGCCGTGACTGGCGATACGGTTGGTGATCCCTACAAAGACACCGCCGGGCCTGCGATTAACCCCTTGATCAAAATCATCAACATCGTTGCTTTGATGATGATTCCTTTGATGTAGGTAGTTTTTGTTGTTGTTGTGATCTGATGGAGGCGATGACTTAGGTTGTCGCCTTTTTTATTGGCTTGCTAAATAATGATCAGGAGAACAAAAATGCGCGCAGAAATCATTGCACGGCTGCATCAACTTGAAAAAGAGGAACAGGTAACCATTCTTTACGCCTGTGAGTCAGGCAGTCGGGCTTGGGGCTTTGAGTCAAAAGACAGTGATTATGACGTGCGTTTCATTTATGTGAGCGCGCGCTCGTGGTATTTGAGGGTGGATTCTGATTTGACTCGTGATGTACTGGAGCGACCGATTAATGACCTGCTGGATATCAGTGGCTGGGATCTGAAAAAGGCATTGAAACTGCTGTATAAATCGAATCCAGCACTGCTGGAGTGGCTCAGTTCACCAACGGTCTATCGTGCTGATAAGGCCTTTGTGGCGGCGTTAAAATCGCGTTTGCCGGAGTATTATTCACCGCGTGCGTGTTTTTATCATTACGCTCATATGGCACAGGGTAATTTTCGTCAGTATCTGCAAGGGTCTACAGTACGGATCAAAAAATACTTTTATGTCTTGCGGCCTATTTTGGCCATGCAGTGGATCGAGCGTGGCATGGGACGAGTGCCGATGGAGTTTGAAACACTGGTTGATCGGTTGGTTGATGACGTGGAGCTTAAGGTGGAAATTCAAACTCTGTTAGCTGAAAAACGAGCGGGTTTTGAGCAAGATTATCTGCCGCGTAGGGCAGTGATTAGCCGGTTTATTGAGGCTGAATTGCAGCGTTTAAATGCGCAAGCAGCCGGTCAGGAGAGGGTTGTGGTTAACTATGATTCTCTGAACAGCTTATTTTTAGAGGTGTTGGATAAGCAATAAATCACCATTATTTACCCCCAAGGGCTTTTAAACTCCGTACCAAGCTGAAAGCCAAAATGGGTCTCCAAATCAAGTCTCATAATCAACTGGTCTACCGCTTGTTGGCCGTGCTCTTTTTGCACTTCCACTAAGATCAATTTGGCGGCGTTGCGGTTGTAGCCGCTGCCCATAGTGATGTGCTCTTCTAACAGTTGTTGTGCGCGTTGTGGGGTCATGTTGATATTGCCTTTTGTCTTGAGCATAAAAAAGGGGATGATCTTATCATCCCCTCGCGTCTTAACCGTTACTTGCGTTTGAGTTAAATCTCAAATTTAGGCAACTTCTTCTCTGCCATTTCACCTTTCATGGTGACGTAATCGGGCATACCGTTGTCATCGTAGTCGGGATAGGCTTCGCCTTTGATCAGCGGGTAGAGGTACTCTTTGCATTTGTCGGTGATGCCAAAACCGTCTTCGGTGATGAAGTCCATCGGCATCATTTTTTCGACGTTGGCCACTTCGCTCAGAGGGGCTTCGCCAATGCTCCATTTATAAGGCGAAGAGGACTCACGCACGATGGTGGGCATAATGGCGTTTTTGCCTTCCAGTGCTTTTTCCACCGCTGCTTGACCCAGTGCGTAGGCTTGCTCCACATCAGAGGCAGAGGCCAAGTGACGCGCAGAGCGTTGCAGGTAATCGGCCACCGCCCAATGGAATTTATAACCCAGCGCGTCTTTAATGATGTTGGCCACCACCGGAGCAGCGCCACCCAGTTGAGCATGACCGAAGGAGTCACGGGTGCCTTGCTCGGCGAGGAACTTGCCGTCGGGGTAGTGCGCGCCTTCAGAAACACAGATGGTGCAGTAGCCGTGTTCTTTGACTTTGGCATCGACTGCGGCCAAGAATTTCTCTTGGTTGAATTCGATTTCAGGGAACAGGGTGACAACGGGAATGCCGTAATCTTCTACCAGTGCGCCAGCCGCCGCGATCCAACCGGCGTGCCGTCCCATTACTTCGATCACAAAGATCTTGGTGGAGGTGGCGCACATGGAGCGCACATCGTAGCTCGCTTCCAGAGTAGAGACGGCGATGTACTTGGCGACTGAACCAAAACCAGGGCAGTTGTCGGTGATGGGCAGATCGTTATCAACGGTTTTAGGCACATGGATGGCCTGTACCGGATAGCCCATTTTTTCTGAGAGTTGAGAGACTTTATAACAGGTGTCAGCGGAATCACCACCACCGTTGTAGAAGAAGTAGCCGATGTTATGGGCTTTGAAGACTTCGATCAGACGTTCGTATTCGAGTTTGTTGTTTTCGAGGCTTTTGAGTTTAAAACGACAAGAACCAAAACCACCCGAAGGGGTTTTTTTCAACGCCGCGATGTCCTCAGCAGACTCTTTAGAGGTGTCGATCAGTTCTTCGGTCAGTGCGCCGATGATGCCGTTACGACCGGCGTAGACGGTGCCGATTTTGTCAGCGTGTTTGCGTGCGGTTTCGATGACACCACAGGCAGATGAGTTGATAACGGCGGTTACGCCGCCAGATTGGGCGTAAAAAGCATTCTTTTTGCTCATGATTTTCCTTCAGGTTTATCGTAAAAGAGGTGTTTGTTTGGTGTTTAAACTCTATTTCGGTTGTTCGCTTTGGTGATCTGCTTGCGCTTGCAGCAGTGAAACCGCGCACTCGCCAATGTCACTGTATTCTTCAATGCCGGTACCGTATTGCTGGTAGCCACGATAAAAAAACTGGCAACGATAGAGTTTGTCACCGGTTTTAAACAGGGCAAAACCACAGCCATCCACGTTCCAGACGGCAACGGGGCAGGTGCTCAACTCACGATCATTGGGGTCAAGGCGAATCTCGGCATCGGCCAATTGCAGCTCAACGGAGCCTTTGCCCCAGCGTTCATCCAGTGTGGTTTGCAGCGTCCAGCGTTCGGTTTCACTGAAATCAGAAATTTGCGGCATGGCAACAGCTCTTTAAAAATAGGTGAGGTAAGTAAAAGAGAAAAATTTTCAGGTTGGAGCATAGCTTGGCAGAGGGAGGTTCGCCAATATAAAACGTCAATGCTGAGATTAGTGGGATTGATTGCTTAATTATTGACAGCAGACAAAGGTGGCGATAGCACCTTTGCCTGTGGGTTTGGTAGGGGGTTATTTACCGGGATCTTTAACGGTGGTCAGGCCGAGGCTTTCCCAACTTTGCATACCTTCACGATACCAAAGCAGTTTTTTGGCGGGATAGCCTTTGTAAAGAAGGACTCGGAGACTGAATGAAGCTTGGTCACAGAGGATGCCGTTGCAGTAGAGCACCAAGGTTTTGGCCTTGCTGAAATCGAGTTTTTTGCCTTTTTTCTTTGCTCCAAAACGTTCGATTAAGATTTTATCCACATCGGCATCTTTGCTGTGATCGGGGCTGAGTTTGTGCCAATGGATGTTGGTGGAACCAGGAATGGTGCCTTGAGAGGCCCACTCTTTAGAGCGGACATCCACAATCATCGCTTTGTGGTTGGTGGAGGCCAATTCTAGATAATAAATCAGTTCCAACTCGCCGATGGCTTCAACGCCAGGCGCGACTTCCATTCTTTGGATACAGAAGGGGGGGCATTTGGGGGAAGTTCTGGCAAATGTAGGGTTGATCGCATTTTTTGGATCTTGATTGCGAACGATGGTGATGTCTCTGCCGTTGTGTTTGACGTCGATAGAGGCAATTCTCTGTGTGAGGCGAACCTCTATGTCCTTATCAGCGGCGCTGACAACGGTGGGAACCGCTGCACTGGCGAATGCCAAGGCGATAACGAAGCGTTTTATCATATAGCCTACTCCCAATTGGTGCGCGCAGCCGCGCAGTCTGAATTGCAAAATCCTGTAGTCCGCATTCTCCAGATGAGTTACCAATAAAATCTGATGAAATTGGTAATTTGCTGCGGGTTGGTATAACACGTTGTTTTTGAGTGTAGGTGAGAAACCGGATCAGTTGTGTTGGTTTGCTTCCTAAAGGGTGTTTCTGCCTTTTAGCAAGCTGGTAAGTTTTATGCTGCTTCTGAGCATAAGAACCCAAATGGAGTGAGGGGAAAATGCGACAACTGATTTTATTACTCGGAGTTTTGGCTGTTGTCTGTGCGCGACAGGCGCTTGCAGAAAATCTCAGCGAGGTGCGAATACTGATTGATGTCTCGGGCAGCATGTCGCAAAACGATCCAGAAAACGTGCGTGTTGCAGCCATGAGATTATTGACGGAATTACTGCCCAAGGGCAGTCGTGCCGGTGTTTGGTTGTTTGCTGAAGAGGCGAAAGTGCTGCTGCCTTCTGCCAAGGTTACAGTGCAGTGGCGGCGCAAGGCATTGAAAAAATCGGCATTGATTCACTCTCGTGGACAACGTACCCATATTGAACAGGCGCTGCGTGAGGTGATTAAGGCTTGGCGTGCAGACAGCTTGGTGCAAAAAAACATCATTTTATTGACCGATGGGGTGGTGGATGTGTCGCGTGATGCCAGCCAAAGTCGGCGCTCGCGGCAGCGTATTTTGCAGCAGTTGTTGCCTCGTTTGTCTCAGTTGGGAGTGAAGGTGCATACGGTGGCGCTCTCTGATGAGGCGGATCACGAGTTGTTACAGCAGCTGTCGGCGGGCAGCGGTGGGCTGTATCTCAAGGCGGAACGGGCAGATCAATTGCAACGGATCTTTTTGCATCTGTTGGAGAGTGCGGCTCCACCGGACAGTGTGCCGCTGACGGGAAATCGTTTTGTGGTGGATGAGAGCATTGAAGAGGTGACTCTGTTGCTGTTTCGAAGCCAAGACGGAGAGGCACCTCGTCTGATACGCCCTGATGGGGTGGAGGTGCAGTTGCAGGCTGACTCGCTCGGCTTAAAGTGGCGTTCCGAAAACGGTTTTGATCTACTGACGATGGAAGCGCCGATGTTGGGTGAATGGCAGATTGTGGCCGCTGCTGATCCTGATAATCGCGCTATGGTGGTGACGAACCTTAAACTTCAGGTCGATGCCATCGCCGCCTTGATGCTGCCAAACATCCCCTTTGTTTTGCAAGCGCATCTGCAGAGTGAGGGCAAACGAATTAATAAAACAGACTTTTTGCAGATGGTGGAGATGAGTTTGCAGACCAAGGTAGATGCTGTTGCGACAGAATCACAAATTTTATCACGGCATAAAGAGGGTGTGTATCAACTGAAGAAAAACCTGCCGGATGAGGGTTCTTATGAGCTGAGCTTGATTGCCGATGGCGGTACGTTTGCACGGGTTTGGCATCAGCAGGTTCAGCTCAGTTGGCCGTTGGATATCGAGCTGAAATGGGATGCAGAGGCAAAGAGATATATTTTGAATTTACGCACAAAAACCGAGTTTCGACCGCTGTTGGCATCGTCACCATTGCTCTATCAAAAGGGAGTTGATGCAGCGTGGTTGCCGCGTAATTTAGAGCGGCTGGATGAGCAGGTGTGGCAGATCTCCGTGGCGGCAGGTGTGCAACTGAAGGTGGAGTTGAGTTTGAAAGCCGATCCTTTGCGCACGGTGACTTTGCCGCTGATTGAGGTGCCTGCACTGCCAACGAGCATAGAAAAACCCTCAGTAGAAAAAACAGTGCTAGAAGCAGAAGTAGCGGCAGAGGTTGTTATACAAGAACCAGTAGAGGATACGCAGTCGGAGCAAGTTAATTGGTTGCAGGTGTCTTTGATTGTCTTGTTAATCAATTTTGTTTTGGCCGTTGGCTTTTTCTTTGCGCGGCGTTATTGGCAAGCACAATCCGCTGACATTGAATGGCCTGAGTTGCAAGGGGAGACAACATGATTGAAGTGAACGTGCTGATTTGGACGCTGTTGTGGGAGTTTTCTGTGCTGTTGCTGATGATGGTGGTTTGGTGGCTGGTGTCGTCTGTAAAGCAGCGCAGTCGGCAGCGTGCAGAGGTGGAGCAGTTGATGGTTCAGTTGCAAAAAAAGAGGCAGCAAGAGCCGCCGTATCAAGGTTTTTTTACCACGGTAGCACAGCTGTCTGATGAGGAATTACAGCAGAGCATATTAGAGGTTCGGAACAAACAACAGGCCTGTTATTGTGCACTGTTTCAGGTTTATCAACGGGGTGATCAGAAGAGTTTATTGAATCATATTAAATTATTAGATGAACTTTTAGCCCTTTTTTATACAACCGAACTGCCCCTCTTTACGACATCAGAAGCGGTGGTGACCTCTCTTGAGCTAGGGGTCAGAGAGGTGGGGCCGTTGGAAGAGTTGGAGATTGAAAACGATGCTTTAAAAGTGGCAAACCGTGAATTAAAAGAGATGTTGGCGAATTTAAAACAGGACGTACCACAGTCTGAATCGGTTGAGGAAAAGGATGAGAGGATTGTGGGTGGAGAGATGGCGTTGCAGATGTCACAACCGTTGGCATAAAAAAAGCGACACGTTGGAGAGAGAACGTGCCGCAGTGCTGTCGCTGCTAGGAGAGAATTTTGTATGAAATTCTGAAACGGTGCAGTTGGCCGTTTCGTTAGAAGTAGATTACGGATTTTATGCTTAGGATAATGCGTCCTTGATCACAGTTTATGCTAACAGAGGTGAGGAACAGCGATTGCTTAGCTGTTGAGCACTTTTTTTGTTTGGAGTGGGTTTTATGTCGTTGGCGATCTGTTACAGCCGAGCCTTGACCGGCATTTATGCCCAAGCGGTGACCGTTGAGGTACATCTTTCCCCCGGTTTACCGGCGTTGTCGATTGTAGGTCTGCCTGAGGCGGCGGTGAAAGAGAGTAAAGATCGTGTTCGTGCGGCGCTGCTTAACTCCAATTTTGAATTTCCCACTCGGCGTATCACGATCAACTTGGCTCCGGCGGATCTGCCCAAAGAGGGTGGGCGTTTTGATCTGCCCATTGCCTTGGGTATTTTGGCCGCTTCTGGGCAGATTCCACAACAGGCGTTGTACAAGCTGGAATTTGTCGGTGAGCTGGCGCTGGGAGGTGAGTTGCGTGCCATTCGAGGTGTTTTGCCATCGGCGATGGCAGCAGGGGAAGCCAAACGAGGTTTGGTCGTACCCAAACAAAACGCCACTGAGGCGGCACTCAGTCAGCGGTGTGAGGTGTTTGCTGCTGGTCATTTGTTGGAGGTCTGCGCGCATTTAACTGGGCGACAAAGACTCTCACCTTTTATCAATCAGACGTTGCCTGTTGTCAGTGGTGGCACTGCCGATTTGTTGGATGTGTTTGGCCAATACAAAGCCAAACGGGCTTTGGAGATCTGTGCGGCCGGTGGGCATAACCTGCTGCTGGTGGGGCCGGCTGGCACGGGTAAGTCCATGTTGGCCACTCGGCTGGTGGGGCTTTTGCCACCGTTGCAAGAACAAGAGGCGATGGAGGTGGCGATGATCAATTCGATCTCTTCCGAGGGTTTTGATGTCAAACAGTGGAAACAGCGTCCTTATCGAGCGCCGCATCACACCGCTTCAGGGGTGGCTTTGGTGGGTGGTGGTGCCAACCCAAAGCCAGGTGAGATCTCTTTGGCGCACCACGGCATTCTCTTTTTGGATGAGCTGCCGGAGTTTGATCGGGCGGTCTTAGATGTGTTGCGCGAACCGCTGGAGAGCGGTTCGGTGAGTATCTCTCGTGCGAATCAGAAGGCGGAATATCCGGCGCGGTTTCAATTGGTGGCGGCGATGAACCCCTGTCTCTGTGGCAATTTGGGTGATCCGAAGGTCTCTTGTCGTTGCTCACCAAATCAGCGTCAACGCTATTTATCACGGCTTTCTGGACCCTTTTTGGATCGAATTGATGTGCAAATTGATGTGCCGAGAATGGCGCGCAAGATGTTGTCCAAAGTCGATCCGAATGCCGAAAGCAGCGCGGTGGTGCGTGAGCGCGTACAACGGTGTCGAACTCATCAGTTGCAGCGTTCCAAAACCATTAATGCTCAGTTGGAAAACCGAGAGTTACTGCGGGTGACAGAGCTGGATAATGCCACTAGCAAATTATTGGATGTGGCGATGGAGCGGCTCAATCTTTCAGCGCGTGCCTACCACCGTATTTTAAAGGTAGCGCGTACCATTGCGGATTTGGCTGAAAGTGAAACGTTGAAGATGGAACATGTTACCGAAGCGCTCTCCTATCGAGCTTTAGAGCGCTTGGTGCAGGTGTAGTTAGGGGCGAAAGAAGCCGAGGCTCATCCAGTTGACACCGTCACGGCCAATGCGTTGCCAGCGAATGGTTTCGAGCATAAAAGCCAGTGCGGCTTGATCGATCATGCCCAGTGAAATACCCGGCTGAATCTGCACATTGATGCCGTTATTTTGTCGTGCAATCCACTGATGCTGGCGACGTTGAATGTCACTTAAGTGATTCACCAGTTGATAATCACCGTAGGCCTGATAGCCCCGAGCGTAGGCAAGATCGTGTTGTTGGCAGGCGGCATCAATTTCATTGATCGGTGCTGCTGCATTGAGTGGGTTGCTCGGGTGGTTGGGGCCACACCAGTTACCGTACAGCGGCACGCTGGGACCGATGGCCGCAGCGCTGTTGGGCAGTAAACTGATGACGCTGATGAGCAGCGCTAATTTGAACATCTGTCTCATTGTTTTATGCCTTATCTGCTGATTATTTTGCGGGTGAGGACATAAAGCGGATTGCTTCAGCCAACTGTTCGTCGGTCAAATCGGCTTTACCACCACGAGGGGGCATGGCGTTTAGACCTTTGATGGCGTTGCTGAGTACTGCATCGAAGCCTTTTTCCATGCGAGGTGCCCAAGCGTCGCTGTGCATTTCTGGCGCACCGATAATGGTTGCCATAGTGGTGCTGTGGCAGTTGCTACAGACGGCGGTGACCACCTTGTTGCTGGCGACGGTTGAGGTTTCAGTTGAGGTTTCAGTTGGAGGGATGACGGCAGTGGGTGGGACGACGGGCGCTGCTTTGATTATTTTGCTTGGGTCAATAACCACTTTACCGACGGGTTTCAGGTGCTGCTCAATGGCCTCATCTGGGTTTATGTGTGCGGCGACAATTTTGGGGCTAGCATTACCACTGTCGATGATGCGGCTGGAGTGGTTGTTCAGGCTCTTGAACATATAGCCGACGGTGCTGAGCAGCAAAAAAGCGCTGATGATCCAGACAATGGCTAAGGCTAAGGGGTTTTCTTTGGGGGCGTGCATGGGGAATCCTCTATGAAGGCTGATTTAAAATATGCGGATTGTAACAACCGAGAGGGGAATAGCAAAATTTGCAGCAGGTGCGCCGATTGCACACCTAATATGGATTTTAAATCTTTTAAGAGCTTGCGACGTTGATCAGGGAGTTGATCAAATAACCTACGGTGCTTAATAAGGTGAATGCACTGAGCGCCCAGACTAGGGCGAGCATCAACGTATTTTCTTTGGGGGCGGTGTGAGCTGACATAAGTTTTCCTCAGTAGATGAATTAGACGAATAAGCTACTGTTCGTCATTGATTTAGAAAATAACCTTGTAGATTGTAACAATAATCGTTTCTGCTGATAACCCCAGAAGCTAAAATCACTAAAGATCTACCCCTGTTTGGGCGTTATACCGCTATTCACATCAATAAAACAGGAGTGTGTATGAAACGGTTGCGCGGATTTACCTTGATCGAAATTGCCATTGTGTTGGTGATTATTGGTCTGATTTTGGGCGGAGTGCTTAAGGGTCAAGAGTTGATTAACAGCGCGAGGGTGCGTTCGATGACCGATCAGGTGAACGGCATCACGGCTGCTTGGTTTGCCTTTCAGGATCGTTACCGTGCCTTGCCGGGAGACTACGGCCAAGCCAGTACGCAGATTAACGCTACTCTGGTGGACGGTGATGGCAACGGTCAAATTGACAGCAACGCCGAACGTGGGCAGGTCTGGGCGCAGTTGCAAGCGGCCAATATGTTGATCGGCAGTTATGACGGTGCGGCCACGGGCAGTGATTACAATTGCGCAGCAGGTACATGCCCACAAAATATTTTGGGGCGCAGTATGTTGATCACCTTTGATAATCAGGGTTCTGGTGGTGCGGCAGCGGGCAATGAACTCTGGAGTGGCAACTCCATTTCAGCATTGGTATTGGCGGAGATGGATCGCAAAATGGATGATGGGATCGCCACTACGGGTGACATGCGTGTCGGCACGGGTGACACCGGTTGGACAGGTACGGCGGCAGGCAGCTGTCTTAGTGGCACGGCTTACAACGTAACTCAAGACAGTGGCAATTGCGCGGCGGTGTTTCGACGCTTTTGATCCGGTCTACAGGCGGCTGGATCGTTTAGCCCACAGCGATGTGGGCTTTTTTTATGCCTGTTTTTTATTGCTTGAAATGTTCGCGGGTGAGTTTGAATACCAGCGGGCTGAGTGCCAGCAACGCAATCAAGTTGGGCAGCGCCATTAAACCGTTGAGCACATCCGCCAGCAGCCAGATTAATTCCAGTGAGCTGATGGCACCGATGGGGATGGCGACGATCCAGAGCAGACGATAAGGCCAAATGACTTTTTTACCAAATAGGTATTCTGCGCAGCGTTCGCCGTAATAACTCCAGCCCAAAATGGTGGTGAAGGCAAATACCATCAAACCAAAACTGACCAAATAACCACCCCAGCCTGGCAAGGTGCTGTTAAAGGCAGCTGCCGACAGTGCAGCGCCGGTTTCGCCGCTGTTCCAGAGGCCGCTGATCATAATCACCAAGGCGGTCATGGTGCAGATCAGCAGGGTGTCGATCAGAGTGCCGAGCATGGCGATGCTGCCTTGATGCACTGGGCTGCGGGTGGCCGCTGCGGCGTGAGCGATGGGGGCGCTGCCGAGACCGGCTTCATTGGAGAAAATGCCTCGGGCAACACCAAAACGAATCGCCATCCAGACACTGGCTCCGGCAAAACCTCCGGCGGCGGCACTGCCGGTGAAGGCGTCATTGACGATGGTGGCCAGCGCTGCGGGTACCGCATCCAGATGAGAGAAGATGATAAACAGCGAGCCGCCAAGGTAGATCAGCGCCATGAGTGGCACCAGTTTGGCCGCCACTGCACCGATGCGTTTGATGCCACCGAGAATCACTGCGCCAGCGAGGGTCATCATAATCAGGCCGCTGAGCCAAGGGGGAACGCCGAGTGAACTGCTGGCGGCGTGGGCGACGGAATTGGCTTGCACCGTATTGCCGATGCCAAAGGCGGCCAACATGCCAAACAGAGCAAAGGCGACAGCCAACCACTGCCAACGTGGGCCAAGGCCGTTTTTGATGTAGTACATCGGCCCGCCAACGTGGTTGCCTACTGCGTTTGTTTCACGATAATGCACCGCTAGCACCGCTTCGGCGTATTTAGTCGCCATGCCAAACAGGGCGGTGATCCACATCCAGAAAACCGCCCCCGGACCGCCGAGAAAAATGGCGGTAGCGACTCCGGCGATGTTGCCGGTACCGACGGTGGCGGCCAGCGCGGTCATCAAGGCTTGAAAGGGGCTGATGTCACCCGCTTCTTTGCTCTGACGGCTCTGCCACAGTTGGCGAAACGCGAGCGGGGTTTTGCGCCACGGCATGGCGCGTAGGCCTGCGGTGAGATAGAGGCCAACCCCCACCAGCAGAGTCAACATGACCGGCCCCCAGACCCAGCCGCTTAAGGTGTTCAGCGTTGCTTCAAACCAGACCATGTTCTCGCTCCGTAAAAAGGGTGGGGCAAGAGTGCCGTAGAGAAGGGGGTAGATGCAAGGTTAGGCAGGAATTTTAAGCTGTGATTGGATCGCCTCTGGGTATAATGAGCCTCCCTATTGTTGTTTGGATCAGGCATGACCCCCTCAGAGAGTTACCAGATTGCCGCGCAGTCGCCGGATTTTTTGCCTGACCCCGCTCAAGAGCAGGCCTTACAGCAGTTGCAGGCGCTTTATGAGGCGCTATTAAAAGCACCGCCCCGCTCATTTTTAGCGCAGATCTCTGCTCTCTGGAAACAACCCGCGCAGCCCGTGGTGGGTCTGTTTCTTTGGGGCGGTGTGGGGCGGGGTAAGACCTTTTTGTTTGATCTCTTTTATGACACGTTGCCTTTTGAGAACAAATTGCGTTTGCATTTTCACCGGTTTATGTATCGGGTGCATGAGGAGCTGCGGCAGCTGAAAAACGTCAAAGACCCACTGGATAAGGTGGCGGAGAGTTTTGCCAAGCGGACACGGGTACTTTGTCTGGATGAGTTTCAGGTCACGGATATCGCGGATGCGATGATTATGAACGGTTTGTTGCGCGGCTTGTTTAAACACGGTGTGGTGTTGGTGACCACGGCTAATTTAGCTCCAGAGGAGCTTTATAAAGAGGGTTTGCAGCGCGGGCGATTTTTACCTGCAATCGCCCTTTTACAGCGTCACTGTCAGCAGGTGCATCTGCAAGGTTCATTGGATTATCGTCTGCAAGGTCTGCATTTAGCACAGATCTATTTCAGCCCTTTAGGTGATGCTGCCGAAGCGGGTTTGCTGGCGCGTTTCCAGCAAGGGGTGGCGGTGGAGCGGCGTAAGCGGGATTTTGTCATTATCAGTGAGCGTCATATTCCGGTGATTCGTTGGGCCGATGGCATTGTTTGGTTTGATTTTTCGGTGCTTTGCGCGCAGCCCCGCGCCACCAGCGATTACATTGAAATTGCGCGTTATTTTCATACGGTGTTGGTGAGTCATATTCCGGTGATGGATGAGCGTTGGGATGATCGAGCGCAGCGTTTTATCTTGATGGTGGATGAATTTTACGATCGGCGAGTGAAATTGATTGTTTCCGCTGAAGCGTCGCCGTCGCAGCTCTACACTGGTCGGCGTCTATTGGAACGTTTTGAGCGTACCCAGAGCCGTCTGGAAGAGATGCAAACCCCTCTTTATTTGGCCAAAGCTCATCTGCCCTAATTGGTTAATTTTGCGACTTTTATCACAAATACATGCTATAAAGTGCATATGAGACAAAGTAAATCGGAGTAGCAGAGAGATGGCAGCAATATCCGTCAGACAAGATCGGCAACTCGATGCAGCGAAGGTGCTTTCTAAAGCGGTGTTGAACAGCGCTAAATTGTTGGGTTTGAGCCAACAAGAATTGGGTGAGGTCGTTGGCCGAGACCGCTCATCGATTCAGCGTGGTCTGGAGCCGAGCAGCAAACCAGGCGAGTTAGCATTGTTGCTGATTCGTTGTTATCGCGCCCTGAATGTGTTGGTCGGCGAGAGTGAGGCAGAGATGCGTCACTGGTTTGCTACCTTTAATCATCACACCGGCGGCATTCCCAAACAGCAGGTAAAACAGGTGCCTGGGCTGATTCGGGTCTTAAACTATCTGGATGCCATGCGTGGCAAAATCTGATCCTTGGCCATGGCCAGACTGTTTGCAACAAGAACCTTTTTTAGCTCTGCGCGGTAAAGTATGGCGCGTGGTGGAGAGTCAAGAACGGGTTGCTAGTCACACGTTGGTTGATACGTTAGACGAACAATCGTTGCTGGAAGAGTTACTGGAAGAGACCAAACCCGCTTTTCCTGCCTATCAAGGTTCACTGCACTACCTGCTGTCCACTCCGTTTCGTTATCCACCTTTGTTGTGGGGTTCCCGTTTTGGTCAGCAGATTGAACCAAGCCTATTTTACGGTTCAAAACGTTTTCCTACTGCGTTGGCAGAGATGGCCTTTTACCGTTTGTTGTTCTGCTCTGGAATGCAGAGTCTGCCTCTTTCAGGTGCTTTAACCACCCAGCATCTGCTGTTTCGCATCAGTTACCGCGTGGAGCGCGCCGTCAGTTTGCAGTTGCCGCCGTTTCAGCAATATCAGCCGTTATTGATGGATCGCAAGGATTATCGTGCCACACAAGCGTTAGGATCGTTGCTACGCGAAGAGCAGGTGGAGGCGTTCGAGTACCGTTCGGCGCGCTGTCCTGATGGCAGTTTAAATGTGGCGCTGTTTAGCCCTCAGGCTTTGAGCTGCAAAAAACCCTTAGAACAGCAACGTTGGATTTGTGAAACCTCCGCCGAACAGGTGTTATTCAGCGGCGAGGGTAAGCTGCTGCGTTTTGTTGCGGAGTCGTTTTTGGTGGCGGGTCAGTTACCACAACCGGCATAAATTAAAATAATGATGTGAGGTTGTGTGATGGAGAGGTTAGAGAAAAAAATTGAGGTGTTTGGTAACGCGCTGGTGGCGCTGTTCCACAATTTGGGCCTGTTTGTGATTGGGGCGACGGTGGTGTGGGCGGCGGTGCAAACGTATATCCCGATGATGGTGGCAGGAGAAGCCTCTCTGAAAGACATTTTGCTGTTGTTTATCTACTTGGAATTGGGGGCAATGGTGGGTATCTACTTCAAAACCAAACGTTTACCAGTGCGTTTTTTGATCTACATTGCCATCACTGCGTTGACGCGTCTGTTAACTGTGGATATTAAAAGTATGCCGGAAACACAGATATTAACCCTCTGTGGTGCTACCTTGATTCTAGCGCTGGCGGTGTTTGTCTTGGAAAATAAAGCGTGTCGTGAGACTCGAGATGAGAGTCACGATTAAGAGCAAATCGCCCCTACGAGCATTTGAATGAAGTCCTCCCTTGATCTCTGGTTAAAATCCCATAAAAGTACGGCTAAACGGCCTCTGAATCTGCTGCTGGCGTTGGGTTTATTTAATGGTCTGTTGCTGATTGTGCAGGCCTATTTTTTGGCCTTGATTGTTAATGAGGTGGTGATTCACTCCGCTCCTTTGGCGGAGTTTTACTTGCCGCTGTTTGCCATCTTGGGGTTGTTTTTGCTGCGGGCGTTGTTGGCTTGGTGGCTTGAGTTTTACGCTCAGCAGGCGGCGGTGCTGATCAAACAGAAAATCCGCCTGTTGCTCTACGACAAACTTCAGCGGTTGGGGCCGCTCTATCTGCAAGGTCAGCGCAGCGGTGAGTTGGTTAACAGCCTCAGCGACGGTGTGGAGGCGTTGCAAGCCTATTACAGCCAATATTTACCGGCGCTCTCTTCCGTGGCGCTGCTGCCGTTGGCCATTTTGGTGGTGGTCTTTCCGCTGGATTGGTGGTCGGGTCTGGTCTTTCTGCTCACCGCGCCTGCCATCCCTGTTTTTATGATCTTGATTGGCAAGGGCGCAGAGGCCTTGAGCCAAAAACAGTGGCAAAAACTGGCGCGTCTGAGCGCGCATTTTCTCGATATGATTCAAGGGTTAAGCACCTTAAAACTGTTCAACGCCAGCCGTCGTGAGGCGCAGGCGGTGGCGCAGATCTCGGAAGAGTATCGACGCAGCAGCATGAAGGTGTTGCGGGTCGCCTTTCTTTCTTCTTTGGTGTTGGAATTTTTTGCCACCGTCAGTGTGGCCATTGTGGCGGTCTTGATCGGCTTTCGTCTGCTTTGGGGTGAGATGGATTTTCAGATTGGCTTCTTTATTTTGCTGCTGGCACCGGAATTTTACCTGCCCCTGCGGCAGATGGGGACGCATTACCATGCGCGCATGGAGGGCATCGGTGCGGCGGAAAAGATGGTGGAGTTGCTCAATGAACCGTTGCCAAATGTTGTTCATGATCCTTTGCCGTTGCCCGCTGGCACCGCTGAGATCGAGCTAAAAGAGGTCGACTTTGTTTATGACAAGGGTGAGCCGGTGCTGCACGGCCTTAATCTAAAGATCGAGCCTGGCGAGCGGCTGGCGATTGTGGGCCCCAGTGGGGCAGGCAAAAGCACATTGATGAACCTGTTGTTGGGGTTTGCTCAACCGAGCAGCGGTGAGCTGCGGTTGGGCGGGGTGCTGTCGTCGCGGGTGGCATTGGAACAGTGGCATGAGCGCATCGCTTGGGTGCCACAATCTCCGACGCTGTTTCAGGGCAGTTTGGCGGAGAACATTGTTTTGGGTATGGCGCAGGCCAGCGAGGCGGAGATGATTGTGGCCGCAGAACAGGCGGGCGCACATGAGTTTATCTGCCAACTGCCGCAGGGCTACGCAACTCAGATTGGCGAGGCAGGGGTGGGATTGTCCGGTGGGCAGATTCAGCGCATCGCCTTGGCGCGGGCATTTTTAAAGCGAGCGCAATTGCTGTTGTTGGATGAGGCCAGTGCCAATTTGGATCTCTACAGCGAGTCCTTGGTGATTGAGGCGATGGCCACGTTGCCCAAAGAGAGCAGTTTGATTTTTATTGCTCATCGTTTGAGCACCTTGCGGGTGGCGGATCGCATTGTGGTGTTGGATCAGGGGCGCGTGGCAGCAGAGGGCAGCCACGAACAGTTGTTGGCTTCATCGCCGCTCTATCAACGTCTCTATCAAGGCTATCGAGGGGTCTCATGTCCTTAAGGGTTTCGGTGCGCTTGCTGAAATTGATGCGCCCGTATTGGGCGACGATGCTGCTGGGGGCGCTGTTGAGTTTGATCACCTTGCTGGCCAACATCGGTTTGTTGGCGGTGTCGGGTTGGTTTATCGCCTCGATGGCGCTGGCCGGTTTGAGCGGCGCGGCGATCAATTATTTTACTCCGGCGGCGATCATTCGGGCGCTGGCTTTGGTGCGTACCGTGGGGCGCTATGCGGAACGTTTGATCAGTCACAACGCGACTTTGGCGCTGCTTTCGGAGCTGCGAGGCTGGTTTTATCGGCGTTTGGAACCCTTGGCTCCGGCGCGTTTGCAGCAGTTTCACAGCGGCGATCTTTTCAGCCGCATTCGCTCGGACATCGACACGCTGGATCATTTTTATCTGCGTTTTTTAACCCCCTTTTCGGTGGCGCTGCTGGCGTTGTTGCTGGTGTTTGTGATTTTGTCGTCGTATCAATCGACGCTGGCGTGGTTGGCGCTGCTGTTGTGGTTGTCGGTGGGATTGTTGTTGCCGTGGTGGCTTTATCGGTCTGCTCAGCCTTTGGCGGATGCGCAGTTAAAACAGGCGGCCACGCTGCGGCGGCAGTTGTTGGAGGGCGTGCAAGGCATGGCGGAGTTGATGCTCTTTAATCGCAGTGCCGCGCAGCGTGAAGCCATTGAGCTGAGCAGTGCGCGGCTCAATCGGCTGCAACTCAAGCAGGCGAGTCTCAGCGCGTGGTCGCAGACGGCGCTGCTGCTGGCGGCCAATCTGGCGGTGTGGTTGGCGTTGTGGTTGTTGATTCCTTTGCAGCAGAGCGGTGCCATCAGTGCGGCGGAGTTTCCTATGTTGTTGTTGCTGTTGTTGGCCAGTTTTGAGGCGGTGATGCCGTTGCCGTTGGCGGTGCAGGCCTTGGGGCAGACGTTGGCGGCGGCCAAGCGATTGTTTGAAATTGTCGATGCCCAGCCGCAGGTGGTGGAGGGCGAAGTGACGGAGGGGAGCCTGTCGGATTCGCCTCGCTTAGAGGTTGAACGGTTGAGTATGAGTTACGAACCCGAGGCCAAAGCCGCTTTGGATGCGTTGAGTTTTTCGTTGCAGCGTGGTGAATCTTTGGTCTTGTTGGGCGAGAGTGGGGCGGGCAAGAGCAGTTTGATTAATGTTTTGCTGCGTTTTTGGGAGTATCAAGGCGGTTCGGTGACGCTTGACGGGGTGGAGCTGCGTCGGTTGCCTGCGGAGCAGGTGCGGGGCTGTTTTTCTGTGGTCTCGCAACGCTCGCATCTGTTTAATGCCAGCGTGCGCCAAAATCTGCTGCTGGCCAACCCTGAGGCGAGTGAGGCGCAGTTGATTGAGGTCTGCCAACAGGCGCAGATTGATGAGGTGATTCAGGCTTTGCCGGAGGGCTATGACACCCTTCTGGGTGAGGCGGCGGTGCGGTTGTCTGGCGGTGAGGTGCGGCGCTTGGTGATTGCACGGGCGCTGCTGAAACCCGCGCCCTTTTTGATCTTAGATGAACCCACCGAAGGGCTGGACAGTGAGACAGAGCGGCGTTTGTGGCGTGATCTGTTGCCGCTGTTTAAAGAGCGTGGGGTGATTTTAATCACTCATCGGCTGCTGGCGTTGGACTC
>JAUZRS010000075.1 GCA_030950195.1 Gammaproteobacteria bacterium | reverse complement strand
ATATCAATAAACAAAATCATTTGCTTTGTCCCTTGATAAACGTGGCCGCCGTTCGCTTTTATTCTTTTCTGCAGAGGATCAAGATATAAACTTTCCAGGGGCTTGCTTAACTCACTCAGACCACCATTAAGGCTTAATTGCCCTTGCGGTTGAAAAATTAATTGAAGCGTTGAGGTTTTGTGCAACAGCTTGCCCGCATTGAACTCTAACTCTGAATTAAAATCCAACTTGGGTTCATGCTTCAAATCCAGCAGATTCAGACCCAATTTCAGCGATAAATCCGCCTTAGATAAGGTCTGCTGCACCTTGTTATGCCACCGTGAAAAATTGAGAGCACTGAGTTCAATACGCTGTTGGCTTTTTATTTCATCTCCTTGCCACTGCAACTCGCCTTGATAATAAAAACCGGTCTCAATTTGCACTGTTTCTTCTGTTTTTAACAAGGTTATTTTCAGCTGGCTTTGCGTAAGGGATATGTTTTTTATCACCAAAGGTAAAACCTGCTCGCTGATCTTCTGTTGCCAATCAATCGATTCTTCGGTTTGTTTTTCAAGCTGTGCTACTGCCTGTAACTCCGCTTCTAAATCAAGATTTTTCAACGTCAACGCTTCAATAAACAGACGTTGTTGCCATAATTCTGACAGAGAATAACGCAGTTCAAATTCAGCCAACTGCAACGAAACCCAGCTTTGTTCGTTGTCTTGCCAATGCAAGCTGAGACCAGAAAGTTTGATGCCGCGCAACAGGTCAATTTCCAAGGATTTCAATTGCTCAATGCGAAGGCCATTTTGTTGCAAAATTGGCTGTAATTGGGGCAATAGGGTGTGATAAAAAAAAGGAGATCTGAGCAAAAGATAACTGGAAAGCAATAACAAAACAGCAGCCACCAGCAAAGTTGAGAACATAGCCAGCAGCCATTTAAACAGCCAATACATCATTCAATGTGCTTTTTAATTGTTCAGCGCCCCTTTATTGATCCATGAGGTCAGATCAACAATGCCTGCCGCACTCAAACTCACACGATTAGCAACATGGACGTTATATGAGGTAATGCAATTGGTGGCTGCGGCCAAAATATCAGACTGAGCTTGAACAAAGGTTGCCAATAATATCGACTGAGCCGCATCACCTGGCTTGATAAAACTCAGTGCAAGGCTGCATGTGGAACCTTTAATCCAGAGAGGCGATAGATAATCCAAAGAATTTTTATTGACCAATGAAGTGCGAAAGGTCTCTTTAGTGCTCATATTAGGACCATTTTCCTCACTGCCGCCAGGAGAATGACAGTTCAAAGCGCAGCCTTTGAGTTCACGCTCAAATAGGCTGCTGAGGGTATCGGTTGCCGTATTGGTATTGGTATTGGTGTTGGTGGTCGAGCCATCACCACCACAGCTGGCCAAAAGAGTTGTAAACATCAATAACATGATAATTTTCAGTGGGTTAAATAAATTTTCTGAACTCATTGTAAATCTCCTTATACTGTCTGTTAACCATAGCTGAAAATGGTGCTCTGGCAAGCTTTTTTTCCTAACAGGATATTCATAATGGACAGCTCAAACACCAACACACGATCCGCTTTTTTAGCTTACTTGATGCCTCTCCTGGGTGTTATTGGCCTTGCGGTTGTTTTATGGTTTTTCATGCTGTTTCTAAATCCAGATGCCAGCACCACAGAGAAAGTGACCAATATCGCAGCGGGTTATATTTTCGCGCTGCTGCTGATCTTCTCTTGGCAAAGCTTGATCGAAAACGCATTTATGCTGATTTTATGGAATATCCTGCTCTTCACCCTGATGTTTGCCACGGGTGATGCATTAAGCGAGAACATGCGCCTGCTGGTTTGGTCTTTTCTGGCCACAACCTGGTACCTGCCGCTGTTTGTACTCTTCCTCGCACTGCCCTACCGTTCTTAAACCATCAACGGGGTACATAGCTCAAGTAAAATACCTGATGGACAACGCACATAAGAAACCACTTGCCCCCAAGGTTTGGATTCAGGTGCCTTTAGCTCAACAGCACCGAATTTAATTGCATTACTATGAGCCAAGGCCACTTCATCAGTAACTAATGTAATTTCAACTCCCAGCGGTTTTTCTGAGTCAGAAGCACTAACATACCCACCCCGAAAGTTTGATTTCCCCAACTCATGTGAAGCAAAGGACAATACAGTTTCGCCAGTATCAAGCTCACCATAATCTTTTTCTTCCGTCATAAATTTTCGCTTCATACCAAATGCTGTTTCAAAAAAAGACAATGCACCATCCACATCTGCAACATAGTTAATTGTATACCCAAATTTTACCATATAACTGTCCCCTAATTTTTTACGGCCTTTGCCACAAATACTCCAACTTTTTTAACCTTAATATCTTATTTTTCGAAAACTTTTAGGTGCCTTATCTCCCTCTCTCTCCTTCAAGTATTTATAATGGATCAGATAAATATACTCCCTTACTAAATTCAATTGAAATGTGATTCTTATAGGATTTCGGCGAGCGCGTAACTTTGGTTTTTTGAACTCCAACAAAAAAACAACTGATTAGCCTCATTCAGTACCGCTTCGGTCTGGATATTAATCGAGACTTGGAGATAGTCAAGGAACGACCTCAATTCTCTTCAAGTATTAACAGACACTCGATTTTGAATCGTTTTTTCAAACCCCGCAAAAATCAAATGGCTCAAAGCATGTAAGTCATCAACACCGCTTATTTTAACCCTAAAATCACCCAAAGAATTTTTTGGCAAAACCTCTAAATGAGATGGCATTAGCTTCCTCCCTTCCTCTGGGTCAATATTAATTGCAACCCACTTCACCTTAACTTCCAAGTATAAACGAACAATCCACCAAGATGGTTTATTAAAATAAACACCAAAATATCCAGTGGTATCTTTATAACCAAGCTCCAAGGGAGACATCTTTTTTATAGATGGATTATAAATCTCTTTATCAAAAAGGGATGAGCTTTCAAATTGCTTTTTTATGATAGCGAAACTGTCTAACTCAATATCTGTAGTAACAATCCCCTTTCTATTTCCTGGGGGTTTAACAACCTCGTCTTGTTCTGAATCATTAGGTGACGACACAACATCTTTAGAATTATCTTCTTTCTGACAATCCTCAACTGGCGAAGAGGATGAGACTCCCTCATCAATCGCTGCAACAGAGCGCCTAACAATACTCCTAAGCACTTTTTGAAGCGCATCTTTTGCAATTGGCCTAAAATGATCAACCACATTAGCCGTCACCCTACTTTCACACATACCTTTAGATGACAACAGCCAACGCATAAATGACTCGCTTAATTCTCCATCTCTTATATCTAACTCAAGCCTCAAAAAATCATACATTTTTTCAGTGTAGGTAAGCTCTGTGGCAAATTCCCTTATGGCTTCACCAGAAAATACATCCTTTTGAAATCTAGCTAAAATATCCAGCCCATTATCTATTGAATCTAATTCTGCAACAAAAAATGGTAAATCATCTTGAATATTTATTTCACTCGTATCCGTAAAAAACCTATATTCAATACCATTAGTTAATATCCCTAAAGAAACTGAGGTTGTTGATGTAAAGTAACGTTTTAATTGACCATGATGGCCATCAAGATCTTCATCAATTGATTTAACCTCGACAAATATTTTTGGAACTCCATTAATTAAAATAGCGTAATCAACTTTTTCTTTTTGACCACTCTTTTTTACTGCTGTATCTGCTTCAAATTCAGGACAAACTTCTGAGGGATTCCAAATATCGTACCCTAAAGCTTCAATCATCGGCAAAACCATAGCCTGTTTTGTCGCTTCTTCTCCTTTACCTTTCACCAACTCAAGTCTAGGCAGGATTTTTTCAACTGCTGTTTTAATCTCTTCTATTGACATCCATAAATCCTCGTACGTTAAAAACAAATCCATCAAATATTATCACTAATTAAAATACTAAGCAATTGCGAATAAACCGATCAACACCAAAATTAGTAGCTGCTATTCAGCAAACACCATAACCACCGCATGAACCGCAATACCCTCTTCACGTCCCGTAAAACCCAGCTGTTCCGTCGTGGTCGCCTTCACATTCACCTGCGCAAGCGTCACTTCCAGATCAACGGCCAAATATTGACGCATGGTGTTGATGTGCGGTGCCATTTTCGGCGCTTGGGCAATAATCGTCAGATCAACGTTGCCCACCCGATAGCCCTGCCCTTTCACCAACGCCATCACCTGATGCAACAGGTTTCGACTGTCGGCGTTTTTAAACGTCGGATCGCTGTCGGGAAAATGCCGCCCAATGTCCCCCAAGGCCAGCGCCCCCAACAGCGCATCACAAAGAGCGTGAATCGCCACATCCCCATCGGAGTGCGCTTTTAACCCCTTCGAGTGCGCAATTCTGACCCCACCGAGGATCACAAACGCCCCCTCTTCAAACGCATGAACATCGTAACCGTGACCGATACGTGGCAATTTCATCAACCTAACTCCCCTCGTTGCTCTAATAAATAGATTTCCGCCAAACGCAGATCCCGTGGCCGAGTGATTTTGATGTTGTCCTCACAACCCTCGATCAATTTTGGCCGAAAACCCACCCGCTCCATCGCCGAAGCGTCGTCGGTAATGGCAAGACCCTCTTCGATGCACTGCTCAATGGCCGCTTGTAACGCCCCCAAACGAAACATCTGCGGGGTCAACGCATGCCACAACGCCTCTCGATCCACGGTCTCACTCACCTCACCATCCGAAGTCGCCCGCTTCATCGTATCGCGCACCGGCAAAGCCAACAAACCGCCCACCTCATCCTCAGCCAAGACCGCCAACAGACGATCCAAATCCGCGCGGCGCAGACAAGGACGAGCCGCATCGTGTACCAGCACCCAATCGTTTTCAGCCGCCTGCTCAGAAAGTACACTCAGACCATTCAAGACCGAATGAAAACGCTCCTGCCCCCCCTTAGCACGCCTGATTTTAGGGTGTGATGCCAGCGGCGAATCCGGCCAATAGCCATCCTCATGCCCCAGAACCAACACCACACCTTTAATTTTGGGGTGGCTTAAAAAACAGTCGAGGCTCTGTTCAAGCACGGTTTTATTTAACAACGGTAGGTATTGTTTGGGGCAATCGGCCTGCATCCGCTTACCGACACCGGCAGCGGGCAGCAGCGCCCAAAAGGTCTGTTTTGACATAAAAATTTACTGCGGAAATAACTGCTCTGGCGGATCGCCAATGATTTGAAAGAAAGTCTCGCCCTCTTTCACCATACCCAGATCGTAACGGGCGCGTTCTTCAATCGCCCCCACGCCCTGCTTGAGGTCTTTTACCTCAGCGGCCAAAATGGCGTTGCGCTCTTGCAGGCGTTGCACCTGCTGCTGCTTCTCCGCCAAGCTCTGACGCAAACGCCAGACCTCCGCCAAGCTGCCGCCGCCCACCCAAAGTCGATACTGCAAACTGAACAACAGCAGCAACATAACCGAAGCGATGACGACAACCGCCGTTTTGGCTTTCATAAGGTCAACTTACGAAAACGCCTTAGCACCTGCATAAACGGCACGATCACCCAACAGCTCTTCAATGCGCAGCAGTTGGTTGTATTTCGCCACCCGATCCGAACGCGACAACGAGCCGGTTTTGATCTGGCCGGAGTTGGTCGCCACAGCCAAATCGGCGATGGTGGTGTCTTCCGTCTCACCGGAACGATGGGACACCACAGCGGTGTAACCGGCTTTGTGCGCCAGATCAATCGCTTCCAATGTTTCGGTCAAGGTACCGATCTGATTCACTTTGATCAAAATAGAATTGGCGATGTTCTTATCGATGCCCTCTTGCAAGATTTTGGTGTTGGTGACAAACAGATCATCGCCCACCAACTGCACTTTATCGCCCAGCTTCTCGGTCAGCAGTTTCCAGCCATCCCAATCGCCTTCGTCCATGCCGTCTTCGATGGTGATGATCGGGTACTTATCCACCCAATCAGCCAAATAATCAACAAATTCAGCCGCAGTGAATTTACGCCCTTCTGAAGCCAGATCATAAACACCGTCACTGAAAAACTCCGAGCTGGCCGCATCCAGACCCAGAGCAATGTCTTTGCCTGGCTCGTAACCGGCGGCTTTAATGGCGGTCAAAATCACCTCAATGGCCTCTTCATTAGAAGAGAGATCCGGTGCAAAACCACCCTCATCACCCACAGCGGTGTTCAAACCTTTGTCCGACAAGACTTTTTTCAGCGCATGGAACACTTCCGTACCGTAACGCAGTGCCTCTTTAAAACTCGGCGCACCCACGGGCACAATCATAAACTCTTGCAGATCGACGCTGTTGTCAGCGTGTGCGCCCCCGTTGATGATGTTCATCATCGGCACTGGCAAGGTCACTGCCGCATCGCCACCCAAGTGCTGAAACAGCGGTTTACCGGCACTCAAAGCCGCCGCGTGCGCGTTGGCCAATGAAACCGCCAGCAGTGCATTAGCACCGAGGCGATCTTTGTTTTCATTGCCGTCCAGCGCCAACATGCAGCGATCCAGAGCCACCTGATCAAAGACATCAAAACCGAGCAGAGCGGTGCGAATTTCGCCGTTGATATTAGCCACTGCATTCAGCACACCCTTGCCCAAATAACGGCTTTTATCGCCGTCACGCAGTTCAATCGCTTCACGCACACCGGTAGAGGCACCGGAAGGCACCGCTGCACGTCCCATTACACCCGAGGCGAGATACACATCCGCTTCAATGGTGGGGTTACCACGGGAATCCAAAATCTCTCTTGCTTTGATATCAACAATCTTTGTCATGATGACTCTCCAGTTGTTTGAACTGCGGCTGTTGACCGCCTTGTTCGTGATTTACCTTGTGGGCAAAAAGTTAAAATTCAGTTTACAACGCTACTTCATCAGCTCCGTTTCCGGCATCGGACGAGACTTCACCAGATGATCCAGCTCCAGCAAGGTCTCCAGCAACGCCTCCATCTGATGCAAAGGCCAGGCATTCGGGCCATCGCTCAAGGCTTTGGCTGGATCGGGGTGGGTCTCCATAAACAGACCCGACACCCCAGCGGCCACCGCCGCCCGTGCCAGCACCGGCACAAACTCACGCTGACCACCAGAGACGTTACCCAACCCCCCCGGCTGCTGCACCGAGTGGGTGGCATCAAACACCACGGGACACTCGGTCTGGCGCATCACCGCCAAGGAACGCATGTCAGAGACCAAGGTGTTGTAACCAAACGACACCCCCCGCTCACAGACCATGATGTTCTCATTGCCCGTAGCACGGGCTTTGTCCACTACGTTCTGCATGTCCCAAGGAGCCATAAACTGCCCCTTTTTGATGTTGACCGGCTTGCCGGTCTTGGCGACGGCTTGAATAAAATTGGTCTGGCGACACAAAAAGGCCGGGGTCTGCAACACATCCACCGCTTCGGCCACTTCGTCCAGCGGCGTGTCTTCATGCACGTCGGTCACCACCGGCAGGTGCAGTTCGTGGCGCACCTTCTGCAAAATCTTCAGTCCCGCATCCATGCCCAAGCCGCGAAAACTGCTCAGCGAGGAGCGGTTGGCTTTATCAAAAGAAGATTTGTAGATGAAGGCAATATTGAGCTTTTCACAGATCTCTTTGAGCTGCCCTGCGGTCTCCATCGCCAACGCCTCTGACTCAATCACACAAGGGCCCGCCATCAAAAACAACGGCTGATCCAGACCCACTTCCATACCACAGAGTTTCATCGCTTAACGCTCCCGATTTTTATGGTCTAAAGCGGCCTGAATAAAGCCGATAAACAGCGGATGTGGGTCACGGGGGGTGGAGGTGTATTCAGGATGGAACTGACAACCGATAAACCACGGATGATCTTCCAGCTCCACCACCTCCACCAGCGAGTCATCCACGGATTTACCCGAAAACGTCATGCCCGCCTGCTGCAACGGCTGCAAGTAGTTGTTATTAAACTCGTAACGATGCCGATGGCGCTCGACAATCGACGCTTCGCCGTACAACTGCCGAATGTTAGAACCCTCTTGCAACTGGCAACGCTGACCACCGAGACGCATGGTGCCGCCCAGATCCGTATCTTCAGAGCGGTTCTGCTTCTCACCGCTTTCCGTCTGCCACTCGGTGATTAAGGCGATCACCGGCTCAGCGGTTTCGCGGTTAAATTCGGTGCTGTGCGCCTCGTCCAAGCCCGCGCAGTGGCGGGCAAACTCAATCACCGCCACCTGCATTCCTAAACAGATGCCCAGATACGGGGTCTTGTTTTGACGTGCAAAACACACCGCCTCAATCTTGCCCTCCACGCCGCGATTACCAAACCCACCGGGTACCAAAATGGCATCCAGTTCGGCCAAGGAATCATTCCCTTCGATCTCAATCTGCTCGGCATCAAGATAGACGATCTTGACTTTGGTGTGCAGTTTACTGCCCGCATGAGAAAGGGCTTCATTGAGGGATTTATAAGATTCGGTCAAGTCGGTGTATTTGCCCACCATCCCCACGGTCACTTGATGTTGTGGGTGCGCCATCGCTGCCACCACCGCATCCCATTCGGTCAAATCTGCCGCTGGAGCCGGAATGTGAAAGCGTTTCAGCACGATGTCGTCCATGCCCTGTTTGTTCAGCTCATAGGGCAAGCTGTAGATGTTCTCTACATCAAAGGCGGAGATCACCGCCGCTTCCGCCACATTGGTAAACAAAGCAATTTTACGCCGCTCCTCGTCGGGCAGCGGCAGCACGGAGCGACAGACCAAAATATCGGGCTGGATGCCAATGGAGCGCAGCTCTTTGACTGAGTGCTGGGTCGGTTTGGTTTTCAGCTCCCCTGCCGAGCCGATGTAAGGCACCAGCGTCAGGTGCATAAAGAGGGCGTTTTCATGCCCCATCTCGATGCCGAGCTGACGAATCGCCTCCAAAAACGGCAAGGACTCGATGTCACCGACGGTACCGCCAATCTCGATCAGGGCAATGTCCGCCCCTGCTGAACCGGCACGTACGCGACGCTTGATCTCATCGGTGATGTGCGGGATGACCTGTACGGTGGCACCCAAATAGTCACCACGACGCTCTTTACGGATCACGCTTTCGTAAACCCGACCTGTGGTGAAGTTGTTTTTCTGGCCGGTGGTGATGCGCATAAAACGCTCATAATGCCCCAGATCCAGATCGGTCTCGGCACCGTCTTCGGTAACAAACACCTCACCGTGCTGGTAGGGGCTCATGGTGCCGGGATCAACGTTGATGTAAGGATCGAGCTTCATCATGGTGACGCTCAAACCACGGGCTTCGAGCAACGCGCCCAGAGAGGCCGCTGCGATGCCTTTGCCAAGAGAGGAGACCACACCGCCGGTAACAAAAATAAATCGTGTCATATTGAGTTCAATCGGGAGAGTTAATCCGCTTAATTAAGGGCTGTAAAATCGCTGCGCAGCGTAGCAGAAAGCGCCTTTAAGCACAATTTCAAAAACACACTTGTAAAATTAAGTGATTGATTTTTAATGTTTTTTACTTTTCGAGGCACGGGTGTCAGATCGCCTGAGGTTGAACCCAGCGATCAATTGATCTTCACGATAAATCGGCGCTTGCTGTGAGGTTTGTTATGGAAGAGCTTTGGCTTCCTTAAAGTGTTTGAATCAGGTAGAGGAAGATCACGCTGCTGTGATTTAGAAGTTAACGCTTAAGTGTTAAATTTGACCCTTGCAGCCAGACTTACCTACCTACCCAGCCAACGCCTTCAAAACGGCTTTGGGGTCTTTTTCTACCACATTTAAAAGAACCAACGCTGGCCCCTGAGGGACTCTATCGCCACGCTCCCAATGCCGAAGTGTACTGACACTAATCCCAAACGCCGAAGCAAACTCAGTTTGGCTCATCGCCATTTTAGTCCTTATATTCTTTACATCAACAGGACTAAACTCGTGAACAATTGCTTTAGAAACCGTTCCTGTTGAATAATCTATTGCTTCGTTTAAACCCTGTTTAATACTTTCAAAGAATTCAGACATCGGTATCACCGTAATTTTTAACCAAGATTCGCATGATTTTAGCTAATTCATTTCTTTCAGCTTTAGAAAGATTAGCCTGCTCACTTTTACCAAATACTGATAAAAGGAACACTGGTACAGTTTCATTGTGATAGTAATACACGATTCGAACGCCTCCGCTTTTACCCTTGCTACCAGATGCCCAGCGAAACTTCCGAATACCGCCAGTGCCTTGCATAATCACACCTGAGCGGGGATGTGCAGCCAAATAACTAATAACACTTTGTTTTTCTGTCTCAGAAAGCAAGTGCCTTGCTCGTCGTTCAAATTCAGGAAGCTCAACAACTGTTTGCATTGTTCGATGGTAATCCAATGGATTACTTTGTCAAGTTTAGAAACCTAAGATTTAACGCACCACAATCATTTTTTCAAGAAGCCTCGGCTCAACTGCATCCCTCAGTCATCCCAACCCCACCACCGCAACCAATTGACCCTCAAGGTAAATCAACGACAGACGCGAACGTTGCCACGAGGAATTTTCGCCTCCTGAAATCAACTCAACCCATCCAACACATCGGTTTATGCCATTTTTTTCATATGCTTATAATCTTGAATTGTTTCAATCTCTTCTTCCTCAATTCGTCGTGCTTTATACAACTCCCATCTCATTTGCAGTGTCAACCAAAAATCAGGGGATACAGCAAAAAACTTTGACAAACGCAAAGCGGTGCTGGGCGTAACCCCACGTTTTTTATTTACCAGTTCATTAATACGCTGATAAGGAACATGGAGTGCATCTGCCAATTCACGTTGAGTGATGTTCATTGGCAGTAGAAACTCCTCCCGTAACATCTTTCCCGGATGAGTTGGCTCTCGACCTGTTGGAATCCGCATCTATTTCACCTTTAAGATAATCCGTTATTTCTACATCGGTTGGCCCAAACTCACCCCACGAAAAACAGATTCGATAACGTCGGCTTGCATCCCATTTTTTCAACGGCGGCATGGCGTAAATACGGCCATCAAAACGACGCAACTCCACGCCCGGCCAATGAACCAACGGCTGACGATCCTGCGCCGCCACCAACAATTCAGCACTCACCCGCTGCAACTGCGCATGACTCGGTTTCAATATTAGAAAATATCCTCTGCTGACAAGAGGATGATTTTTGATCGCTCTGCTAGCCGAACGGCTGTTTTTCGTCCTCGAATATTCTTTTCAAGAACGACGTTTTCTTCTGCAGTGAGCTGAATGTAGAATAGAGCTTATCATAAATGATTTGTTTGTTAAGGACACTACACTAGTACTACCAAAAGCGTTGCATATCCCTTCCCTCATTTTGGAATTAGCTCCTAATCTTTGGCCAGATTTACTTGACCACTACACACCGCCAGCTACAGCACCAAAGAGGTGATCAGTGGTGGTAGACTCTCCTTTTTTACTCTGTTGCTGCTCGGCTGCGGCTATTTTTTACGGTGCATCAACAGTCGTTCATCAATAGGGATAAAACGAGTTGCCTCATTGATCAATGAGTTGGCGGTCAATTCCGGTACGCCGTACACCTCGGCTTCAATGCCGTATTTGGTACGAACTTTGTGCAGAAGAAGGTCAAAATCACCGTCCCCCGAAAGCAGAACCACGCGATCCACATAGGGCGCTTCTTCTAACACATCAATGGTCAAGCCCACATCCCAATCGCCTTTGGCCGAGCCGTCACTGCGCTGGATATAGGGTTTGAGTTTGATCTCAAAGCCAATCTGTCTAAGGATATTTTGAAACTGCTGCTGTTTATTGTCACTGCGATGAATGGCGTACGCAAAGGCGTTGACGATCTCACCTTGAGCGGCAATTTCAGCCCAAAAAGCGTTGTAGTTAAACTGGTTCTGATACGCTTGCCGGGTGGTGTAGTAGATGTTCTGCACATCAACAAAAATAGCAATTTTCATGTTTTAGGCTTCGGTTTCTGAGCAACGTTATCGCGCAAATAAACAGGCAAGGCGTTCTCTGCACTAACCCCTTTACCCGCCCGCAGATCCACCACCGCCAACGCAGCCAGATCTTGCGCATGGGGTAATAACGCCCCCAAAACCCGGTCCAAACGACCTTCCAGCGGAGCCGACAAAACAGCTTCATAAGTCCCCCAACCGGTACCGGCACCGCACCAGCGACCCTCTTTGGGCATCTGGAGAGCTTCCGGCTTCATCACCACCTCGGTAGCCACAGAACGCATCACCGCAGATTCATCCAACACATAAGCACCCCAATAGACCTCTTGCATCCGTGCATCAATGGCGCTCAAGACCTGTTTTGCACCCGACTCACGATAAGCACGCTGCGCCAAGGTGGCCAGCGTGGAGACCGCCACCACCGGCAGATCCACCCCATACGCGATGCCTTGCACCACACTCGTGGCGATACGCACCCCAGTAAACGCGCCCGGCCCACGGGCAAAGGCAAGCCCATCAAACTGCTTTAGCGTCACACCCGCTTCGGCCAACAGTTGATCCAACATGGCTAGAATCAAGTTGCCGTGCTCCCGTGGAGCCACTTGATAACGAAAAATAACCTCACCGTCCAGCCAAAGGGCGGCAGAACACGCTTCGGTGGTGGTGTCGATGGCAAGCAATTTCATGGTGTTAAATTCCAAATTCAATGTGATACAACGTATTTTTTCAGCACCTCATTAATGCGAGTTTGCCAAAACTTTCCCCCTAGCACGAAAATACTCCGTAACCTCCGGTGAAAGATAAATCGTAACGACCTGTTTTGGGTTGTTGGATTTTGGCCGTCCACCCTTATTAACAATGGGAAGACTCAAACCCCTCAAGGTGTTCATAACCTTTAGCTGAATCTCGGGAAGATCAAACACCTGACGTGCTTCATACTCACTTGAGTCGTGAGTGGAGAGATCCGCTGCACAATGAGCGCAGTGCGTGACCTCGTGATCTTCTGATTGATCGGGGTGTTCCACTTGTTTTAACGTCTGTCCCTTGTGGCCACATTGGCCACCAGAAGAACGTCCGCTTTTTTTACGCTGACTCTTCGGCTGAGGTTTGCCGTAACCGTCACTGGATGGGGGCTTGCTGCTGTTGCGGCTGTTCTTTGAGAGCTGCTCTTTGAGCTGAGCAACCTCTTGTTCTAGCTGAGCCACTCGTCTCATGAGCTGCTGGTTTTGCTCCCACAGAAATAAGATCAACTCGTCTTTTTGAGCATGAGTTAGGTTTTTTAGATCGGGGCAAGGCAGCTCTGTCATGGGAAATAAGCTTATATCAGAATCAGGTGATTATTCAACCCGTTCTTGAAATGGGTGGGCTGAGTAGTTACATAATGAGAAATATTCCAGTTAGCACAAACGGCTTATCAAATAATTCTTTCAACGTAACTCCTTTGGCAGGTTCAACCCCGAAGTGCATAACCGCTGAAGCTGCAAACACGGCCTAAAAAAGTCAACCTCACCACCACAAAACAACTACCCAACACAGCAGAGATCATTTCCTAACCACCAAACGCGCCTGATCCAAGCGATTCAGCTCATCCAACTCGGCTTGCGTAAAGCCCGCTTGCAGCCGCGCCACTTCATCAAAAGGCCCGCGCAACGCCCCGCCCATGTGTTGATCCAACAGGGTTTTGAAGGTCTGCATCGGCTCCACGCCCTCCTGCTCACAGGCATACAGAAACCACTCATTGCCAATTTTCACATGACCGATTTCATCGCGCTGAATGATTTTTAAGATCTCCACCGCACGCTGATCTTCAATCTGCTCCAATTTTTTAATAATGCCAGGAGTGACATCCAAGCCCCGCGCCTCCAGCACCCGTGGCACCAAGGCCATGCGTTCCAATACGTTGTCTTGAGTTTTCAGCGCCATCTGCCACAAACCGTTGTGCGCCGGAAAATCACCGTAATCCGCACCCAAGGTCTGCAAATGTTCACGCAACAAAGAAAAGTGCAGCGCCTCCTCCTCCGCCACCAACAACCAATCCAGATAAAATTGACGCGGCATCTCAGCAAAACGGTACAGGGCATCCAAGGCCAAATTAATCGCATTAAATTCAATGTGGGCGATGGCATGAATCAACGCTTGATGGCCTTGCGCTGATTTTAAACTGCGCCGAGGAACCTTTCTCGGCTCCACCAACGGCGGCTTTTCCGGACGGCCCGGCTGCTCCAATCGCTCCGCTGCCACCCACTGCCAACTTAATTTTTCCGCCCGCAGATCAAGCGCCAGTTGACGGATTTTCTCCACCTTCACCGTCGGATCAGACTCGATCAACGCCGCGTAAGTCGCTCTTTGTACGCTCAAGGTCATTTTTTTCCACCCAATCCAAAACGAAACAGCGCCCGAC
The DNA here is from genome assembly GCA_030950195.1 of Gammaproteobacteria bacterium. GTDB lineage: Bacteria > Pseudomonadota > Gammaproteobacteria > JAUZRS01 > JAUZRS01 > JAUZRS01. Next base: position 6,185 of record JAUZRS010000075.1, on the reverse strand, counting down.
TCTGCAACGGCTTACTGCCCAAATGTTGATTTAACAGCGTTCTTAGCAGGCGCTTAATCGGCAATTTACACTCATCCGACAACACAAAAGGCGCGCTTAGCAACGTCTTCACACAGGCGTAGGACAGAGGGAACGATGTCGTTTCAGCTTTAGACAAGGCAAACACCTCACCGCGTTCAAGATCAAAGGCAAAGCGTTGATCTGCACGCAGCGACGCTGGCTCAGGCAACACCAAAGCGTAACCCAACAACGCCAACAAGCGCAGCTCAAACAGGCGCAACACCGCTTCCAATGTATCGGGATTGTGATCAGAGAGTTGCACTAAACCCTGCTGATAAAGGGAAAACAGCTCCGGCAGTGGGTCTTCCCGTTCGCTCAAACGCATGAGCAGTTCATTCAGATAAAAACCGCACAACAAGCTCTGTGAATGCAGCGCAAAGGCCGCCTGAGACTCCTCGGCATGAATCAAACTGTACAACTCGCCTCGGCCTGTCCAAGAGAGCAGCAACGGGGTGAAAGGCTGCAACAACCCGCGCCACGGCGATTTATTCCGCCGTGCGCCGCGTGCCACCAAACCGACACGGCCAAACTCAGGCGTATACACCTCCAGCAGCAAGCTGCTGTTTTGATAAGGACGACGATGAAGCACCAGCGCATCTTGCAATTCGACGCGCTGCGAACGACTCATTCCACCCCATAACCCAAACTGTGCAGAGCGCGTTCATCGTCGGCCCAGCCCTGTTTGATTTTCACCCACAATTTCAGGTTTACTTTGTTATCAAACAATTTTTCCATCGCCTTGCGCGCCCGAGTACCGACCTCTTTTAATTGCCTGCCGCCCTTGCCAATAACAATGCCTTTTTGACCGCTGCGCTCCACCCAAATAATGGCGTGAATGTGATTAACGTTGTTCTCGTATTTAAACCGCTCAATCTCAACGCTCAAACCGTAGGGCAACTCCTGATCCAACATGCGCGTAAGTTGCTCGCGCACCAATTCTGCGGCTAAAAAACGTTCGCTGCGGTCGGTCAATTGATCTTCAGGGTAAATTGGCATCTGCTCGGGCAACATTTGATTCACTGCGGTTTCCAAATGTTCAACGTTGCTGCCTTTTTTAGCCGAAATGGGGATGATCTGCGCAAAATCGTGCATCTCAGATAGCTGCTGTAAAAAGGGGAAAAGCAGCTCTTTTTCCGGCACCTCATCGACTTTATTCACCGCCACAAACACCGGAGCCTCTGATTTTTTTAACTTATCCAATACCAATTGATCGTTGTCACTCCAGATCAAGGCCTGCACCACAAAAATAATCGCATCCACATCGTGAACCGCACTGCTGGCGGAACGGTTTAAGACCCGGTTCAATGCCCGTTTGCCGCCGCCGTGAATGCCTGGAGTATCCACATAGAGGGTCTGAATACCGATCTCTGATTTAATCCCCAAAATACGGTGACGGGTGGTTTGCGGTTTGTGAGCGGTGATGCAGAGTTTCTGCCCTAAAATTTGATTCAGCAAAGTGGATTTGCCCACATTGGGACGACCAACAATGGCCACATAACCACAACGTGGCGGTTTTTCTTCAAACATAAAAATTCCAAAAAAACGGTAAGGTAAACTCAGCCGGTTTGGCTAAGTCTGTTTGGCGGTTTTTTTCAGCGTGACTTGCTCTAAAATCAACAAGGCCGCCGCTTGTTCCGCTTTGCGACGGCTGGTAGCCGTAGCTTGTGAGAGGTGGTCTAACTCTTTAATTCGGCACTCAACAGTAAATTTTTGCTCATGGGCTTTACCCACCGCATCAATCACCTCGTACTTTGGCAACGCCAATTTACGTGACTGAAGATACTCTTGCAGGCGGGTTTTTGGATCTTTCAAAATGTCACTGGAGGGGAGCTTTTTTAAACGACCTTTGAACAGGTGCAAAATCACCGTGCGACAAGCAGCAAAACCGGCATCTTGATAGATCGCACCTAAAATCGCTTCCACCGCGTCAGCTAAAATAGAATCACGCCGATAACCGCCGCTTTTTAACTCCCCGCCACCGAGCTTCAAACAGTCACCCAATTCAAGCTCACGGGCAATCAGCGCCAAGGTTTCACCCTTCACCAAGCTGGCGCGCAGACGGCTCAGCTCGCCTTCGTTGCAATTTGGTTTGAGCTGAAACAGCTCTGCAGCAATGACAAAATTTAATATGCCATCACCCAAAAACTCCAAGCGCTCATTGTTACGGCTGCCCACACTGCGATGAGTCAAGGCATCTTGCAACAGCTGCGGTTCTTTAAAAGAATAGTCTAATCGGCGTAACAGAGCCGCAAGAGGACGGTTTAAATCTCTCATCTAACGACTGAACTCACGTTTAAACACCAACACCCCATCCAAGTTACCCAGTAAAGGGGTACGCACCTCATAATCGAGCAATAACTTTATTCTGTCATCTTTATCACCCATTCGAATGACCAGTGCTTCATTGGCTTTCAAAGACCGTAAATTATTAATTCTAAATCGTTGATTAATCGCTTGGCGCATCGCCACTCGGCCTTTTTTTAACAGCGAATCATCTTCCATCACCGACTTGGCCACAGAGACAACGGTAAAGTAATCCACATAAACAGGGATTAAGCGGACAAATATCAGCAACAAAACCCCAAAAATAGCCACATTGAGCATTTTCCCCAAGGTGATTGCACCGCTCTGACGTTGTGTGATCCGCATAATAATTACTCCACTACTCTATAGATTGCCCAAGCCGAGACCAAGTAATGCCTGATCCATTCCAGTGCATCCAGATTGCAAAGGCTCTGCCAACCAAATTTTCATCAGGCACAAAACCCCACACACGGCCATCATTACTGTTGTCCCGATTATCGCCCATAACAAAATAGTGGCCTTCTGGAACCGTGTAACGCCCCTCAGGGCTGTTGTAACGGCTTGGCGTAATGAGCATGGAATGGTTCACCGTACCCAAATCTTCTTTAAACTCAACCGTCGCCAAACCACCACGCGCTTCTTTAGCGCTCTCAAACAGGCCTACTTTTTCCACCGAAATGCGCTCACCGTTGATGTAGAGCACTTTATTAAAATACTCGATTTGATCCCCTGGTAGGCCAATCACCCGTTTGATGTAATCGACGCTTGGATTGCGAGGATAACGAAACACCACCACATCACCACGTTTGGGCGTATCAATATCAACCACTTTTTTATTCAACACCGGCAGACGCACCCCATAGGAAAATTTATTCACCAGAATAAAATCACCCACCAACAACGTCGGCATCATCGAACCGGAAGGGATACGAAACGGCTCCACCAAAAATGAGCGCAACAACAGCACCACCAGCAACACGGGGAAAAAAGAACGGGCGTATTCAACCAAAATAGGTTCACCTGGACGCTCGCGTTTGCCTTCGGCCTCCGACATCGCTCCCGGTTCAGCCAGTGCTTGGCTGCGTTTGTCTGCGAAGAAAAACGCATCAATTGCCCATACAACTCCCGTAACACCCGTGCCTATGACCAGCATTAAGGCAAAATCAAAATTCATTTACAAAGACCTTCTTATCATTTTAAGCAAAAATAAATGGGTTATTTACGATCCACTTGCAAAACCGCCAAAAAGGCCTCTTGTGGAATTTCCACACGACCAATCTGTTTCATGCGTTTTTTACCCGCTTTCTGTTTCTCCAGCAATTTGCGTTTACGACTGATGTCACCGCCATAACATTTGGCAGTGACGTTTTTACGCAACGCTTTGATACTGGAACGGGCAATAATATGGCTGCCAATGGCCGCCTGCACCGCCACATCAAACATCTGCCGGGGAATAATTTCTTTCATCTTATCGGTCAATTCGCGTCCCCGTCCTTGCGCACGGTCTTTGTGTACGATAATTGACAGCGCGTCAACACGATCGCCGTTAATCAACACATCCACTTTGACCAAGTCAGCCGCTTGAAAACGTTTAAACTCGTAATCAAAGGAAGCAAAACCACGGCTGACGGATTTAAGCCGGTCAAAAAAGTCCAGCACCACCTCGCTCATGGGCATTTCGTAAGACAGAGAGATTTGATTCCCCAAATACTGCATGTTTTTCTGCACACCGCGTTTGTCGATGCACAGTTTGATCACATCACCAACGAACTCTTGCGGCACCAAAATATTAGCTTCAATAATCGGTTCACGAATCTCGTCCAGTTTATTGACCACCGGCATTTCAGCGGGGTTGTGGATGTAAAACAGCTCACCTTTCGTGTCCAACAACTCATAAACCACCGTTGGTGCCGTGGTGATCAGGTCTAAATTGTATTCACGTTCCAGTCGTTCTTGCACAATTTCCATGTGCAACATGCCAAGAAAGCCGCAGCGAAAACCGAAGCCCAACGCCTGCGAGGTCTCCGGCTCAAAATTCAGTGAGGCGTCGTTGAGTCGCAGTTTTTGCAACGCATCACGAAAATTATCGTAATCATCGGCACTGATGGGAAACAGCCCCGCAAACACCCTCGGCTGCACCTCTTGAAACCCAGACAAGATCTCTTCCGAAGGGTTACGCAAGGTGGTAATGGTATCCCCCACCCTTGCTGCATCAATGTCCTTAATACCTGCGATAATGTAACCCACCTGCCCCGCACTGATCGAATCCGTCGGCAGGCGTTTGGGGGTAAATATACCCACCTGATCAATTAAAAAATCACGCCCAGAAGACATCATGCGCAGTTTGTCTTTTTTCGCCAAACGCCCCTGCATCACGCGAACCAAGGTGATCACGCCAACAAAATTATCAAACCAAGAGTCAATGATCAGCGCCTGCGTTGCCGCCTCAGGGTCTCCCTCTGGGGCAGGCACTCGCTCTACAATTTGCTCCAAAAGATCATCAATGCCCAAGCCGCTTTTGGCGCTCACCAACAGCGCATCACCCGCTTCAATGCCAATGATCTCTTCAATCTCATTGATGACGCGCTCTGGATCGGCAGCAGGCAGATCCACCTTATTCAAAACCGGCACCACTTCCAGCTCTTGTTCGATAGCGGTATAACAGTTGGCCACACTTTGCGCTTCCACCCCTTGCGAAGCATCCACCACCAGCAACGCACCTTCACAGGCCGCCAATGAACGTGAGACCTCATAAGAGAAATCCACATGGCCTGGCGTATCAATAAAATTGAGGTGATAGATCTGACCATCACGCGCTTTGTAATCCAATGAAACGCATTGCGCTTTAATGGTAATGCCACGCTCCCGCTCCAGATCCATAGAATCCAGTACTTGCGCTTCCATTTCACGTTCGCTCAAACCGCCACAAATCTGAATAAAACGATCAGCAATGGTGGATTTACCGTGGTCAATATGGGCAATAATGGAAAAATTGCGGATGTTGTTCATCTACTCGGGTACCTTAATGTCAAGTGCCCGTCTTAGAGCGTCCTTGTCCAGCTGGTAAAAACAGATTTCATTATCCCCATGATTCAACACCGGAACAAACTCGTTATAACGTTGTTTCAATTTTGCGTCTCGATCAATATCAACCACCTCAAAATCAAACTGCAACTCATCACAGATGAGTTGCAGTTCAGCCTGCATCGTTTCACACAAATGACAATAAAGGCGGCTGTAGAGGGTTAGTTTTGGCCTCATTTTTCAGCGAGTTTCAGTGCCAAGAAGATCGGTCCATCATGACGCTGCACCAAAACCGAAATGGAACGCCCCTTTTGCAAGGTTTTCATAATGGCATCAAAATCAGCCACACTGTTGATCGCCTTGTTATCCAGCATCACAATCACATCACCACTGCGAATACCGCTGGCGGCGGCGGATCCCTTAAAGACTTTTTGTACCAGCACACCACCTTGTTGTAAACCCAGCTCTTGGCGCAGCTTGTCGTCCACCTCATCCACCTCAATCGCCAAACGATTGCGTTCTTTGATGATGGGCTTGGCTTTTGCGTCCGCTAACTGCACCTGCTCCGGCAGCTCGCCAATCTGTACTTTTAGCTGCAATTTTTTGCCGTTACGAATCACTTCCACTTTAGCCACTTCATCGACATGAATTCGGCCTACCAACGGCGGTAGATCCGTCGAGGTCGAAACACGCTGGCCATTAAAACGGGTAATGATGTCTCCCACCTGAATTTTTGCCGCAGCCGCTGGGCTGTTGTCCAACACTCGCGCAACCAACGCTCCATGCGCCGCTTCCAT
>JAUZRS010000074.1 GCA_030950195.1 Gammaproteobacteria bacterium | reverse complement strand
CATTGGTGCGCTAACAAAAGACATCAAAGCCATCGATCTCTCCATGCGTTTTAACCCCTAAAACGAGAAAAATAGATCTAAAATCTTTTTTCGATCTATTTTAGAAAATAAGTAAAAAAGAACTTGCTAATATTAGTTATTACTAATAGACTTCATTTCATCGTTTAGGAAGGCACGGCCAACAACCTAAACAAACCTTTTTAACTTAATTAGAACATTAAACTTTTGGAGATTAACCTGATGAAAACATTGAAAATTATCGCTGCTGCTGCTCTGTTGACCGCTTCTGCTGCATCACAAGCTTGGTGGGGTCCTTTTGCTGACAACAGCAACTACAACAACAGTAATGGTAACGGTTCTACACAAACTGCTGGTAACGGCACCGGTTCTTTCGGTTTCAGCATGAACGCGTCTGCTAAAGCAGATGCCGACAGCAAAGGCAACATGGACAGCACCGGTAACAGCACCGACAGCAACGGTAACGGCGCTGGAAATGGTACCGGCAACGGTTCTGCTAACGGTTCCGGTTCTTTCGGTTTCAACATGAACGCGTCTGCTAAAGGCAACAGCGACGTGGCCACCAAAACCGACACAGCTTCTACCGTAGCCGCTGTTGAGCCTGCTGCTGCTCCCGTAGTTGCTGCTCCTGCGGCTAAGTAAGATTTAGAAGCCTTGGCCTCTAAAGCCCAGCTGAAGTCTTTCAGTTGGGTTGTTTTACCTCCGCATGAACTTTTCTGTTCAATCTCAGTCGGAGTCTATCATACAAGATAGAAAGTTACCTTTTACCTCTCCGTGGATCAACGGCAGGGATGCCGTACGCCAAGGATGGCATTTTTATTCCACTTTGTTCCATAATAGCCCCTCCTTCTTTCTGCAAGTCCTCTTTCCATGAAGCTGCTCAAAATTGCCTTACCCATTCTATTACTGATCGTTGCCGCCTTTGCCAGCAAACTGTTAATCAATTCCAGTCAAAAAATCGAAGCCAAAACCAAAGAAAGCTACACACCTGTGGTGCGCGTACTCAACGCACAAAACCAAAGCTATCAACTCTATCTGCACTCCCAAGGCAGTGTCAGACCACAACGAGAAAGTGAACTGATCGCCGAAGTGACCGGCAAAATTCGCTCCCTCGCGCCACAATTTGCTGTCGGTGGTTTTTTCAAACAAGGAGAGGTGCTGCTCTCGCTAGAACAGCGTGACTACAATCTGCAAGTACAACGCGCTGAAGCAGTGATGACGCAAGCCAAACAACGCTACCTGCTGAGTGAAACCAACAGCGAACAAGCACTGTTCGACTGGCAACAACTGGGTAAAAAAGGCCAAGCCAACCCTCTGCTACTGAAAAAACCGCAATTAATCGAAGCCAAAGCCAAGTTGTCGGCCAGCAAAGTGGATCTCGCTCTGGCAAGGCTTAACCTTGAACGTACCGAAATTCGCGCGCCTTACGACGGCTACTTGAAAACAAAACAGGCCGACCTCGGCCTCTACTTGCGCGCAGGCAGCTCCATCGGTCGTTTCTACAACCTCGACAAAGTCGAAATTCGTCTGCCTTTGCATCAACAACAGCTGGCCTTTTTGGATCACAAACCACATCAAGCACTCAGCAAGCCCATCGCCGTTGAACTCAAACAGCAGCAACAACGTTGGCAAGGTCTGATTCAACGCAGCGAACAGATCATCGACCCCCAAACGCGAATGAACTATCTGGTCGCCGAGGTCGATAACACCCGCTCAGACGCACAACCCCAGCTGACCCCAGGCCAATTTGTTCAAGCTCGCATCCAAGGCAAACAGCTCAAGGACGTTTTTGTCCTGCCCCGCAGCGCCCTACACGCTCAAAATCAACTCTGGATCATCGACGCTCAACAGCGCCTGCATCTGCGTTCTGTTGACGTGGCACGGCTGGAAAACAACGTGGTCATTATCAGCAAAGGTCTGAAAAACGGCGAACAGGTCTGTCTCTCCAAACTGGAAGTGGCACTAGAAAATATGCGCGTTACGCTTGCCAACAAACAACCTTAATCACCCAGCGTTGAAACCACACGACAGACCGCAGCGGTCAACTGTGCCAACTCGGCACTAGAGATAATATAAGGCGGCATCAGATAAACCAAATTGCCAAAGGGGCGCACCCAAACACCCGCTTCAACAAACTGCGGCTGAATCGTGGCCATATTGACTGGCTGCTGCAACTCCACCACCCCAATCGCCCCCAACACCCGCACCTCGGCAACCCACGGCCACGGCTCACAGGCAGCCAAACCCACTTTTAGCCCCGCTTCAATGGCCTGCACTTGTCTTGGCCAATCGTTGGCCAGCAACAGTTCCAAACTGGCCAAACCCGCTGCACAGGCCAAAGGGTTGGCCATAAACGTCGGGCCGTGCATAAACAGACCCGGATCACTGCCATCAATCACCTCACTCACCTCACAGGTGGTCAAGGTGGCAGCCAAGCTCAAATAACCACCGGTCAAGGCCTTACCCACGCAGAGAATATCGGCGCTGATTTGAGCGTGTTCAGAGGCAAACAGTTTGCCGGTGCGACCAAAACCGGTGGCGATTTCGTCCACAATCAGCAACACCCCCAGCTCATCGCACAAGCCTCGCACTCGGCGCAGATAATCCGGCGAATAGAAACGCATCCCACCCGCCCCCTGCACCACCGGCTCCAGAATCACCGCCGCCAATTCGTGTCGATGCTGCTCCATCAAGGTTTTTATCGAGTGCAGATCGTCATCTGTACATGGCTGCTCAAAACCACATTGAGGCGCTTCGGCAAACACCTGTTTGGGCAACACCTCACCAAACAGCGAATGCATTCCCGTTATCGGATCGCAGACCGACATGCAGTGAAACGTGTCACCGTGATAAGCCTGTCGCAAGGCAAGAAAACGCTGCTTTTGAGCTTGGCCTTTGGCGACCCAATATTGCAGCGCCATCTTCAAGGCCACCTCCACCGCCACCGATCCCGAATCGGCAAAAAAGACCCTCTGCAACGGCTCAGGAGTCAGCTGCACCAACCGTTCAGCCAGCTCGATGGCCGCAGGATGGGTCAAACCACCAAACATCACATGCGCCATATCCTCCAGCTGCGCCTGCACCACATGATTCATATGCGGATGGTTGTAACCGTGAATCGCACACCACCAAGAGGACATGCCATCAATCAGCCGTCGCCCATCGGCCAGCCGAAGATAAACCCCCTCCGCCGACACCACTGGAAACAGCGGTTGCTCGCTCTGCATCGCCGAATAAGGGTGCCAAACCACCGCCCGATCTCGCCTCACCAGCTCCGCTGATAATTTTGTTTCACGCTTTGG
>JAUZRS010000073.1 GCA_030950195.1 Gammaproteobacteria bacterium | reverse complement strand
GGTCTGCGCAATTGGCACAGAGTGCGATTGTGGGTCAACCTGAGGAGTTTACCCCCTTAATCCTCGATAAACAGAATCGTCTCTATCTTTATCGTTATTGGGATTACGAACGGCGTTTGGCAGTGGAAATTCGGCACCGTTTGACAGATGTTGTAGCAGAAATAGATTTAGGAAAACTTAAACAGTCGCTTACTTCGTTGTTTCCGAGTGCTTTGGAAGAGACAAATTGGCAAAAAATTGCCGCATCGATGGCTTATTTAAAACCACTTTGCATCATCTCTGGTGGGCCAGGGACGGGGAAAACGTCTACGGTGGTGCGTATTTTGGCGCTGTTGCAGAGCCAAACAGAAACGCCATTGAGAATTGCCTTGGCCGCGCCGACGGGCAAAGCAGCCGCGCGCATGAGTGAAGCTATTTTAGCGGCCAAATCCAAGCTGGGGCTGGATTCTGATGTGATGGCCTCTATTCCTGAAGAGGCGTTTACGCTGCATCGGCTGCTGGGAGTGCGCCAAGGGCGGACGAAATTTATCCATCGAGGTGATAATCCACTGCCCATTGATCTGCTGGTGATTGATGAAGCTTCGATGGTGGATTTGGCGCTGCTCTGCAAGACTTTGGAGGCGTTGCCTGCCAAGGCGCGGCTGATTTTGTTGGGGGATCGTGATCAACTCTCCTCGGTGGAGGCGGGCTCGGTGTTGGGTGATCTTTGTAGCGATCAAGAGGGTTTTTCTGCGCCTTTTTGTCGGCAGTTAGAAGAGGTGTGTGAGGTGAAGATTGACGCTCAAGAGCAAAAACCCAGCGAGCAAAGCTTGGCCGATTCGGTGGTGCTGTTGCAGCACAGCTACCGTTTTGGAGCCGACAGCGGCATCGGTCAATTGGCGCGGGCGGTCAACCAAGGTCACTCTGCGCAAGCGATGATGCTGCTTCGGCAAACCGAGTGTGCAGACATTGAGTGGTGTGAGTTGAACGCGGGTGCAGAGGTGCAGCTAGAACAGCGGTTGTATGAGGGGTTTTTGCCCTTGTTTGAGGCGAAATCGGTGGAGGAGGCGTTTGCGGCCTTTGCGGACTTTCGTCTGCTCTGTGTGAACCGTAAGGGCAAGCTGGGAGTGGAAGCGATGAACCGGCTGGTGGAGTCGCTGCTATTGCGCCAGAAAAAGATTTCGGCAGAGAGTGAATGGTATCGTGGCCGACCTATTATGATCACTCGAAATAATTATGAGTTAAAACTTTTTAATGGCGATGTTGGCATTGCGTGGCCTGATCCGAATAAAGGCGGTGCTGTGCAGCTGTTTTTTATTGGCGCGGACGGTGAGTTGCGTTCTTTTTCTCCTTCTCGATTGCCGGAGTTTGAGACTGTCTACGCCATGACGATCCATAAAAGTCAAGGCTCGGAGTTTGAGCGGCTGGTGATGCTGCTGCCGAGTGTGGAGAGTCCGCTCTTAAGTCGAGAGCTGATTTACACTGGCCTCACTCGCGCTAAAGCATCGGTGCAGTTGTGGGGCAGCGAACGGGTCTTTAAACGTGCGGTAGAGCAGCGAGTGCAGCGGGCTTCGGGTCTGCTCGATCAATTGATCGCGCTTAATTAAACATGTCATTCAATGGAATTAATTTTTTATGACTCATTACGATGTTTTTAACGGCGATGCCGATGGCATCTGTGCCTTGCACCAACTGCGTTTGGCGCAGCCCAAAGAGAGCCAATTAATCACGGGGATTAAACGGGATATTAAATTGCTGGACAAGGTTCAGCCACAAGCAGGTGACAGCCTGACCGTGCTGGATATTTCTATGGCGAAAAACAGCAGCGCCTTGCAGCAGCATTTAGCCAGCGGGGCAACGGTGTTTTATGTCGATCACCACCAAGCGGGAGAGATCCCGCAGCACGCTAATTTAACCGCCTTGATTAACACCGATGCCAATACCTGCACCAGTCTGTTGGTGGACGGCTATTTAAAGGGCGCGCATCGAGCGTGGGCGGTGACGGCGGCGTTTGGGGATAATCTCTATCAGAGTGCGCAGCAGGCGGCCAAACCGTTGTCTTTTTCTGACAAAGAGTTACAGAACCTAAAAACCTTAGGCACCTGCATTAACTACAATGGCTACGGCAGTTGTGTGGCGGATCTGCATTTTGCCCCCGATGATCTTTATCGAGCCATTTCTAATTATGTTTCACCGCTGGATTTTATTGCCGATGCTCAGTCCGCTTACGCCCCGCTGCAAGCGGGTTATTGTGCTGATCTGGCCAATGCTGAACAGCTCAAGCCGGAGTACGATAACGGGGCGGTGGCGCTGTTTTTATTGCCCGATGCGGCGTGGGCTCGGCGCATCAGCGGTGTGTTTGCTAATGATCTGGCCAATCAATTTCCGCAGCGCGCCCATGCGGTGGTGACGCTGAATCCCGCTGGGGCGTATGTGATCAGTGTGCGTGCGCCTTTAGCCGACAAACAGGGTGCCGATGAATTGTGCAGTAGTTTTCCTTCTGGT
>JAUZRS010000072.1 GCA_030950195.1 Gammaproteobacteria bacterium | reverse complement strand
TGCCGCCTGAATGGGGCTGGCAGGCTGCCTTTTGGCTTGACCTGCTGTTATCTGTGTTGTTGTTGCTGTTGGTACTGCGCTTTTATCCCACTCATTTACCTTTAGATCGTGCTGCAACCGCATCTCTATGGCAGGCGGTGCGGGGTGTGCCTGTCAGCCTCTGGTGGTTGAGTCTCTGTTTGGCGCTGTACGCGATGGGCGCGATGCAGTTTTTCAGTTTTGCTCCGGCCTTTTATCAATTTGAGGGTGTGGCAGCGGAGAAGGCGGCTCTGTTGGCCAGCTTGCCTATGTTGCCCTCCCTGTTATTGGCACCGCTGTTTGGCTGGCTCTCGGATCGTTTTGGTTTTCGTTGGTTGTTTGTCTTGTTGGGCAGTTTGGGGGCGGCGGTGGTGTTGTTGATTTTGCCGCTGCACGATCTGGGTGGGCTGTTTTATCCGCTGTTATTGGGGCTGTTTTTGGCGCTGATGGTGCCGACGATCTACAGTATGCCGTCGGAATTGTTGCCAGTGGAGTCTTTGGGTTTGGCTTACGGCTTGTTGAGCATGGCCTTTGGTGTGGGGGCGCTGTTGGGTGCGTTGACGGTGGGTTGGGCGCGTGATGGGAGTGGTGATTATCAGCTGGGGTTTCAGTGGATGATGTTGCTCAGTCTACTGGCCGCTGGAGCGATTGTCCGAGTGTGGCGTTTGCAACGGTTGGCCTCTTAACGTTTAACGTCTGCTGATGCGTTTTTTACGCGCCTCTTTTTTGGCTTTTTTCTTTTCAGCCTCTTTTTCCAGTCGGATGTGCAGTTCGATCAGCTCTTGTTCGATCATTGCGGGGCGTTCCAAACTGATGCGGCCTAAGGTGGCATCACGGAATTCGGTCAGTAAAATCTTTGAAATTTTATTCAGGTTAACCAGACCGCCGCTGACCAGAGCGCCGCGCTGGCGACCGATGGTCTCTAAAAATTCCAGTTCGCTGTCGGGTAGGGTGTCCAGTTGATAACGCTGCTTTAGATTTTCAGGATAATATTTGAGCAGATATTCTGCGGCAAAAAATCCCACGTCATCGTACTCCATTGCGGTGTCTTTAATGGCACCACTGGTGGCCAAACGGTAGGCGCTTTGTTGGTTTTCTACTTTTGGCCAGAGAATGCCAGGGGTGTCGAACAGCGTCACGCCGTTGTCGAGAATGATGCGTTGCTGGCGTTTGGTGACCGCCGGTTCGTTGCCGGTTTTGGCAATCAGGCGACCGGAGAGGGTGTTGATCAGGGTGGATTTGCCCACATTGGGGATGCCCATAATCATCGCATTGATGTTGCCCACGGAGCGTGCCGGTACCATCTGCTTGATCAAATTGCTGAGGCTGCGGATCTGCTCCGGTTGCTCGCGGCTGACGGCTATGGCTTTGACCTGCTGCTGGGTTTCAAAATGGTCGATCCAGAGTTGAGTCACCTTAGGGTCGGCCAGATCGCTTTTGTTGAGTAATTTAATGGTGGGTTTGTCGGCGCTGAGACGGCCAATAACCGGATTTTCACTGCTGTAGGGTAGCCGTGCGTCCACCACCTCAATGATGACTTGCACCTTGTTGAGAATTTCTTTGATCTCTTTGGTGGCCTTAAACATGTGGCCGGGATACCAATTGATGCTCATCGTTTTTTTGCCAGCAAAGTGCGTTTGGCTTGATTGATTTGGGCGGCCAAATAGTCGGAGCCACCTCGGTCAGGGTGGACTTTTTGCATCAGTTTACGGTGTGCGCTGGTGATCTGTTTGCGATTAAGCGGTTCCGCTGGATTTAAGCCTAAAATCTCCAAGGCCTCTGCTTGACTCATGCCTGTTTTTGGGGGCGGTGCTGCGCTCGGCTCTTCTGTGTTTACTTTGCGTCCCCACTGAGGCCAGTTGTCACCAAAACGCTGTTGCAGATAGTTTTCCAGCAGCGATTGTGAGGTGCCGTCTGCTTGGCACTCTTGCCAGAAGATTTCCAGTTGTGGTTGGGTGAGTTCTTCTAGAGAAAAACCTTGGTAACGGCCGCGTAATACGTCACCTGACAGTGGGGTTTTTTGTTGATCCAATTCCAGTGTAAGAAAGAGCGAATGGGCGACGAAAGCTACATTGGCGGTAGGGGGTGTTGAGCGCTCTGGTTGAAATAGGGTTTTGATTTGGCGAAATAGGGGAGCAAGTTGCATCAGACGCATCACTTTTTGGGCAAAGGGGATTATGGCGGCAACCACGGCGAAGAGCCACGGCAGCCGCCCCGTAAGGGTGATGAGCAGCAGCAGAGACGCGCCACCCCAGAGGAAAATTTTTCCATAGAGTTGTTGACGCTGTTCTGTTGAGAGGTGGTTTAGGTGACGGAAAAACAGCACAACGCCAAACAGCAGCAGTAAAATCAACAGTAGGCGGCCAAACATACCCGCTCCAGAGATGTATTCTAAGTCGGGGCAAGTATACGCAGCTCATCCATCACTACAAGGGAAGTTCTGTGCCAGAGTGGGTGGGTTTTTTTAGCGTAGCTGAATTGGATGCACCGATGAGGGTTTAAATCGGTGCGTTTTGTTGCGTTGCTGTTATTTGCTCAGATCATCCACATACCAATCCATCGCTTCCAACATGCCCTCACCGATGCGGTGACTGGGTTGGTAACCCAAGCGTTCTTGAGATTTGCTGATGTCCGCCAGCGAGTGACGCACGTCTCCGGCACGGAAATCACGGTAGGTGGGTTTGGCATCCTTTAGATGTGGAAAGCGTTCCACCAGCAAGATACGAATGTTTTCATACAGCTCGTTGAGGGTGGTGCGATCTCCCACGGCGACGTTGTAGACCTGATTGGCCGCTTCGGGGTGTTGTGAGGTGGCGGCGAGCAAGTTGGCCTGCACGGTGTTGTCGATGTAGCAGAAATCGCGGCTGGTTTCGCCGTCGCCATTGATGAAAATTTCTTCGTTTTTGATCATCGCATCGACCCATTTTGGGATCACGGCGGCGTAAGCGCCGTCGGGGTCTTGGCGACGACCGAAGATGTTGAAGTAACGCAGGCCGATGGATTCCATACCGTAGCAGCGGCCAAAGACGTTGGCGTACTGTTCGTTGACTACTTTGGTGACGGCGTAAGGTGAGAGAGGGTTGCCGATTTTGTCTTCCACTTTGGGCAAGCCCGGATGGTCGCCGTAGGTGGAGCTGGAGGCGGCGTAGACAAAGCGTTTTACGTTTGCGTCCCGTGCGGCCACCAACATATTGAGAAAGCCGCTGATGTTGTTGTTGTTGGTGGTAATGGGGTCTTCCAAGGAGCGGGGTACAGAGCCGAGCGCCGCTTGATGCAACACATAATCAACGCCGTCGCAGGCATCACGGCACTGCTCTAAGGTGCAGATGTCACCCTCTTTAAAGGTGAAGCGTTGCCACTGAGCGGCGCTGACACTGGCCTGTACTTTATCCATGTTGTGCTGATGACCGGTGGCAAAGTTATCCAAACCGACGACGTTTTGATTTAATTTGAGCAGTGTTTCGAGCAAGTTGGAACCGATAAAACCGGCTACACCGGTAATCAACCATGTGGAAGGTGTATTGGTCAGACGTTGTTTGAGTGTTTCATAGGCGGTCATAAAGAGTCACTTTTTTGTGGTGGGTTTAATTGTGGATTGATACTAGAGAGCGGCCTAGTCGGGGTCAATGCTGTCTCATATAGGCCGAGATGATATTAGGCTTAAATTTCAGATATTTTTTGGCTGTCTATTTCAGCTGAAGGGGTGTGATGAGGTTGAATGTCTGGAATAAAGTGGCTTCGAATGAGGTCTGGGATTTTTGTGACTTCAACGGGGCGGCTAAAATAGTAACCTTGCAGAAGGTCACAGCCAAAATTGATCAGCAGTTGAGACTGTTCCAGTGTTTCAACGCCTTCGGCGACGGTTTGGCAACCCATGGCGTGTGCCAGATCCACAATGGTGCCAAGCAACACAATGCCTTCTTGGTCATCGGGCAGGTCTTTGACAAAGGCGCGGTCTATTTTTAGGCAATCCACGGGCAGATTTTTCAGTGAGCTGAGAGAGGAGAAGCCAGTGCCAAAATCGTCAATGGCGATTTTTACCCCGAGTTTTTTCAGTGCATCAATGGTTTCGATGACGCTCTCTTTGGTTTGCAGTGCGCCTTCGGTGATCTCCAACTCCAACAGGTGGGTAGCTAAACCGCTCTGTTGCAGCATTTCGGTGACCGTTTTGACCAGCGTGTTATCGGCAAAATGAGACGGGGAGATATTGACCGCCATGCGAATGTCGCCCAAACCTTCTTGTGACCACTGTTTGGCTTGTTGGCAAGCGGTTTCGAGTACCCATTCGCTAAAAACCTGAATCATGCCCATGCGTTCCAAGACCGGAATAAATTCATTGGGTGGCACCAGACCACGGCTGGGATGCCGCCAGCGAGTCAGTGCTTCCACGGCCACCAAAGCACCGCTCTGAATGTCGATCTGAGGTTGGTAAAAGAGCTCAAATTCAGATTTTGCGAGTGCTTGGTGCAGTGCCTGTTCGAGAGAGAGTCGTGCTTCAGCCACTGTGGTCATCTGTGCATCGTAGAAGGAAAAACAGTGTTTTCCGGTTTTTTTGGCCGCGTACATGGCGCTGTCGGCAGTTTTTAGCAGATTTTCTACCGTGTCAGCGTCGTTGGGGTAAAAAGAGATGCCAATGCTGGCTTTAGGGGTCAGGGTTCGCCCTGCCAGATCAAGTGGTTGACTGATGGCTTCTAGGCAGTTGTTGGCCACGCGGGCGACGCTGTCTTCATTTTGAATGTCGTTTAACAGTAGGCAAAACTCATCACCACCGAGGCGGGCAACAAAATCACTTTCGCGTACGGATTTTTTCAGTCGTTGTGCTAAATGGCTTAGTAGTTGGTCGCCGACGTTGTGCCCCATGCTGTCGTTGATGTCTTTGAAGCCGTCCAAATCCAGAAACAGTAGGGCAAAGTGCTCTTGGTGACGATGGGCTCGTTTGATGGTTTCTTGTAAATGTTGCAATAGATAGGTGCGGCTGGCCAAGCCCGTAAGGGTATCGAAATAGGCCAATTTGCGCACCTGTTCTTCGTTTTTACGCAGCTCTTTTTCTGTTTTGCTGGCGCGTAAAATAAAGCGCAGTTGTTGCAGCAAGATGGGGTAGTTGACCGGTTTGGTGGTGAAACCACTGGCACCGATGGCAAAGGCGTGATTGATGGAGGTAACGTCATCCAAGCCGGTGACCATCATCACCGGTACGCTGGCCAACGTCTTGATGGTTTTAAGTTGGCGACAGGTTTCATAACCGTCCATCTTTTCCATCAGGGCATCAAGCAAAATCAGGTCTGGCGGGGTTTTCTGAGCTTTTTCCAGTGCTTCTTGACCGGATTGTGCTTGTTCGACGAAAAATCCTTCGTTGTGCAGCATCGCTTCTGTGGCGAGACGATAGAGAGGGTCGTCGTCCACCAACAAAATGCGTACTGCTGACTCTGTTGGCTGGGTTTTTTTGCTGGAATGGGTCATTTTTTTCGTTACGTTATCGTTTAATAACGCTTCCAGTGCGTGCAGCAGTTGCGGTGCAATGTTCTCAACCTGTTGCTGCAAGGTGGGTAGGGCATCAAAATGTTGTTGATGCGCTGCATTTTCAAGCTCAGCACAGAGAACGGAGAGGCGGGTGGCTCCCACATTGGCACTGCTGGACTTGAGACTGTGGGCGCTGTTTCGAACCTGCTCCCAGGCTCTTTTCTGGATGGCATGTCGTAGCTGTTGCAGCAGTTTTGGTGCTTCAGCTAAATAGAGTTTTATTATTTTGTTGCGTAAATCTTTGCCCAGTTTCTGTCCCAGAGTCGTAAGTTGTTGCAGAGGCTCTGGGTCGAGCAGTGGTAGATCTGGAGTGCGTGTTTTGTTGCTGGTGGCAATGGGGTGTGTATCGTCTGCTTGCCATTGCTTTAGCTTTTTTTGCAATTGCTGTTGATTAAAAGGTTTGCTCAGATAATCGTCCATGCCCGCTGTCAGACACTGTTGTTGAACGCCTTTTTGAATGTCAGCGGTCAGGGCGATAATGGGGGTTCGAGTAAGTCCCTGTTGTTGTTCAATGTGTCGCCACTGTTGCGTGGCGCAAAAACCGTCCATCTCTGGCATATGGCAATCCATAAATACCAGCTCAAAGTTATGTTGTTCGAGCCTTTTTAAGGCTTCTAAACCGTTGTTGGCCACGGTGGTTTGATAACCCAATATTTCCAACATGCCCAGTGCAACTTCTTGATTAACCAAATTATCTTCGGCAAGAAGCACGTTGCCCTTGGGTTTTTCCAGACTCTGTTTAACTTCGTTATTGGTTGATTCTTCTTTATGATTTATCAG
>JAUZRS010000071.1 GCA_030950195.1 Gammaproteobacteria bacterium | reverse complement strand
CTGTCGGCTTGTTTTACGGTTTGGATTGGCAGGGGTTGTTCATCCGTTTGATTTTTGAGTATTAAAGCTTTTCGATAGGCTTCGAGTGCTTCATCGTGTCGGTTGTCTTCTGCTAGAGCCACGCCAAGGTTGTGCCAGATATTGGCTTCCTTGGGTTTGATTTTTAGGGCGCGACGATGAGCAGTGATGGCCTCTTTAAAACGGCGCGCATGACCTAGGGTGACACCCATGCTGTCCCAACAACGGTGGTTATTGGGTTGCAGTTTAAGTCCGGTTCGATAAGCGTTAATGGATTCGTTATAACGTTGAATGTGGCGTAGCGCATTGCCCAATTTGTACCAAATAAGCGCGTCATGGGGTTGTAGGTTGATGACCTTGAAATAGGCATCGGCCGCTGCTGATTGGCGACCGGACTCCATTAAAGCCACACCAAGGTTGTACCACGCTTTGTAATCTGTTTTGTTGTACTCGGTTGCTTTTCGGTGCGCTTCAATGGCCTCGGAATAGAGTCCGGAGCGTCCCAGAGCGATGCCAAGGTTGTCCCATGCTTTGGCGCTTTTTGGCGTTAATTGAGTCGCTTTTCGGTGGGCTGCGATGGCATCAGAGAGGCGATTGGCTTGCCCTAAGGCGATGCCTAAGTTGATCCAAGAGCGAGCATCATTGGGTTTGAGCTGGGCTAAGTGACTTAGATCCTCCAGGGCAGGATCCCAGTTCTTATTGCCGTGCATGGCCATGTCGAGACGCAGCCTCGCACGCTGGTGAAGAAGGTGAGTGTGTTGCGGATTTTGGCGCAAACCGTTGCTGAGGGCGGTTTCTGCGTCTTCTAAACGGCCTTCACGCCAGCAGCTTGAGGCGCGCTCTAGGAAGATGTCGAGATCTTGTACGACTTCTTGGATTTGGCGCACTAAGCGGTAGTAAGGGGAGGCCAGTTGCAGTGAATTGTCCTTTTCATCCACCAGAATTCGGTTTTCTATCGCCAACAGTGGCTGATAGGGAATCATGGCGGGTGTTTTGACGTTGTGAATTTTGGGTAGATT
Source organism: Gammaproteobacteria bacterium (assembly GCA_030950195.1). Taxonomy (GTDB): domain Bacteria; phylum Pseudomonadota; class Gammaproteobacteria; order JAUZRS01; family JAUZRS01; genus JAUZRS01. The sequence goes on along the minus strand of JAUZRS010000071.1, from coordinate 20,099 downwards.
TTTTTGGATCCAACTCATGCGGCGTTGAAAGGGGCTGTTGGAGCCGGTGTTCATACTGGGAAGCGGTGAGAACATCAACATCATGGTGGGCATGAAAGGGTGCTGGCTGAGAGAGTGATACATTCTCTGTATGCCATCGATGTTTTGCGCGTCAAGGTTGGTGACCAAAACGGTTAAGTTGGCCAATAGATGGGTGGCGATGCCACTGCCCAGCTCGGAAAAACCGGTGCGAGAGTCGATCAAGACGTAGTCGGGACGGATTTCGTCGACAATTTGACGACGCAGTTGTTTGATCAATCGTTCGTACTGCTCGCCCGGTTGGTTGTAATCTTTATTCAGAGCATTAAGAATTTCTAAGTAATAGGCTTCGCCATAGCGCCCGGCAGGCATTATCCAAACTTCGCCTTTATCACCTTGTTGCTTTTGACAGCGGTGAATGTAGGCTTGCAGGGATTTTGGTGCGCCTTGGTGCTGACTGATGTGCAGATATTCGGCGATGCCGCGTAACAGAGAGGTCTGTTGTGCCTGTGAATCAGCTGGTTTAAAAACAGAAAAGTGATCTAGACCAGGGGTGTCGAGATCCAGATCAATGACCAACACCCGTTTTCCTCTGGCAGCCAGAGTTCGGGCGCAATTTGCGAGAGCCAAAGTTCTACCCACACCGCCTTGGTAGGCGTAAAAGGCGATAAAATGACAGTGTTTAATTGATGGCTTTTCCATGCCTCACCGCTCTGGTTGATTAATCTTTGCTTACTGGACTGTGCCGCGAAGGCGTTCAGTAACTCTCTATGAGCTCGTTATAAGATTGGCTTAAGTTAACATTTATCGGCACAATGACGACAATTTTAACCCAGCTTACCTATTTTCATCGGATCAATTCGTTTTCTGTCCTATCTCTAAAGCAGTATTCACCTAACCTTCGGTTCAAAGCTAGGCTAGTGCCCGATTGTTAGCGTCATATTCTTTCTGAAATGTGGGTTTTTTGACATCTTTATTGGTGAATTTCTCCATTTCTATCAACTATACAGGTGAGTTGTGGATTTTTTACCCATTTTTTTAAACATCAAAGCACAAAGTTGTTTGGTGGTCGGTGGTGGTAAGGTGGCTGCGCGTAAGGTGCTGCTGTTAAAACAAGCTCATGCGCAGGTGACGGTGGTTTCGCCGGAGTTGTGCCAGGAAGTCGCTCGTTCGGTCGCAGCGGGTGAAATTGAGCATATAGAACGGCCTTTTGAGGTGGCTGATGTGCAAAATCAGGTTTTGGTGATCGCCGCAACCAGCGACACAGCATTGAACGAACGCATCTCTGCGCTTTGCCAAGCGCAAAATACGCCGGTGAACGTGGTGGACAATCAGCCTCTGTGCAGTTTTATTATGCCCTCTATTATTGATCGTTCGCCGGTACAGATTGCCATCTCGACTGGGGGGGCCTCGCCGGTATTAGCGCGGATGTTGCGCACTCGTTTGGAGAACTTAATTCCTTCATCCTACGGTCGTTTGGCGACATTGGTGGACGGTTTTCGTAGCAAAGTGAAAGAGGCGTTTCCCAATGTGGAGAAACGTCGGGCGTTTTGGGAACGTACTTTGGAAGGTTCAGTGGCGGAATTGGTTTTTGCTGGGCGTGATGGCGAAGCGCGCAGTGCTTTGGATCAAGCCGTCTCTCAGCGTGAGCAGGTCAGCAGTGATACGGGTGAGGTCTATTTGGTGGGAGCCGGTCCGGGTGATCCCGATCTGCTCTCCTTTCGTGCCTTGCGTTTGATGCAGCAAGCGGATGTGGTGGTGTATGACCGTCTGGTTGCTGAACCCATTTTGGAGTTGGTGCGTCGCGATGCAGAACGAATTTATGCGGGTAAGGAGCGGGACAATCACTCCATTCCGCAAGAGGGCATTAACTCTTTGTTGGCGCGTCTGGCCAAAGAGGGCAAACGGGTTCTACGCTTAAAAGGCGGTGATCCGTTTATATTTGGTCGAGGTGGGGAAGAGATTGCCACTTTGATTGATGAGGGGGTTACGTTCCAAGTGGTTCCGGGGATTACGGCTGCTTCTGGTTGTGCGACGTATGCGGGCATTCCCTTGACTCATCGTGATCATACCCAGGCGTGTATTTTTGTTACTGGCAACTTGAAAGACGGCAGTGTGGATTTGAACTGGCCGATGCTCTCGCACGCTAATCAGACGGTGGTCTTTTATATGGGGTTGCACGGCGTCAAGATCATTTGTGAGCAGTTGATTGCTCATGGTCGCGATAAAACCACGCCAGCGGCGTTGGTGCAGCAAGGCACAACACCTGATCAACGTGTTTTTATCGGTGATTTAAGCAATCTATCTGAGCTGGTGGCGAAAAACAACGTCAAAGCACCGACCCTGATCATTGTCGGCGAAGTGGTGCAACTGCATGAAAAATTAAGCTGGTTCAAACCCGGCGATGCAGTGCAAGCGGAGGCGATTCATCTTCTGGGTGGCATGGATGGACGCACTTTGGACTCCCGTTCATAAAAACCTAGCCTGTATTTTGCACTTCAAGTGGGTAAACCACTAGGAGTGCATTGTGATTTCGATACCACCAACCCCTTCTGCTGCATTAACAGCACCCTCTTCTTCTGAAGAGGGTGCTGTATTTTCTCCTGATTCAACCAGCGACGGCGTGGCTTCGCCTTTTTCGCAACTGTTAAAATCTTTAAATTCTTTGGAAAAAAAATCACCGCAAGCGTTATTGGATTCTTTGCCAGAGTTTCCTACGCAGCCTCTATCCGTCGAAGGGCTTGTGCAGCAGCAGGTGGAGGTAACGCCTTTTTTGCTTCCAGAAAGCCTGACCGGTGAGCCATTACCAGTCAATCAAATGCCGCTTGCTCCTATAACACCGCCGTTACCGGAAGCATGGGTTATGGCATTGCCTAATGTGGATAAGGCTGAGGCGTTACTGACAGTCAATTCTATGGTGGGTGACGGTATAACGGACAGCGTGACCACGGATCTTCAGGTGGCTTTGTTTGATCGAGTTCAAACGCTGCCTGAAGCGAACGGTGAGGCGCGTCTGTCCGTTGCGGTGCGTCACCTTGAATGGGGGGCTGCGGTTGGACAGCGGGTGCAGGCATTGCTGCAACAGCAGGCAAATCACATTCAAATTCGTCTTGATCCACCGGAGTTGGGTAAATTGGATGTGCAGATTCAGGTCGATGATGCGGGGACTCAGGTGGTCTTTCACACCGAACAGCGCGAAGTCAAAGAGGCCTTGGAGCGGGCTTTTCCTCGTTTGCATGAGATGTTGTCAATGGAAAATAATACGAGTTTGGGTTTTCAGTTGGGGTCGCAAAATAGTCATGGATTCCAGCAAAATGAGTCAGGAAAGGGTTCTGCGCTGGACTCTGAAAATGATCAAGACGTTGCTCAGGCCACGGTTAGCCAAAATCAGCTTAATATCACATTGAGTGCCATCGATTTTTACGCTTAAGTCCATTTAAAACAACCTCATGACCGTTGCAGCCGAGCAGTGGGTGAGGTTTTTTTTCGTCTTAATTTTTTTGTAATCGGCCTTTTTAGTCTGTCAAAAAACGGTTGCCTCGGCTATAGGCTGTTGTAAATCATTGAAAAGTATATAATATTTTTTATTGGCATTTAGATTGCTTTCCAGTCATTGAATCTTTTAGAAGGGATGAGGTGGTCAAAATGGCAAACGAAAAAGAGAGCGTTGATTCAGAGCAAGCAGAAAAACCTAAAAATAATATGTTGATGTTTGCTGGGATAACTCTATTGCTGGTTGCTTTGAGTGTGGGCGGGACTCTGTTTTTTATGGGGGGAGAGTCTAATTCAGTGCTAGCTACCACAGAGGCTGTTGCTGTTGCTGTTGCTGTTGAACCCAGTGTGAGTAAAAAACCACTGGCCAATGCTATTTATGTAGAGCTAGATCCGGCTTTTACGGTGAATTTAATGGGTGGCAGTAGTTCGAAGTTTTTACAAATTGCCGTTTCTATTTTGACCTATTACGACGACAGCGAAGAGTCGATTCAACGTCATATTCCAGAAATTCGTAACAGTTTATTAATGCTGTTTGGCGAGCAGAAATCGCAGAAGTTAGGGGATGTTAAATCTAAAGAAATATTGCGTAGTAAAGCCTTGGAAGCGGTAAAAAAAGTCTTGTCTGAACGAGGCGAAAAAGTTGATATTGAGGCTCTTTTTTTTACTAAATTTGTGATGCAATAAAATGGCGACAAAAGACATTTTAAGTCAGGAAGAGGTTGATGCGTTACTGCACGGGGTGGACGGTGGTGAGGTTGATATCGATGAACCTAAAGATGCTTTAGAGGGAGGTGCATGCAACTATGATTTTGCCAATCAAGACCGGATTGTGCGAGGGCGTTTACCGACTTTAGAAATGATAAATGAACGTTTTGTTCGCTATTTTAGAATCAGTGTTTTTAATATGTTGCGCCGTTCAGCAGATATTTCGGTAGAGGGCGTACAGATGATGAAGTTTTCAGAGTACGTACACAGTTTGTATGTGCCAACCAGTTTGACTTTGGTGCGAGTGGCTCCTTTACGTGGCACGGCTCTGTTTATGGTGGACCCTAAATTGGTGTTTGCTATAGTGGATAATTTTTTTGGGGGAGATGGTCGTTTTCCGGTAAAAATTGAGGGGCGTGAGTTTACTCAAATTGAATTAAGGGTCATAAAGATTTTATTAGAAGAAGCGTTTAAAGGTTTATCAAAAGCGTGGAAACCCGTGTTAGACATTGTTTTTACTCATTTGAATCATGAGGTTAACCCAAATTTAGCCAACATTGTCAGTCCCAGTGAGGTGGTGGTGGTGTCGAGCTTTCGAGTCGAGCTTGAAGGAGGTGGTGGGGAGCTGCATTTCACCATGCCTTATTCGATGATTGAGCCGATTAGATCGTTGTTGGATGCCGGTATGCACAGCGATCAGATGGATCGAGATGACCGTTGGAATAACTCTCTACGTGAGGAAATTATGCGCTCAAAAGTGGAAGTCAGCAGTACTCTGGTGGAAGTGGATATGCCATTGCGTAAGGTGAAGGAGTTAAAGAAAGGTGACATTATACCTTTTGAGATGCCGGAGGTGAATTTTTTAATGGCGGAAGATATTCCTATTATGAAGGGGCATTATGGTGTTTCACGAGAGAAATACGCCTTAAAAATAGACGAAGTTGTCCGAGTGAACCAGCCGAGTGATCCACTTCAGGAGTTATAAAATATGAGCATTGAGGAATCTGGAGCGCAGCCTGAGGTTGAAGATCAGTGGGCCGAGGCGATGCAAGAGGAGCAGCAAACGAGGCCTTCGGTGGCGGTGGCTGAACGTGCAGAGATAGAACCTTTGACCGATGACGGTAGTCGCAATAGCGACGCTGAGGTGGACATTAATATTGATGTGATTTTGGATATTCCTGTCACCATCGCGATGGAAATTGGTCGTACTCTCATTAGTATTCGAAACTTATTACAATTAAACCAAGGCTCGGTTGTAGAATTAGATCGCCTCGCTGGTGAGCCTTTGGATGTGATGGTGAATGGTACTTTGATTGCCCATGGCGAGGTTGTGGTGGTGAATGAAAAATTTGGTATTCGGTTGACCGATATTATCAGCCCTTCTGAACGGATCAAGAATATAAAATAATGTTTTATTTTCGAGATAAATTTTTTGTTGTTTGTTTTTGCTTGCTGTTTTCGGGTGGATTGTTGGCCGAAGCTGAAATAGACACTAACGTGGTTGCTAACGTACTGCCATACGAGTCGGTGTATCGGTTGCTGGGTTCCTTTATTTTGGTGTTGTTGTTGATGTTTGCCGTGGCGTATGTGGTTAAGAGGTTTAATCCAGTTAGTGCAAATATGCATAAAAAATTTAAAGTGGTTTCTGTTCTGCCCTTCGGCAGTAAACAGAAAGCGGTCTTGGTTCAAATCGGTGATGAACAGATTTTGCTTGGCATCAGCCAAGATCGCATTAATACGTTGCATCGGTTAAAAAAACCGATTGAAGCGGATCAGCCAGAGATAAGCTCTAAACCAGAAAAGAGCCTGTCATGAAAGCTCAGCTTATTAAGTACATACTGGCTGTTGTTTGCCTGATTTTATCTGAGCAGGGATTTTCTCAAGATTTTTCCATGTCAGCAGTCACCATGACGCCTGGGGCTGACGGTGAGCAGACTTACACCGTCAGTTTGCAAATATTGGCCGTTATGACCGCTTTGAGCCTGCTGCCAGCAATGATTTTGATGATGACTTCGTTTACTCGAATCATCATTGTCTTGGCTATTTTAAGGCAGGCTTTGGGCACAGCGCAAACACCGTCTAATCAAATTTTACTCGGTATCTCTCTGTTTTTAACCTTTTTTATTATGAGTCCGGTGTTCGATAAAGTGTATGGCGATGCATTACAGCCTTATATGGAAGAGCAGATCACACAGTCGCAAGCATTGGAGAGGGCTGCCAAACCGATTAAAGCGTTTATGTTGGCTCAGACTCGCGAAGATGATATTGCTCTGTTTGTTAATATTTCCGAACATGAAGACATTGCCATTCCTGAAGAGACACCTTTTTCTATTTTGATTCCTTCCTTTGTTACCAGTGAGTTGAAAACAGCTTTTCAAATTGGTTTTATTATTTTTATCCCTTTTGTGGTGATAGATCTGGTGGTGGCCAGTGTTTTAATGGCGATGGGAATGATGATGTTGTCACCGATGATCATCTCATTGCCCTTTAAATTAATGCTGTTTGTTTTGGTTGATGGCTGGAGTTTGATTATGGGCACGCTGGCTTCCAGTTTTTATCTGGGAACCTCATAATGACACCGGAAATGGTGGTGGACATTGGGCAACAAGCACTGCGAGTAACGGCGTTGATGGCTGCGCCCTTATTGATTTCTGCTCTAGTGATTGGTCTGTTGGTTGGCCTGATTCAGGCGGCAACCCAGATTAATGAAATGACCTTAAGTTTTATCCCTAAATTATTGGGTTTAGTGGTGGCGCTGTTGTTTGCGGGGCCTTGGATGTTGGCGCTGTTGATAAACTTTACTCGCAACCTGTTTGAAAACATACCTTACATGATTGGTTGAGAAAATGACCTTTAACAGTGCTGAATTGACGGCCTTGGTTGCCGGTTTTTTTTGGCCTTTTTTGCGTATCTCAGCGTTGTTTATCTCTATGCCTCTGTTTGGTACCCGTCTGTTGCCGGTTAGAATTCGCGTGTTATTGGCTTTTTCGATTACGCTGTTGATTGCACCGTTGTTACCTGATGTACCACAAGTGGGTGTTTTAACTTGGCAAGCTTTGTTGATTTCCATTCAGCAGATTTTGATTGGCTTGATGATGGGGTTTGTTATGCAGTTGGTTTTTTCAATTTTGGTGTTGGCCGGTCATCAGATTGCATCGATGATGGGGTTGGGATTTGCATCCATGATTGACCCACAAAACGGCGTTAGTGTGCCGGTGATTTCACAGTTTTTACTCATTTTGGGTACGTTGCTGTTTTTGGTGTATGGCGGCCATACGGTATTAATTACGGTGATTTTTGAAAGTTTTACCCTGTTACCAGTCTCTGTTAAGGGGGTTGATACAGGTGATTTTTTACAGTTGGTGCAATGGGCTGGCCTAATTTTTAAGGCATCATTGCAGATAGCCCTACCGATTATTGCGACGTTGTTAACCATTACTTTGGCACTGGGGGTAATCACACGCGCAGCGCCTCAATTGAATATTTTTTCAATAGGGTTTCCCATTGGTATTCTTTCCGGTTATCTGATTTTGCTGTTAACGCTGCCTGCACTGCCTTCCTTATTTGAGGGTTATGTCGATGCGGGCTTTCATTTTATTAGAACAGTGGTGTTGCACTAATTCGTTATGGCAGAAAATGAATCCGGTCAGGATAAAACAGAAGACCCGACCCCCAAACGGTTAAGTGATGCAAAAAAGAAGGGGCAAGTTGCACGTTCCAAAGATTTGGCCACCATGACCATGACGCTGTTTGGCTCTGTGGGGATTTGGTTTTTAGGCTCCTCTATGTTGGAGCAGCTGCAAGCTGTTTTGACGGGCTCCTTTGTAATTTCAGCGCAAAGTGTCCGTGATATAAATTATTTGTATGCTTCTATGTCAAAAACGATGGTGGATTTTGTGATGATTCTTCTGCCTTTTTTGCTGTTGATGTTTTTTATCGCTGCTGTGTCGCCCCTGCTTTTGGGTGGTTGGGCATTCAGTGCCAAATCCATTTCTTTTAAAATAAATAAAGTGAATCCTTTTGCTGGTTTGAAACGTATTTTTTCTATAAATGGATTGGTGGAGTTGTTAAAAGCTTTTTTGAAGTTTGTTTTAGTTTCCTTTGTTGCTGTGTGGGTTATTTTTGATTCCTTGGGTCAACTTTTGTCTCTATCCCAATACTCGTTTTTTGTCAGCTTGGAACAGACCTTCGAACTCTTGGTTTGGAGTTTGATTTTTTTTGCTATGGGTTTGGTGGTTATTGCATTTATTGATGTGCCTTTTCAACTTTTTCAGCATAAGAAAAAATTAAAAATGAGCAAGCAAGAAATTCGTGACGAGATGAAGGACACAGAGGGTAAGCCAGAGGTCAAGTCCCGAATTCGGCAGCTGCAACAAGAGATGGCACAATCAAGAATGATGGAAGAGGTGCCGAATGCCGATGTTATTATTGTTAACCCTACCCATTTCTCAGTGGCGCTACGTTATGACCAAGAGACCATGCGAGCACCGCTGTTAGTCGCTAAAGGTACAGATTTGATTGCTCATAAAATTCAGGAAGTAGCTGCACTGCATGAGGTGGAAGTGGTTGAGTCTGCACACTTGGCTCGGTCGCTGTTTGTTAATACTGATTTAAACGAAGCCATTCCTGGGCCTCTTTATATGGCCGTGGCTCAAGTTTTGGCTTTTGTCTTTCAACTGCGGGCAGCTCGGGCTGCGGGTAAGCAAGCTCCTCCAATCCCTCAACCTGAGATACCCCATGAGTATCAAGTTGAGCCATTCAAATAAAAAGTCATGGAGAAACAGGTTATGAACTCATCTGCTCTTACATTGTTAAAAAAGATGCTCAACCAGGGCCTGGTAGCACCTCTGTTGGTCATTATTGTTTTGGCGATGATGATTTTGCCACTGCCTGCCATTTTGCTGGATCTTTTTTTTACTTTTAATATTGCTTTGTCTCTTATTATTTTGATGGTGGTTATTTATGTGGCCAGACCACTGGAATTTGCTGCATTTCCAACCATTTTGTTAATTGCGACTCTGATGCGACTCTCTTTGAACATTGCTTCAACACGGGTGGTTTTGCTGGAGGGGCATACGGGAACGGGAGCTGCTGGCAAGGTCATCGAAGCCTTTGGTGAGTTTGTTATTGGTGGCAATTACGCCGTTGGTTTGGTGATCTTTTCTATATTGGTGATCATCAATTTTGTCGTGGTGACAAAAGGTGCAGGGCGTATTGCTGAAGTGTCGGCGCGTTTTACCTTGGATGCGCTACCTGGTAAGCAGATGGCGATTGATGCGGATCTCAATGCCGGTTTGATCGGGCAAGATGAAGCATTGCAACGACGCAAAGATGTGGCGCAGGAGGCTGATTTTTATGGTTCGATGGACGGAGCGAATAAATTTGTACGTGGTGATGCGGTGGCTGGAATTATTATTTTATTTATCAATGTGATTGGTGGTCTGTCCATTGGTATGAGCCAGCATGATCTCTCGTTTGATGAGGCGATGCACAACTACACCTTGTTGACTATTGGCGATGGATTGGTGGCACAAATTCCTTCCCTGATGCTGTCAACTGCAGCAGCGATGATTATTACTCGTGTGTCATCCGCTCAAGATATGGGCAAACAGATCAGTGATCAGATGTTCAGTAACCCAAAACCACTTATTGTAACAGCGAGTATTTTGGGTGGTATCGGCATTATTCCGGGAATGCCAAACGTTGCTTTTTTGACATTAGCGACTCTTTTAGGGGGCGCTGCTTATCTACTTAATAAACGTGATCGAGAGGCTGCATTGGAGCCGCTGCCTGAGCAGAATCTTGAAGCAGAGGCGGTGGCAGAGCTGAAAGAATTGAGTTGGGATGATGTGCCGGTATTGGATACGATCGGTTTAGAGGTGGGTTACGGTTTGATTTCACTGGTGGATCGAGAGCAGGGCGGGCAGTTGATGGAGCGGATTAAGGGGGTGCGTAAAAAGGTGTCTCAGGAGCTGGGTATTTTGATTCAATCAGTTCACATTCGTGACAATTTGGAACTGTTACCCAATGTGTATCGGATTAATTTATCGGGTGTATTAGCAGGTGAAGGCGAAATTTACAGTGATAGAGAATTGGCCATTGACCCAGGTACTGTTTATGGCTCCTTGCAAGGCATTGAAACCAAGGACCCTGCGTTTGGTATGGACTCGTTATGGATTGAGGCGCAGCAAAAAGATCATGCGCAGACCTTGGGTTATACGGTGGTGGATGCCAGTACGGTGATTGCAACCCACCTGAGCAAGGTGTTGCAGTCGAATTCAGCACAATTATTGGGTTATGAAGAGGTGCAACAATTATTGGATCGCTTGACGTTAACGGCACCAAAATTAGTTGAAGGTTTGGTGCCGAACATGTTGTCGCTGGCGGTTGTGGTGAAGGTGTTAAAAAGTCTGTTATCGGAAGGGGTGCCGATACGGGATATGCGAACCATTGTTGAGACTTTGAGTGAATTTGCGTCGCGTACTCAAGAGCCTAATGTGTTGATCGCACACGTTCGTGTGGCATTAGGTAAAATTATTGTTCAAGAAATCAATGGGGTAGATGAAAAATTACCTGTCATTACTTTGGACTCAGCATTGGAACAGTTGTTGCAAAACTCAGTTCAAGATATGAATAATGAGACTATTGTGCTGGAGCCGAACATGGCAGAAAGGCTGCATGGAGCATTGAATGAGATTACTCAGCAGCAAGAGGTCAGAGGAGAGCCTGCTGTTTTGGCTGTATCGCCACCGTTGAGAAACGGTATGGCTAAGTGGTTAAAACACGCTATTCCGTCGTTGGTTATTTTGAGCTACAACGAAATACCAGATCATAAGCAGATAAAAATTATTTCCACCATTGGTAATAACATCCAATGAATGATACGAGACATCAGATATGAACATTAAACGTGTTGTAGCACCCGATATTCGCAGTGCGATGAAGGCGATTAAAGAGGAGCTTGGGGCTGATTCAGTTATTTTATCAACACGCAATGTAAGTGAGGGTGTCGAAGTCGTTGTTGCGATTGATTATGACGAGAGTGAATTCAATAAAAACAAAATTCAACCAAATCGGTCGGAAAGTGACGTTTCAGAAAAAAATAGAGTTTTAAATAAGATAAAAAAATTCAACAACCCTACCTCCTTACCTAAGAGCAGTGTTAAGCATAATGAAAAAATAAGTTGGTCCAATGATCAACTTGATAAAGAAAATAAATTTTTATCACAAAAAATGATGATGGAAGAGATGCGCTGTGACATTAAGAGCTTAAAGTCTCTGTTAAATGGCTCGGTGGGGAGTGATAAAGACTATCTTAAGAGTCCTTTGGCAGAAGAGGTTTTTGAATATTTTAGGTCTTTGGGTCTGAAAGAAGACATTTATAAAGAATCCATTGATGAAAAAATATTGAATTTGGACTTTAATAATAACGTCAGTCGGATTTTACGACACATAGAAGCAGATCTTTCTGTTGTGAATGATGATTTGGTTGACAGTGGTGGTATTTTTTCATTCGTAGGGCCGACAGGTGTGGGGAAAACAACCACAATAGCCAAGCTTGCTGCTCTTTATACGATTCGAAATGGCAGTGATAGTTTGGCTTTGGTTACCATCGACAATGTGCGTGTGGGAGCACATGATCAGATGAGCAGCTTTGCAAGAATATTGAATATACCACTCTATTTTGTGGAAAATAAAGAAGAGCTTTCCAGTACATTAAACAAACTTTATGATAAAAAATTGGTTTTGATTGATACCGCAGGTCTGAGTCAGAAGGACTCTCGATTGACAACTCAGCTTGATATTATTAAAGACAGTCACCCATTGTTGAAAAATTATCTGGTTCTTTCTGCCAGCACACAATACGTCACGCTTGATGATACGATTCGTGCTTTTAAAGATGTTTCTCTGGCAGGTTGTGTGATTACAAAGCTGGATGAAGCTATTTTATACGGCGATTTTTTGTCGGCTTGCATAAAGCGTAACCTTCCTATTTCGTATCTCTGTTCAGGTCAAAAAATTCCTGAAGACATTTCGGTAGCAAGAAAAAATATAATAATGGAGGGGCTGACAGAGTCTGGGGGGGCAAATAAATTTGTTTATGCTCATAAAAAAAGCATCAAGGCACATGTGAATGTTTGAAAAAAAGGCGGATCAAGAGGTTGGTTTGAAACGGGTGCTTAATCAAGGGCCGATTAAAGTTATCTCTATTATTAGTGGTAAGGGTGGTGTTGGAAAGACTAATCTTTCGACTAATTTAGCCGTTTCCCTCTCTATTTCAGGTGGGGATGTGATGTTAATGGATGCAGATTTGGGTTTGGCTAATATTGATGTTTTATTAGGCCTGTATCCAAAATACAATCTTTCGCATCTGATTTCGGGTGAGAGGACGATTAATGAAATTATTATCGATGGTCCATCAGGCATAAAAATTGTACCTGGATCATCAGGCATAGAAAAAATGGCAGGATTGGATTCAGTGCAAACAGCAGGGATTATTCGGGATTTTAGTAACATCTGCAACCCTGTGAATACATTGATTATTGATACTTCAGCAGGGATGAGTGAGAGTGTTTTGGCATTTTCTAGAGCATCCAAGGAGGTTATTGTGGTTGTTTGTGATGAGCCAGCATCAATAACAGATGCGTATGCAATGATTAAAGTTTTAAGTAAAGAGCATAATGTTAACAAATTTTATGTGATTTCTAATATGACTGTGTCAGTGCAAAATGGTCTTGATCTGTATCGAAAGATGGTGAAGGTTACAGATCATTTTTTGGATGTCAACTTGATCTATTTAGGTTCGGTTCCATATGATGCTTGTTTTCAAAAAGCAATTCAGAAACAACGCTCTGTGGTAGAAGTTTTCCCAAGAAGCAGAGCTTCGATGGCGTTAAAAAACATTGCTAAGAAAATAAGTCAATGGCCATTTCCAAAAAAATCAGAAGGTAATTTGGAGTTTTTTGCAGAGCGTTTGATTCATTATCATGCTGATAAAAGTGAGGTGTCATTATGAATGCTCATGCGATGTACACCGCTATTCAGCAGGGTGACCAAAACGATATTATTTCCAAACATGCTAAATTAGTGAAAAGAATAGCCTTTCATATGTTGAATCGATTGCCTCCCAATGTTCAAGTCGAAGATCTTATTCAGTCAGGCATGATTGGGCTTTTGGAAGCGCATCGTCATTATGACTCTTCGCAAGGAGCCAGTTTTGATACTTATGCTGGTATTCGGATCAGAGGTTCAATGTTGGATGAAATTCGTAAGTCGGATTGGACTCCAAGATCTGTGCATCGTAAAGCGAGAGAAGCATCAGAAGTTCTCAGGAAATTAGAACAAAGAATAGGGCGAGATGCGAAAGATTGCGATGTGGCAAAAAAAATGGATATATCCTTAAAGGATTACCATAAGATATTAAAAGAAAGTTTGGCTTCTCGTGTGTTTAGCTTGGATCAAGCTGATGAGTCTCAAGGTGATATACAATATATTCCCGAGGATAAGAAAAATAGAGGGCCGATGAGCCATATTCATCGAGAAGATTTTTTTAATGACATTAAAAAAGAGATAAATAATTTACCTGATCGTGAAAGTTTGGTTATGTCATTGTATTACAATGATGAGCTTAATTTGCGAGAGATTGGAGCGATACTGGGTGTTAGTGAATCAAGAGTGTGTCAAATTCATGGTCAAGCACTGATTAGGTTAAGGGCTAGGTTGGGTGACTGGGTCAAATAACCGAATCAATTAAGGAGTCTGTTTTGGATAAAAATATGAAAATTTTAGTAGTAGATGATTTTTCTACTATGCGCCGCATCATTAAAAACTTATTGAGGGATCTTGGTTACAATAACACCGAAGAGGCAGATGACGGTGGTACGGCTTTGCCGATTTTGCAAGCAGGAAATTTTGATTTTTTGGTGACCGATTGGAACATGCCTGGTATGTCGGGCATCGAGCTGTTAAAAGCGGTGCGTGCCGATGAACGTTTAGAAGGGTTACCTGTTTTAATGGTGACGGCAGAATCAAAACGTGAGCAGATTATCGAGGCGGCTCAAGCGGGTGTTAACGGTTATATTGTGAAGCCATTTACGGCGGTGACACTCAAAGAGAAGATTGACAAGATTTTTGAAAGAATAGAGGCGTAACAGAGGGTGTCTTCCGCATCTGTTTCAAATCAAGAGTACTTTGATAGGACAAATGGCCTTATTAAAGCCTTGGAGGGCGGTGATGCCAGTGAAGTTAATCGCTTGATTGATGAGTTGACTACTTTAAGAGAAGCGAAAATATTTGAAGAAATTGGTCGTTTAACTCGTACCATGCACGAATCCTTGCGTGACTTGAGAGGCGATCCGCTGGTTGAAAAATTGGCCTCTGAATCCATTTCCAATGCAAAAGATAGACTCTCTTATGTGATTGAATTAACCGAGCAGTCAGCGCATAAATCTCTGCAATCCGTTGAGGCAGGTTTGCCCATTGTGGATGGAATTCATACTTCAATTGATAAGATTCAAGTGAAGTGGAATAAATTTTTAACACGTGATCTTTCGGTAGATGAATTTAAGAGTTTAGTGTCGGATATTTCGTTCTTTATTGAAGATATGAAAGTGAAAAATAAGAGTTTGGGTGGGCATTTTCAGGATATTTTAATGGCTCAATCCTTTCAGGATTTAAGTGGCCAATTGATTCGACAGGTGATTGATATTGTTAATGAAGCTGAAGACAAGTTGGTTGGCATTGTCTCTGTTGCGGGTTCCGATGTGGGTCAAAAAAATGAGGTGAATGAGCCTGTGAAAAGCAATGGTTTTGGTCCTCTGCTGCCAAATAGAAAGGAGGGTAACCGCTTGAAAAGTCAAGATGAAGTGGATGATCTTCTGTCCAGCTTGGGGTTTTAGGAGCACTCATGACATCGTATGTGGATGATGAAATTTTAGAAGATTTTTTGATTGAGACATCTGAGATTTTAGAGCGCTTGGGTGATGAGTTATTAGGCTTCGAAAAAGACCCAGAAAACAGTGAAATATTAAACTCCATCTTCAGGGGGTTTCACACCATTAAAGGTGGGGCGGGTTTTTTAGGTTTTTCATCTTTGGTAAATTCCTGTCATAAGCTGGAGGATATTTTTAATTTACTGCGCCAGTCTCAAATAAAAATTGATTCTGGTTTGATGGATCTTATTTTGCAAGGCTCAGATTACGTTAATGTGATTATAAGTGCCTTAAGAGAGGGCAATGAGGAACCCAGCCAAGATGATGAGTTGATCCATAAGCTAAATGAGTATTTGCTCTCTTGCCATGAGGCTGGGGATCAGCTCGTTGAAAAGGCTATGGTAGACGTTGAGGTGGCAGGCGAGGCATTTTCAGATTCTGATGATGCCGAGCTTGAAGCCATGATTACGGCCTCTTTATCAAGGAGGGAGAAAAAAAGTTCTGGGTTAGCATCGGTAATGGAGTCGACTGAAAAGTCTGTAATAAGCAGTGACAGCTTGGCAGAGACCATTACGGAGGAAGAGTTTGAGCAGCTTTTAGATACCCTGAATGCAAAAAAAGAGGACAAGCAGGCGAGCACAGATATGACAGAAGCGCCGCCGCAGGTGACTAAGGTTGAAAAAAGTCAATCAGCAGCACTGGCTGTGACGAGAAAAGAGAAAAAACCCAGTACGGTTAAAAAAGCAGATACCACGGTCAGGGTGGATACCCGTCGTTTGGATGACATTATGAATTTGGTCGGTGAACTGGTTTTGTCGCGCAACCGTTTAACTGCTTTGAGGGATAATTTTAACGATAAAAAAGTGATTCAAGCCATTTCGAATTTGGACATTGTCACCGCTGATTTACAATCTGCGGTGATGAAAACGCGAATGCAACCGATTAAAAAGGTCTTTGGTCGTTTTCCTCGTATGATTCGTGATTTGTCACGTTCTCTGAATAAAGAGGTTGATTTGGTTTTATTGGGTGAAGAGACCGATCTGGATAAAAACTTGGTGGAAGAGTTGTCTGACCCATTGATTCATTTGATTCGCAACTCCGTCGATCATGGCATAGAAACGCCAGCCGAACGTGAGAAAAAAGGCAAACATCGTGTCGGTAAGGTGGTGCTTTCGGCAGAGCAAGAGGGTGATCATATTCTGCTAAAAATAACGGATGATGGTAAAGGCCTTGATGTTGAACAGTTAAAAATTAAGGCGCTTAAAAAAGGCATTATCAGTGATGAAAAAGCCTCTACTATGACGGATTCTGAGTGTTTTGAATTGATTTTTATGCCAGGGTTTAGCACCAAAGAGAGTGTCTCAGATGTGTCGGGGCGTGGGGTGGGCATGGATGTGGTGAAAACCCGCATTGCCAAATTGAATGGCAGTATTGAGATAGAGTCAACGCTGGCTAAAGGCACGAATATTGTGGTTAAACTGCCCTTGACTCTGGCGATATTGCCGACCTTGATGGTGGTGGTTAATGGCAGAAAATATGCATTACCTCTATCGATTGTAAATGAGATTTTTGAGCTGAACACAAAAAAACGCAGTGTGGTTGGAGGTAAAGATGTGATTTTAAACCGTGGCAAAGCACCCCCGCTGTTCTTTTTAAAAACCTGGTTGTCATTTGATTATATGATGATAGGGCGAGAGGCAAAAGATGAGCAGGTGATTATGATTCAAGCGGGTAATCAATCCATTGGTTTTGTCGTGGATCAGGTCATCGGTCAAGAAGAGGTGGTAATCAAACCTTTGGGGGTTTTTTTAAATGGTGTGACTGGTTTGGCCGGTGCGACCATCACGGGGGATGGCAATGTGGCTTTAATCCTTGATATTCCAACCATGTTAAGATCGAGAAATTACCACTGATTATGAAAGCAAAAATAATTTCCATTGCGAGTCAAAAAGGCGGTGTTGGTAAAACCACCACGGTGGTCTCCATTGGCGGAATTTTGGTGCAAATGGGCTATCGAGTCTTGCTGGTTGACGTAGACCCGAATGCCTCCATGACCTCTTATTTTCGCCTGACTCCTGAGCGTTCCAGCCGTTGTTCTTATGCTTTGTTTCAAGATAAAGCCTTTTCGCCTTCCAAATTGATTTTGCAAACCGAGGTAAATAAGTTGGATTTGATTCCAGCCTGTTCAGCTTTGGCGATGTTGGAGCGGGATCTGGGGTTAAAACAAGGCATGGGTACGGTGCTGCAAAAAAACATGGAAAAATTTGTCTATCAATACGATTTTATCTTGATTGACAGCCCGCCCACGCTGGGGTTGATTATGATCAATGTGATCTATTCAGGTGATGTATTGGTGGTGCCGGTGCAGACCGAATATTTGGCTCTGCAAGGTTTGGCTAAAATGGACTCCACCATTGAGATGATAAAAAAGACCAAGCCAGAAGTGAATTGGCATGTTTTGCCCACCATGTACGATCGGCGTACCAACGCTTCAAGACGTTCATTACGGGATATTAAAGAACGTTATGGCGATTACCTGCACGGTGATGTGATTTCAGTGGATACCAAGCTAAGAAACGCCAGCATGTTGTCTCTTCCGGTGTCTCACTTGGACGGTTATTCAAGAAGTCATGAGCAATATCATCACTACATCACCAATAACCTTGTAAGTTAGGGAGCTGTTATGAATGCTGCGGTTGAGGTCGATTCTCTTTACGAAGCGCAATGGGTTACATTTTATCTGGAAGGCGAGTGTTACGGCATCAATGTGATGCAGGTGCAGGAGGTGTTGCGGGTTTCTGACATTGCTCCCGTTCCAGGTGCGCCAGAATATGTGATGGGCATCATCAATTTGCGCGGCAATGTGGTCAGTGTTCTTGATACTCGAAACCGCTTTGGTTTACCATCCAGAGAAACCGATGAGTCAACCCGTATCATCATTGTTGAAATGGATCAGCAAACGGTGGGGATCATCGTTGACAGCGTCGGTGAGGTGGTTGAGGTTCAACAGGATGAAGTGGGCAAACCGCCTAATGTGGGTAATGAAGAGTCTGCTCGTTACATTCATGGTATTGTTAGCCGAGAAGGATTTTTGTTGATTTTGGTTGAGCTGTCTCGCTTGCTTGACCAAGACCTTTCTGAGGAATTTTGATGACTGTGTTGCCCCTGCTGCTGTTTTTTATTGTCCTGTCGTTGCTGGTTTATACGGCAGTTGCTCTGTGGGACCTGAAAAAAAAATTGCTGGCCTATGAAAAACACATCGCGGTGATTGAAGCCACTTTGGTTGGGGTAACTAAAAAAGTCAATTTACTGGAAGTGGCTTATAAGGTGAGCCACGAACCGGTGGTGGAACCTGCTTCGTTGCTGAGTTTGGAAGCCGAGCAGGATGAGCTGGAGAAGAAGGCTGAATTGTGCCGCAACAGCAGTGAGGAGCCGCAAGCAGAGCGGGCTTTGATTGAAAAAATGAAAAAAATAACCTCCTCTTAGCCACGTTTTGAGTTGCCCTGCGCATTCCCTCAGCCTTTCTTCATAGCCCTTTTAGCCTTAAACTCGTCGGCCCAATCATCGTTATTGAGCCAATATGACCTCCTTCGTCCATCTGCATCTGCACACCGAATACTCCTTGGTTGATGGTCTCAACCGCATCAAACCCTTAATGGCCGAAGTGGCCAAGCTGGAGATGCCCGCCGTGGCGCTGACGGATCAGAGCAACATGTTTGCGATGGTGAAGTTTCAGCGTGCTGCTCTGGCTGCGGGTCTCAAGCCGATTTTTGGCGTGGAGGTCTGGGTGCAGGCGACGGAAGGCGAAGGGGTGTCTCGTTTAATTTTGCTTTGCATGAGCCGCGACGGTTATTTGAGTGCCTCACGGCTGGTGTCGCGCAGTTATCAGCACGGCCAGCAGAGCGGCATTCCGGTGTTGCAGCGCGATTGGTTGAACGCAGAGAGCTGTCAGGGTTTGCTGGCATTGTCGGCGGGGCGTGAGGGCGATGTGGGGCAGGCGCTGTTGGCGGGTAATCAGGTGTTGGCAACAGAGCGGCTGGGAAGCTGGCAAGTCTGTTTTCCCAATGCCTTTTATTTGGAGTTGCAGCGCACAGGACGACCGCAAGAGGAGGCGTACATTGTCGCTGCGGTGGCCTTGGCGGCAGAGCAGCAGGTGCCTTTGGTGGCCAGTAACGACGTGCGCTTTTTACAGTCGTCGGATTTTTCCGGTCACGAAGTGCGGGTCTGCATTAACCAAAGTTGTACCTTGGATGATCCGCGCCGGACAAAAAATTACAGTGACCAACAGTATTTGCGCTCTTCTGAAGAGATGAGTGCGTTGTTTGCCGATCTGCCTGAGGCGTTGCAAAACAGCGTGGAGATTGCTAAACGCTGCAATTTTCTGCTGGAGTTGGGCACCTATTATCTGCCCGACTTTCCCATTCCTGAGGGATTGACCGAGGCGCAGTATTTTAGCCAGCTTTCAGAAGAGGGTTTGGAGTGGCGTTTGGATCGTTTGTTGGATCGCTCTGCGCCGGAGTTTGAGCAGCAGAGAGTGGTCTACGATGAGCGCCTCAAAGAGGAGCTGGGGGTCATCATTCAGATGGGCTTTCCCGGTTATTTCTTGATCGTGGCGGACTTTATTCAGTGGGCGAAAGACAACGATGTGCCCGTGGGGCCAGGGCGTGGCTCCGGTGCGGGGTCGTTGGTGGCCTATGCGCTGAAAATAACCGATATTGATCCGCTGGCTTATGATCTGCTTTTTGAGCGGTTTTTGAATCCTGAGCGGGTCTCCATGCCCGATTTTGATATTGATTTTTGTGTTGAAGGTCGAGATCGGGTGATTGATTACGTGTCGAGGCGTTACGGCGCGGAAAAAGTCTCGCAGATCATCACCTACGGTTCGATGGCCGCCAAAGCGGTGGTGCGCGATGTCGGACGGGTCTCGGGGCACCCTTATGGTTTTGTGGA
>JAUZRS010000070.1 GCA_030950195.1 Gammaproteobacteria bacterium | reverse complement strand
AAAGCCAGTGAGATGGAACACGCGATTCGGAAACACTGCACGGTTCATAATGACGAAGACCCTGAGTTTTATAAAAGTTTAGCGGAGAAGGTGGAGAACCTAATTGATCAACACCAAGAAGATTGGGTGAAATTAGCCGAAGCACTGGAAAAGTTGCGCACTGGGGCTCTTGAAGGTCGTAAAGCGGGTGAAGAAGGTATGAGCAAAGAAGCGACGACCTTCTATGAACATATTGCGAATGAAACCTTTGAGAATGGTGAAGTACCAGACAATGCTAAATCTAAAATGAAGGGGCTGATGGAGGCCATTGTTGAAATAGTGCAAAACAGCATTGGCAGTATTGATTTTTGGCGTAATGCGGATAAACAAAAGAAAACCCGCAGTGACATTAAAACCGCATTAATGCTAACGAATATTGATGAGCTTAAGAAAAACCGTGAGCGTGTGGCGATTGAGATTATGAAGCTGGCAAAGAACCGTCATGATGAACTTGTTCGGGGGATGTCTGAGGCTAAGCCCGTATGAAGGTAAGGCGAATAAGAGACATTGATTATCAGTTGTTAGCCGGTCGTGATCGAAAAACAACGGATATTGTGATTGAACGTAATGGTTCTGTTGTGGTGCGCCCGCCGTTGGACTACAGCCCTGAACAAGTGGATGCCGTTGTTGACAGTAAACGCCTCTGGATTTACAAAAACCTTGCTGCATGGCGAGAACTAAATGCAACCGCAGTTATGCGTGAATGGGTCAATGGTGAGACCTTTTTATACCTTGGGCGATTGTATCGTTTGTCCTTGGTGAGTGAGCAGGAGAGTGGCCTAAAACTAAAAGCAGGGCGTTTTTGTTTGCGGCGCGACCTTATAGAAAAAGGGGGGGCTGCTGCTGCTAAAAATGCTTTTAAAGACTACTATGTTGACAAAGGCTTGGTGCGTATCAGGCAGCGGGTGGCATCCCTTGCGGCTAAGGTGGGGGTTGAACCGGCTACGGTTAAGATAAAAGAGATGAATTATCGTTGGGCCAGTTGCAGTAGAAATAATGCGCTGCTTTTTCATTGGAAGTGCATGATGGCCCCGCCGAAAATAATAGATTATATCGTTGTACATGAGCTTTGCCACATACATCAACGCAATCATACGGATGCTTTTTGGAATGAAGTGGATAAGGTGATGCCTGATTACCGTGAACGAAAAAGTTGGTTAAAAACAAACGGCGCTTACATGGATCTTTAGTGGCCTGTCATAAAAGCGTCATACTGTTCGGTTTTAATGGTTTTTTTACGATTGTTTGAGAATGACCGTCATGCAGACCCATTTACTTGTGGTTGAAGATGAAACCGCTGTTCAGGAGATGCTGAGCTTTACTCTGAACCGTGCGGGGTTTGATGTTGCGCTGGCGGACAGCGCTCAGAGTCTGTTTGCCAGTGTTGCTCATCGGGTGCCGGATCTGATTTTAATGGATTGGATGTTGCCCGATGTGAGTGGCATTGAGCTGGTAAGGCGGCTTAAAAAAGAGCCGTTGAGTGCTGAGATCCCCATTATTATGTTGACCGCAAGGGTGCAGGAGGACGACAAAGTTCATGGCCTGAACGCCGGGGCAGACGATTATGTTACTAAGCCCTTTTCTCCCAAAGAGCTGGTGGCGCGCATTCACGCGTTGTTGCGGCGCAGTACGGGGCAATCGGATGACGGCGTGTTGCAGGTTGGACGCTTGAGTTTGGATCGGCGTTCTCACCGTGTTTTGGTGGAGGATAAGCCGGTTTCATTGGGGCCGATTGAATTTAAATTACTGCGCTTTTTTATGTCTCATAGGGAACGGGTTTACAGCCGCAGCCAACTGTTGGATCAGGTCTGGGGACAGAGTACCTACGTAGAAGAGCGCACCGTCGATGTTCATGTCTTACGTTTGCGTAAAGTGCTTTCGCCTTTTGATTTGGATGGTCTGATTCAGACGGTTCGAGGCGCAGGTTATCGTTTTTCGAAACAGACGTAATGAGCGCCTCTGTTTGGCGAGCTGAGTTGCAAAAGCAGCTGTTATTATTGGCGCTGTTATGGCTGTTTTTGCTGTGGCTGTTGGATGACGGTGTTTGGGCTTTAAATCTGACGCTGTTGTTTTATATCGCTTGGAATCTACGTCAGTTGTATAAAGTGAATCGTTGGTTGGTTGAGGGAGGAAAGTTAAAACAAACCCCTGAATCGAAAGGGTTGTGGGAACATCTGATTCAGCAGATGTACCAGACTCAGCAGACCAACCGAATGCGTAAGCAGCGCTTGGCAAAAGTGTTGAAACGCTTTCATCGTTCTTTGGAGGCGATTCCCGATGCCACCATTTTGTTGCACAATCACGGTGAAATTGAGTGGGCCAATCAGGCTGCTTCACACTTGTTGAACATTCAAAACCCTCATGATCACGGTCAACGCATTGATAATTTGATTCGTGATCCGGCCTTTCATGATTACATTCACCGAGGGGATTTCAGTCACAGTTTGGATATCCCTTCTCCTGTTATGAATCAAGTGGAGCTTAACATTCGTATTGTGCCTTTTGGTGAAGGGCATCTGTTGACGGTGCGTGATGTTAGTGATTTTCAGCGTTTGCAGAGCGTTCGGCGTGAGTTTGTGGCTAATGTCTCCCATGAATTGAGAACGCCGTTGACGGTGATTCGAGGTTACGTTGAAGCGCTGAATGACGATCCCTTGCCCGCTGAAAGTCAACAGGGCGTGAGAGCGATTCAGCGTCAAACCCTGCGTATGCAGGAGATCGTGAATGATTTGTTGACGCTTTCCCGTTTGGAAATGGAGCCTTTGGATTTACAGGAAGAGTGGTTGGATGTGCCGGTGCTGTTGGAGTCTCTCTGTGAAGACGCACGTCGTTTAAGCGCTCAGCGTCAGCATGTGATTCAGCTCTCTTGCCAACCGCTGCGGTTGTTGGGCAATCGGGCGGAGCTGAACAGTCTGTTTTCCAATTTGATCTATAACGCCGTTCAGCATACTCCTGAGGGGTGCTGTATTTTTGTGAAATGGTGCGCTGAAGGTGAGGCTGTGCGGTTTTCTGTGCGGGATAAGGGCGTGGGTATTGAAGCGCAGAATCTATCCCGTTTGACGGAACGTTTTTATCGCGTGGATGCCGGTCGTTCACGCGATAAAGGCGGCACGGGGTTGGGTCTCTCCATTGTAAAACACATTTTGACTCGGCATGGTTCCCATCTGGAAATTGAGAGTCAGCGCGGTCAGGGGAGTACGTTTGCGTGTTCTTTTTCTGCTGAGCGGGTTTCTGCACTTGCAGCGCTGGGTGGTCGTGCATAATCAGATTGCCGTTCGGTGTTCTGTCACAATTTGTTCACATAATATTTATCGTGTTGTCATCTGTGTGGCGCACACTTTTGCAGACTCATTAAACAAGAAGGTGTTCTCAATGTTCATGAAAACGGTGTGTGCGGCGCTCGGTGCCAGTTTTTGTTTGGCAACCCCCGTGTTGGCGGGGGTTAAGGTGGATACGGCTTTGCCGGATTACAGCATCAGTCGCGGTGTTTCTGGCAGCATTTCCAGTGTGGGATCAGATACCTTGGCAAACTTGATGACCCTGTGGGCCGAAGGCTTTAAGCGTTATTACCCTAATGTGAACATTCAAATTCAGGCGGCGGGTTCTTCCACTGCGCCTCCGGCTTTGACAGAGGCGACCTCCAATTTAGGGCCGATGAGTCGCAAGATGAAGCACAAAGAGCTGGCTGCGTTTGAAAAACGCTACGGTTATAAACCCACCGCCATTCCGGTGGCCATTGATGCCTTGGCGGTTTATGTTCATAAAGACAACCCCATCAAGGGGATGAGCATTGCTGATGTGGATGCTATTTTTTCCAGCACTCGCAAATGCGGTGCGGCGAAAGAGGTTAAAAAATGGGGGGATGTGGGTTTGAGTGGCTCATGGCGGCAACGCCGAGTGCAAATTTACGGCCGTAACTCGGTTTCCGGTACCTACGGTTATTTTAAGAAAAAAGCCCTCTGTAAAGGCGATTATAAAAATGGGGTCAATGAGCAGCCCGGTTCGGCTTCAGTGGTTCAATCGGTCTCCTCGTCTTTGAATGGCATCGGTTATTCGGGCATTGGTTACAAAACATCCGGTGTGCGCGCAGTGCCTTTGGCTAAAAAAGTAGGCGGTGAGTTTATTGCGGCCAGTCCAGAAAATGCGATCAATAAGCGTTACCCATTGGCGCGCTTCCTTTACGTTTACGTTAATAAACACCCCAACAAACCCCTGCCACCTCTGGAGCGCGAATTTATTAAAATGGTGCTTTCTAAGGAGGGTCAAGGCGTGGTATTGAAAGACGGTTACATTCCTCTGCCTGCCAAAGTGGTGCAGAAAATTTTGCATAAATTACACTAATTCAGTACGGAGGAGATGAAAACATGGCTAAAAAAATGATGAAAAACAGTGTGTCTGTGCTGAGTGCCTTGGTGTTAGTCGTGGCATCAGCAACCTCGATGGCAGGTGGTGTTGATGTGGCGAACAGTGGTAATGGGCGCTTAAAATTGAGCAGCAAGCTCTTTTTGGGGCTCGCTCAGCAACGTGCGGAAAAAAACGGCGTTACCAGTAAAGAGGCAATAGGGGTTTCGTTGGATCGGGCGTATTTTGCTTTAAAGTATAAAATTGATCCGGTGTGGAGTTTGGGCTTCACCAGTGATGCGACGGTGGATACCCGTTTGAGCAGCAAGCAGACGCGACTTTATGTTAAAAAAGCCTATCTGAAAGGCACACTTGCCAGAGAAGCTCAGCTTCGTTTGGGTGTGATTGCTACACCTTGGGTTGGGTATGAGGATAAATTATTTAAACACCGTTACGTTTCCAAAAGTTACGTTGATCGGAAAAAATTTGACAGTTCTGCCGATGCCGGTGTGGCCTTGGCGGGTAAGTTGGGTGCGGGTTTTCTCTCCTACGATGTGGCAATGGTGAACGGTGCGGGGTACAGCAAAATTTCACCGTCACAGACAATGGATCTCAATATGCGGGTCGGAATTTATCCTGTGAAAGGGTTGACGCTGGATGCCAATTACCGTGATGGTTATTTGGGGGATAAAAAATTAGGCGTGCTGGATGCGCCGAAGCAGACCACGTTGCAAACCTTGGCCACCTTTGGCGGTGCTGCGTATCGCATCGGTGTTGGGTATGTGAATCACGAAAAGGTGGCGGGTTCTGTCACCACCACGGATATCGGGGTGATTGCCTGGGGGTGGTTGAAGCTTAATAAATGGGGCGCGTTTGCCCGTTTTGAACAGACCGACACCGATCAGAGCGGCGTGAGTGTGACCGAGCAAGAGAGCCGTTATGTGGTGGGAGCTGAGTATGCTTACAATAAGCAGGTGCGGTTTTCTCTGGCTGTGGATCACGCCAATACAGATCAAACGGGGTTTGTCACGGGGGAAACAAAAACAAAAGATCGCGTGGGTTTGTACAGCGTAGTTAAATTTTAATAGGCTATTAACTCCTCTTTGCCCTCACTTGTGAGGGCTTTTTTTTGCTCATTTTTGACACGTCATTAAACTGTTACACAACGTTTGTATTCTGCTCACATGAGCGAACTACTGTCATCTAAAACAAACTCCTTATTCAGTGAGCGCAGTAAACAGCGCCGTAAACTGAGGTCTTTCAAAGAGCATTTGGCGCGTTATTTGGTCGCTGTCGGTGGCATTGGCGTGATTGCGGCTATTGTGCTGATTTTTGTCTATCTGCTGTACGTGGTGTTTCCGATCTTTTTGCCTGCCAGCATGGAGCCATTGCAGCACTACAGTTTGGAGGCGCAAGGCAAAGGGATTTATCTCGCACTGGAAGAGCAAAATGAGGTGGCGCTGCGCATTGATGAGCAGGGCAACGTGCTCTTTTTTGCAACGCACAGCGGTAAAACGGTGCATAAAGAGCGCCTGCCTCTGTCCGCTGGCACTCAGATCAGCAGCATGGTGGAGGTGGATGCCAACCAAGGGTTGTTGGCGTTTGGCCTCGACAATGGCACTGTATTGCTGGCCAAACCGCAGTATCAGATCAGCTACCCCAATGATGTGCGCCACATTACACCGAAGATGGTGTACCCCTTTGGTGATGAGGCGCTGATCCTTCGAGAGGACGGCTCGGCGGTTGAAACATTGGCGGTGGGTAACAGCGAGGAGAGCATCAGTTTTTTGAGTTACAACGCCAGTGCTGGCTTGGTGTTGAATTATTACCTCAAAGAAGAAGATTTGATGGAGGAGGGTTTCACACTGGAAGAGCAAAGTGTGGCACACCTTGATTATGGTCAAACGGTGTCACGTTTGCAGTTGGATGCAGAGCAGCAATTTGCCTTTGTGGCCACCGCTGAAGGGGTATTAACGGTTTTTTCCCTGGCGGATAAAAGCGAACCAGAGATGAGCCAGCGAGTGCATTTGCTGGCAGGCGGTGCGCGTTTGAGTCGTTTGGATTTTTTGCTGGGTTCTTTGTCGCTGCTGGTGTCAGACAGCAAGGGCACTATCTCTCAGTGGTTTATGAGCAGAGATGCCCAAAATGCCTTTCAGTTGACGCACATTCGTCAATTTGAGCCGATGGTAAGCGGGGTTCAACTGCTGCATTCTGAGCAGCGGCGTAAGGGCTTTGTGGCGCTGGATCAAACGGGGCAGGTGGCGCTTTATCACAGCACCTCTGAGCGTTTGGTGTTGAGCCAACCTTTGTTAGGCAGATCGCCGCAGCTGATGGCTTTGTCACCCCGAGCCAACCGCTTATTGTTGGAAAGTGATGATGGCGTGATTGATCTTTGGTCAATTGACAACGAGCACCCAGAAATATCGTGGAGCGCGCTGTGGGACGAGGTCTGGTACGAGAGCTATTCTGAGCCGGATTACGTCTGGCAATCTTCTTCGGCTAGCAATGATTTTGAACCTAAATTCAGTCTGGTTCCACTGACCTTTGGCACCATTAAGGCGGCTTTTTATGCCATGTTGATGGCGATGCCATTGGCTATTTTTGGTGCTATTTATACCGCTTATTTTATGGCTCCGTCGATGCGTAAAGTGGTTAAGCCGACGATTGAAATTATGGAGGCGTTGCCCACGGTGATTTTGGGCTTTTTGGCCGGTCTCTGGCTTGCACCTTTTGCTGAGGCAAATCTGCCAGGCATCTTTACCCTGTTGTTGCTGATGCCCCTTGGGATGTTGTTGTTTGCCTACGCTTGGACGCATGGGTTGCCCAAGCGAGTGCAACAGTGTGTGCCAGACGGTTGGCAGGCAGCACTCTTGATACCGGTTGTTATTGTGGTGGGGTGGGGCAGCATTGCATTGAGCCCGACTCTGGAGGGGCTGTTGTTTGATGGCAATATGCAGATGTGGATGCAGCATGAATTGGGCATCGGTTTTGATCAACGTAATGCACTGATTGTTGGTTTGGCGATGGGTTTTGCGGTGATTCCGACCATCTTTTCCATTACCGAAGATGCGATTTTCAGTGTACCAAAACACCTCAGTTACGGCTCTTTGGCCTTGGGAGCAACGCCGTGGCAGACCTTGATTCGAGTGGTGCTGTTGACCGCCAGTCCGGGAATTTTTTCAGCGGTGATGATCGGTTTGGGGCGCGCGGTGGGCGAGACCATGATTGTCTTAATGGCGACGGGCAATACACCGATTATGGATTTCAGCGTTTTTGAGGGCATGAGGACGTTGTCGGCCAATATTGCAGTGGAGGTACCAGAAGCGGAGGTGAACAGTTCGCACTACCGAATTTTGTTTTTGGCCGCGTTGGTGTTGTTTATGGTGACTTTTGTCTTTAATTCTGTGGCGGAACTGGTGCGTCAGCGTTTGCGCGACAAATACAGTAATTTGTAAGGGCAAGGATAAAATGAAATCAAACTCAATGAAAAAGTGGTTTGCAGCCGGTACGCCGTGGATCTGGTTGAACGCTGGGGCGGTGAGCATCAGTGTGGTGATGGTGGTGGGGCTGTTGTTGTTGATTGCGGTACGCGGTTTGGGGCATTTTTGGCCTGCGGATGTGCAGCAGTATCGCTATCACGATCAAGGTAAAACCGTGCGTTTGATTGGTGAACAGGTGAGCGAAGAGTTGATCTCCAGTGGGTTGCTGCGTGAGTCGGGACAGACGGTGGCGGATGATCGTGAAAGCGTTAAGCGTTATTTACTCAAAATTGGCAACCGTGATATTGGGGGGCTTGATTTTGTCTGGATCACGGAATTGGGCATTGAAGAGCAGAGCCAGCCTGATGCGTTGATGGTGCTGGAGCGCCGAGAGTGGGGCAATTTTTACGGTTATTTGAAGCAGGTTAAAGAACGTGGCCAGCTGGTTTCGTCCAAGCAGAGCCTCTGGTCTGAATTGCAGCAGCGTTTGCAGCGGGTCAGCCATTTTTATGAGCGCATTGAAAAAATTCAAAAATCGGAGATCGGGGCGGTCAATTATCAATTGGAGCGCTTGCGTCTGCAAGCGCGTTCGTATGAATTAAACGGTGGCAGTACGCCCGCAGAGCAGAGTGAGCTGGCGAGTGAGCGCCAGCGTTTGAACGTCGAATACGAGCTGCTGCAAAAAGAGTTGAATCAGTTGTTGCATCAGGTGAACCGTGACAGTTTGGTGGCTGAGGTCATGAGCGGTGAAACGGTGGAAATTTCGCTGCAAAAAATAGTGCAGGCGTACCGCCCCAATGAGATGAATGTGCTGCAAAAATTAGGGTTTTATTTTGCCAGCATCGGCTCTTTTATCAGCAATGATCCTCGTGAAGCGAATACGGAAGGCGGCATTTTCCCGGCTATTTTTGGCACCGTTATGATGGTGTTGTTGATGGCCATTATGGTCACGCCGTTGGGGGTGATTGCGGCGCTCTATCTGCGCGAATACGCCCATCAAGGGTTTGTGACGAGGGCGATTCG
Organism: Gammaproteobacteria bacterium; assembly: GCA_030950195.1. Taxonomy (GTDB): domain Bacteria; phylum Pseudomonadota; class Gammaproteobacteria; order JAUZRS01; family JAUZRS01; genus JAUZRS01. Next base: position 17,680 of record JAUZRS010000070.1, on the reverse strand, counting down.
TATTGCAGTGAATAATTTGGCGGGGGTGCCGTCGATTGTCTACGGTATTTTTGGTTTGGGCTTTTTTGTCTATTTTTTGGGTGGCAACATTGATCAGCTCTTTTTCCCCGAAGCGGCTCCCGCGCCGACCTTTGGAACGCCCGGATTGTTGTGGGCCTCTTTGACCTTGGCGTTGTTAACGCTGCCGGTGGTGATTGTGGCCACGGAAGAGGGTTTGTCTCGCATTCCGCGCTCCATTCGTGAAGGCTCGTTGGCGTTGGGAGCCACCAAAGCTGAGACGTTGTGGCATACGGTCTTGCCGATGGCCAGTCCTGCCATTATGACAGGATTGATTTTGGCCATCGCCCGCGCAGCCGGTGAGGTTGCGCCGTTGATGTTGGTGGGGGTGGTTAAACTGGCACCCACGCTGCCTTTGGATGGCAATTTCCCTTTTTTGCATATGGAGCGGCAGTTTATGCATTTGGGGTTTCATATTTACGATGTGGGTTTTCAAAGCCCTAATGTGGAAGCGGCACGCCCGTTGGTGTATGCGACGGCGTTGTTGTTGGTGCTGGTTATTATCATGCTTAACTTGACTGCCATTGCCATCCGTAACCGTCTGCGGGAAAAATTCCGCTCTCTTGAGAATTGAGGTTTTTTTAATGAGCGATACCAGCGGCAGCAGCTCTGCCAATCACGCCATTGATGTGCGTCATTTAAGTCCTTCCCGACCGGCTTTGAAGTTGGAAGAGGAGCAGGTTTCGTTGCAGGTGAAGGATTTGCAGCTTTATTACGCTGAAAAGCGGGCGTTGCACGGTATTAATTTGGATATTCCGCAAAAAAAAGTTACGGCCTTTATTGGCCCAAGTGGATGTGGTAAGTCAACGTTGTTGCGCTGTTTTAATCGCATGAATGATCTGGTGGACGGCTGTCGTATCGAAGGTGAAATTACCCTTGATGGCGAAAACATCTACGCTCCGCAGGTGGATGTGCCAGATCTGCGTCGTCGAGTGGGGATGGTGTTTCAAAAACCCAACCCTTTTCCTAAGTCGATTTATGAAAATGTGGCGTACGGTTTGCGGTTGCAGGGAGTGAATAAACGCCGCCTACTGGACGAGGTAGTGGAGAGTTCGCTACGGCGAGCGGCGCTTTGGGATGAGGTAAAAGACCGTTTGCACGACAGTGCTTTTGGTTTGTCAGGGGGGCAGCAGCAGCGTTTGGTGATTGCTCGCGCGGTGGCCATTGAGCCAGAGGTGCTGTTGCTGGATGAACCGGCTTCGGCATTGGATCCAATTTCGACCTTGAAGATTGAAGAGTTGATCTACGAGCTGAAATCCAAATACACCCTTGTAATTGTGACCCACAATATGCAGCAGGCGGCGCGGGTTTCGGATTACACCGCCTTTATGTATATGGGGGATCTGATTGAGTACGGTGCCACGGATAGTCTGTTTACTAATCCAACACAGAAACAGACGGAAGACTATATTACCGGTCGTTATGGTTAACTTGAAAGGAGTGGGCGTGGACAAAATGAATTTGGGTAAACACATTTCGCAGCAGTTCAACAGTGAGTTGGAGGGGGTGCGTAATCGAGTCCTAGCAATGGGCGGACTGGTGGAAAAACAGGTCTCTAATGGCCTAAAAGCGATGTTGGAAGCCGATGCCAAGCTGGGTGAGGCGGTGGCGACTGGGGATTATGAAGTTAATGCGATGGAGGTGGCGATTGACGAAGAGTGTACTCAGATCATTGCGCGTCGTCAGCCAGCAGCCAGTGATTTGCGGGTGATTGTGACCATGATTAAAACCATTACCGATCTGGAACGCATTGGTGATGAGGCGGAAAAACTAGGTCAGTTTGCGGAGAAGATGGCAATTGATGAACGGGATCAAGACTACTTAATTGGCATCGGTCATCTGGGAGAGCTGGTGCAGCGTCTGTTGCACGATGCCCTGGATGCGTTTGCTCGCATGGATGTTAAAGCCGCGCTGCAAGTAGCAGGCGAAGAGCCAAAAACCAATCGTGAATACGAAGCGGTGATGCGTCAGTTGATCACCCATATGATGGAGGATCCGCGCACCATTAAACGGGCGTTGCAGGCGCTTTGGTGTGCGCGTGCTTTGGAACGTATTGGGGATCATTCGCGCAATATTTGTGAATATGTGGTCTATATGGTGGTAGGAAAGGATATTCGTCATACTACACTGGAAGAAGCGCGAGACCGTGTGGAGAAGGGGCGTTAAGGTTTTTTTGTGGGCCGTTCCAATGCCTGTGGCCGCGAGAGATAAAATCCCTGTATGTATTCAACCCCCAATTCAGTCAATTGTTGGTAAATCTCTTCATCATCAATGTGGCTGGCGATAACCTTGAGGTTTAGCATTTGCGCCACTTCCAACAGTGCCTTGAGAATAATGCGGTCAGGCGTGTTTTCGCTGATGTGTTTGGTTAGACGTGGATCAAGTTTGACAAAATCAAAGGGGTGGTCGCGCAGATTGGCCAAGGAGCTGGCGGAATTGTGAAAACGATCTAGGGTGAATTGGCAACCGTGCTGTTTCAGTTCACGAATAAATCGGTTGGTTTTCGCCTGATTGCTGTTGAGAACCTCTTCGTTGATTTCAAAGCAGATACGTTTTGCATCGACTTCATATTGCTGCAAGCGGCTGGTAATAAAACGCAGCATGTTTTCATCTTTCAACGATTGCAGTGAGAGGTTGAGGGTAAACAGGGTGACGGTTTTGGCTTCTGCGGCGTGAGTTGAGATCCAGCGTAGACTCTGTTTGATCACCCAGCGATCCAGATCGGCCATCAATTTATTGCGTTCGGCTGTAGGCAGAAAAGCACTTGGTAGCAAAATTTCACCGTTGTTATTGCCCCGCACCAGCAGCTCTAAAATGCGCTCTTTTTGTTGGCCACGCGCGGCAGAACTGCGCCGCAGGGCATGAATGGGCTGAAAATAGAGGCAGAGTTGATGGTCTTGCAGACCGGCTGAGAGCGCGCTGGCCCAACTGGCGGTGTTGTTTTGCCAATCGCTTTTTTGGCCGCTATCATCGTAAATCTGGACTCGATTTCCGCCCATGGTTTTGGCCACATAACAGGCATCGTCTGCTTGCATGAGCAGTTCATGGACGTTATTGGCGTTGTTGTCGATGGTCACCAGACCGATGCTGGCACCGATGCTAAAGTGACGTTTTTTGCAGTGAAAATGAAACTTTTCCAGTGACTCACAGATGCTGTGACCGACCTCGTAACCTTGTTGCTGGGAGCAGTGTTCGAGCAAAATGGCGAACTCATCTCCGCCCAGGCGCGCCACTGTGTCGCGGGTACGCACTCGGTTTTTAAACTCCTCGGTGACTTGGCGTAGCAGTTCATCGCCAGCGGCGTGACCGCAATTATCATTGATCTGTTTCAGTCGATCCAGATCCAGACTCAACAACGTGTGGCTGATGTTCTGATTTTTAGCCGAGTCGATGGCACGTTGCAGTCGGTTTTCAAATTCGTTGCTGTTCACCAGCTTGGTTAGGGCATCGTGGCTGGCCAGATAAGAGAGCCGTTCACCTATGTGGTGTTCACGATGAGCCGCAGCCACGGTCAGGCCGGTAATCGCTGCAATCCAAAGCAAGGCGCTGCTAATCATCAAAAGTCGGGCATCATCGTATTGATGAAAATCGGGTAGGTAGAGGTTGCCCGCCGCCAGCAACATGAGGCTGATGATAACAAGGGCTAGTGTCACACCTTGTTGAGCGGTGCGCAGTGCGGTTAGGACAATCAAGGGAATGACCGGCAACAGCAACAGCGTCACGGAGAGACCTTCTTGCTGTGAGAGACTCAGTTGGACAATCAAAGCCAGACTGATCAGCAGTAGCAGCAACTCCAGCAGCGATTGTGGTTTGTACAAATCGTTGTTGAAATTGCGCCAACTGAGTAAAAAAGCCCCCATGATGAGCATACCCAAACTGTTGCTGAGCCAGTTGAGTGCCCAAAATTTACCGATGGGCAGCAGTGTCAGATTCTGCTGGTCGTAGAGTAAAAAGCTGTGCAGTGAGGCGCTAAAAATGGGCGCGATAATAACGGCGATGGCGATAAAACGTATTACATCGTGGATGCGTGAGAAGCTGTGGCAAAACTGATAATAACGCAGCAACAAAATGGCGACGGTGGCAGAGAGCAGATCTGCCAGCACCAGCTCGACGCTTAGCAACGGTTCCAGTGTTTGCAGGGAGAGCAGCGCGGCAGCGATAAAGAGCGCTGGCCACAGACGTAAACCGTAGTGGTGAAGAAAAGCAAAAGCAACGCCGCTGGGGAGCCAGAGCAGGCTGGTATCGTTGTTGTGTTGTTGCAGTTGCGAGAGAAAAACAGCCGCCAAATAGGACAAACTCAGCGCAAATGTGGCCATAAACCAGTGCAACACCTTTTTCGGGGTACTGCTGATTGATTGGGTCAGTGTTGTTGACATAGCTGCAAATCCATTGGGCGACACGGAGTGTCAGCAAAATCCTAACTTTTATGATTGCCCTTCAGTGAGAGCAATTTCTAGTAGCGTGTCGTTTTTTTGACGTGGAATAATTCTAAGCCTACGGCAAATATCCGCGATTTTAAAGAATAAATTGCCCGTTTATAGGCTAAAGCACGCTAACTTTTATACTGGGTCAGAATCGCTTTGCTGTTTGAACTTGTTTCTGACTTGGGTAACGACGGGGCTGTGCTATGTTTAAAGTAGCTGTACACGTCAAGGAGACGATCATGTTACTGAAACAGAAAAGCAGTGGCCATATGGTTGAAGTGGCCAATTTGGGCGATTTAATGAATCTAAACCACGACGAGGTGATGGGGCGTTTTCAAGAAGGTGAGGAGGTGCAAGACCCTGATCATTTTAAAAAGCGTGAGTTGACTTTTTTGTCCGGTGAACCGCTGCCCCGTTGTTGGCTGGATAGCGGCTATCGAGACGGCGAACCGCACCATTAGAGGGTAAAGAACGTCTGATTTGATCGACAGCGTGAGTGGTTTTCACGCTGTTTTTTTTAGCTGGTCAAACGCCGGTAGATGTCCGAGACCTTAAAAGGCAGTTTACGCACTTCGTCGATCACGGCGTAGTTGGCGGCACCGTACATGTGCGGAAGATAATCCCGCGCCTCTTCGTCGATGGTGATGCAAAACGCATGAATGCCATCGCGGCGCGCTTCGATCAACGCTTGGCGTGTGTCTTCGATGCCGTATTGACCGCGATAACCATCGTAGTCGTCGGGTTTGCCATCGGAGAGGGTGATCAAAAGTCGAATTTTGGCATCCACTTGGCTGAGCAGGGAGCTGAGATGGCGAATGGTTACCCCCATTCGGGTGTAATCTTTCGGCTGAATGCCGCTGATGCGCGCTTGCACCGTTTGGTCGTAGGGTTCATCAAAGGTTTTGATTTTATACAGTTCACAGCGTTTGCGCGTCATGCCGGAAAAACCGTAAATGGCGTAGCGGTCTCCGAGGGTTTCCAGCACTTCACAAAGCAGCACCAAGGCTTCGCGTTCCGCTTCATTGATCCAGCCCTGAGTGGAGCCGCTCATGTCCACCATAAACATCACCGCAATGTTGCGTTCTTCCTTGTGCATTCGAGTGAAGAGGCGGTCGCTCATCTCCAAGCCGCTCTGATAATCGGCGTAGGCGGCAACCAAGGCATCAATGTCAATGTCTTCACCAAAGGGCTGTTTTTTCAGCAGTTTGTCTTCGCCGCGCAGGGCTTCGAAGGTGCGGTGCAGTGACTTGGCGATGCCTCGGTGTTTTTGCAGGGTTTGGGCGACAAAGTTGTCGTGTTGCGGGGTGATCTCCAGCTCACGCAGCGCGCACCAGTTTTTGCGGTAATTTTTGCGGCCAAAATCCCATTCATCGTAGAGAAAAGCGCCCTCTTCATGATAGGTGCCTTTCCAAACGTCGTTGGGATCCAGCGCGGTACTGGCTTTGTATTCACCAGGCCCAGCGGCGACCAGATAGTCCGGTGGGATTTCACCCAGATCTTGCAAAATTGACTCCATCGTACCTTGCACCTCTTCTGGCGGCGCGACGGGTTTGCCATCCAGCTCCAGCTCGAAGGTAAAACCGTCGGGAATGTCTTCGTTGGGCGTTTTTTTGCTGCTGAATTTATTGGGTTTTTTATTGGATTGCGCGCTGTCATCGTCAATGGCGCGTTTTTCTTGCTCTTCAACGATTTTGGCCAGCGCAATGCGAAACTCTTGGCGCTCTTTGGCGAGGCGCTTTTCCAGTGCCGCTTTGATTGCAGTGGGGTGTAATACCCCTTGATAGCAGCAGTGTGGCGGCAATTCGGCTGGTTGGGTTGTGTGCAGTAGGGCAAGGCTGTCGCTGGCTTTGGCGTGGGGTTGTTGCAAGATCTGCACGGCAGTGGGCAGAGAAGGCTCGTTTTGTTGATCCAGCTGTTGGCGCAAACGTTTCATGTCTCGATAGAGGCCGGGCAGATCCCGTTGCAGACAGGCATCAAGGCGGATGGTTTCCAGCTGATGGTAGTGACGCAAGGCGTGTTCAGGGTCTTTAAAGTGCGCCAGCTCCTGTTCGAGATCCAAGCGCCAAGTGCCGTACCACGTCTGCGCCCAGAGATGCACCGCGATGGCTTTATAGAGGCGAAAATTTTCTTCACGGTTCTCGAAGCGGCTTAGCAGTCGAGGTAGAAACAGGGTGTCGCTGTCGGTGTGGATTAACTCACCGTTGCGCAGTTGCAGATGGCGACCGTTGAGACCGTGAATAAAGCTTTCCAAAATGCCACTGACTTCATCCAGTGGCAGACCGCTGCAACGCTCTTGATAATCCACCGCGAACTGTTCCAGTTCACGGATGGTGGCCATCGCTGGCATGGTGCCCTGTTTGTCGTAGTTGTCCATCGCCTTGAGTAGCCAGACCTCAATGCCTTCGGGTTTCATTAAGCCGAGGGCTTTGTGGGCTAAAAAACTGAACTGATAGGCCAGTTCGGCGTTGGTTTTGGCAACGGTTTTGACCCAAGCGAGGACAAACTGCTGCTGTTGGGCAGAGAGTGTGGCCAGTTGTCCGGCCTGTTCTTCGGCGGGGTATTGGAAGGAGAACTCAGGATCAATACAGTCGTCCAGAGCCTGTTCCATTTCGTGGGCATTGAGAGCCTGAGTCAGAGACATAATGGGTGCCGAGGGTTAGTGAAGGATATTAAACATGCGACGACGGAACTGGCTCACTAAGGGGTCGCCTTCAATGATATTAAAAATCTCCAGCATCCCCTTGCGGGCGGCATCGTCGTTGTAGCTGCGGTCTTTTTGCAGCAAGGTGAGCAGCAGATCCAGTGCAACCTCAAATTCCCCTTGGGCTACTTTGAGCGCGGCCAGTTGGTAGAGGGTTTCACTTTCATTGATGCCCTGTTCTAGCTGCTGTTGTAATTGAGCTTCGCTGTGTTTACTGCCTTGTGCGATTTGGGTGAAGTGCGCTTGAGCCTGCAGACGCAGAGCGTCGCTGCTGTCGCGGGCATCGCTGGGCAGTTGTTTCAATACTGCTAAGGCTTCGTCCACTTGCAGACTTTTTAGTAGCAGTTTGGCGTGGCAGAGTGTCAGCTCGCTCTCTTCGGGCTGTTCTGCGCGGGTTTTTTCCAGCAGTTGAAAGGCGGCTTCCTGTTCGCCTGCTTGAAACTGGGTTTCGGCTTGTTGGGTGTTGGACGGTTCTTCTATCGATTGGGGCGCGGGGGGTGGGGCGGCGATGTGTTTGCTGAGCAATTCGCGGATTTCACTTTCTGGAATGGCACCCATAAATTCATCGACGATCTGGCCTTGAAACAGCACTTTGACCGTTGGCAGGCTGCGCACCCCAAATTGAACCGCAATTTCTTGCTGTTCGTCGCTGTTGACTTTAGCCAGAATGAATTGGCCTTGGTACTCTTCAGCTAATTTGCTCAAGACGGGAATCAGTGCTTGGCAGGGTTGGCACCAATCGGCCCAAAAATCCACCAATACGGGCTGTTGCATGGAGCTGTTGAGCACCACTTCTTCAAAATTTTCTAGGGTAACGTCAACGATGTACTCTGAATCGCTCATGTATCTCTCTTCCGGTAAATTTTAATTGCGGCAAGTTTAGCAACTTTCCAAAGAACTGCTATCCTTCTCTTGCTTGAGGGGCGTGAATGGTATATTTTTTAGCCCTCTTGATCGTTTGATCATTTTGAATAAGAAAGAAAGGAAGAAATATGGTTTTGCGTAATGCTCTTACTGCTGCTGCGGTAGTTTTGACTCTCTCTGCTTGTGCGGTAGATGATCCCAATCAGCGTGCTAAAATGGGGGCGGCGATTGGTGCGGTTGCGGGCGCTGTTTTGGGGCATCAAGTTAATGGTAAAAACGGTAAATATGTGGGTGCTTTGGTGGGAGCCATTGCCGGTGGTGCGGCAGGTACCTACATGGATAAACAGCAAAAAGAACTGGATGATGCCTTGGCAGCAGAACAGCAAGACGGCGCGGTGAGCATCGAACGTTTGGCGGACAACACCGTACGTCTGCGTTTGAGCAGCGAAGTCTCTTTTGATGTGAACAAGTCCAGTTTGAAACCTAATTTTGCTCCGACTTTGAATAAGTTGGCGACGGTTTTAGGTAAATACGACAGCACGGTGATTCATGTGGTGGGCTTTACCGACAGCTCAGGTAAAGAGTCTTATAATTTGGATCTTTCCAAACGTCGCTCTAATTCGGTAATCAACTACTTGGTGGGGCGTGGTTTGCCCAGTGATCGTTTGCGCGTTGAAGGTCGGGGTGAAGCTCAGCCGATTGCGGATAATGCTAGTGAGACAGGACGCAGTCAAAACCGTCGGGTCGAGGTTTATCTGAAACCGGTGATTGAAGGCCAAGAAAATCAGGCTTATCGTTCACCTGTGTAAAAATTAAGTTATGTTCTACATAAGTTAGGTGTTCTGCCTAGCTTATGTTTTTTTCTGTTAAAGAATTTCCAAACCTGCAATAAAACGAAAGTCTAGGTGGTGTGCTCTTTTTACAAATCTTGTAAGAAGAGATTTATTTGATTCAAAATATTCAGAGTGCCTCCGTCTGTGGAGACTTTTTCTTGCGGTGGTACGGTGCGAGAGAGGTAATCTGCAACTGCCGTTGCTTCAGCCTGAGAGAGTGTTTTGAGCGCATCAATCATGGCGGTTGGTACAATGCGTTTGTTGGCGCGTACATTATCTAACTGTCGTGTCAGATAGTTAAAGTGTTGTGCTTGTAGACGAGGAAAGGCGGCGGCGGCCAAGCCTTCGCCGTTGGTTCCGTGACAGCTGGAGCAGTTTTTGCTGAACAGTTGTTCTCCCATTTTGAGTTGACGGGCATCACCGACCCCGTTGTGGGTGCTCATGGGTAGCGACTCAATGTAACTGGCCACATTGATTAAGCCTTGATCACCCCCCAGTGTTTTGGGCTTGACGATCTCATCCATAAAGGGATTGATGCGAAATTTGTGGCGCATATCCAGAACTTGTTTGACGATCACCTGTTTGTGTTGGCCAGCCAGTTGAGGGTATTGGCCACTCGTTACGCCCCAGCCTTGTGCTCCGTGGCAAGCGGCACACACGTTTTTATAAAGGGCTTCACCTGCTTTGATGTCGGCTTTGAGAGCGAGGATTTTATTTGCCTCTTTTCCAAGGGGCGTCCATTCAATCACTTTTTCTTCTTCAGCGGCATTACTGAATTGAGCCATAATATTGGCCATATGAGCCAGAGAGGCATTTTGTGCTTTGGGTGGTTTGATGCGGGACAGATAATCTGTGATGGCGTAGAGGTCTTTCTCTTTTAGTTTTTTAACGATGGCGCTCATCGCCACCGGTACGTGTCGTTCACCTGTTTTTACATGTTTCAGTTGGCGCAACAGGTAGGCGTATTGTTGGCTTTGCAGTTTTGGATAAGCAAAATCATCGTTGCCTTGTGCGGCAGGACCATGACAGACCGCACAATTTTGTTGGAAGATGCGTTTGCCGCGCTCTACTAAGTGGCCATTGCCTTTACCACCGTCCGTGCTGAGGGGCAGTAGAGAGATATAGGTGACGACATCGGCCAGATCTTGATCAGGCAAATTATTTTTGGCTACAATGAGATCCATTGGTGGGTTGAGGCGACGTTTGTGGCGAATGTCCAAAACCTGTTTTAGAAGTACGCTTTTGTGTTGACCTGCGATTTGAGGGTATTCACCGTCTTCGGACCCCCACGCTTCTAAACTGTGGCAGCCCGCACAGAGTTCGCCATAGACCTTTTCTCCATTTTCTACATCCACTTCAATGACGTTAATTCTTTTATGTTCTTTATCGGGAGGTGTCCATGCTGCCGATGCCGTGAGGCTAAAAAACAGTGATGCAAGGATGGCAAATGCGTAGTGGTTCTGCTTCCTGTTGGATCTCATGACGATTATCTCCATAAAATAAGGTGGATGTTAAATACAACCTTTTTTGTCCGTGTTGTAAGGTGAATAGATTGATTTTTCAAAAACATAAGTTTTATAAAAAAATCAGTTTTCAGCTGGTGATCCTACCTACGTTATAAGGTAATTTTCTGACAAATTGCCACATCGTTGCATAAATAAGGGTACAATCCCGCTCTTCTTGATTTTTCCTCCGCTCAGGTCATCGTTTTGGTGGTGTGAGTCGTATTTTTATAGGTTCCCCTGCATGTCCACTGATACCGATCTCCAATTTTCGCAATTGGGTTTAGCTGCCCCGATCCTCAAAGCCGTGCAAGAGGTGGGTTACGAAGCGCCATCGCCGATTCAGGCGCAGAGTATTCCCCCCCTCTTGGAAGGCCGTGACCTATTGGGTCAAGCACAGACCGGAACAGGTAAAACGGCTGCTTTTGCTTTGCCGTTGTTGAGCCGTCTGGATGTGGGCCTTAAACATCCACAGATGTTGGTGCTGGCTCCTACCCGCGAGTTGGCCATTCAAGTGGCTGAAGCGATGCAGACCTACGCACGTCATTTGAAAGGTTTTCATATCTTGCCCATTTACGGTGGGCAGTCTATGGGCATTCAACTAAAACAACTGCGTCGTGGGGCGCAGGTGATTGTCGGTACGCCTGGACGGGTGCTTGATCACCTCAATCGTAAGACGTTGAAGCTGGACAAGCTCACCAGTTTGGTGCTGGATGAAGCCGATGAGATGTTGCGCATGGGGTTCATTGACGACGTTGAGACCATTTTGGATCATTCGCCTGATGAGCGCCAAGTGGTGCTGTTCTCTGCCACCATGCCGGATGTGATTCGTCGTGTAGCGAATAAATACCTGAAAGACCCGATTGAAATTCGAATCAAAAATAAAACCGCAACGGTGTCTACGGTTGATCAGCGTTATTGGCAGGTGAGTGGCACACACAAACTGGATGCTTTGACGCGCATTTTGGAAGCGGAAGATTTTCAGGCGATGATTATCTTTGTGCGCACCAAAACCTCAACAGTGGATTTGGCAGAAAAACTGGAAGCACGAGGTTATTCAACTTCGGCTCTGAACGGCGATATGAATCAGCCACTGCGTGAAAAAGCGGTGAATCGGCTGAAAAAGGGTACTTTGGACATTATCGTTGCCACCGATGTGGCGGCGCGTGGTTTGGATGTGGAGCGCATTACCCATGTGATCAATTACGACATTCCCAATGACACCGAAGCCTATGTGCATCGTATTGGTCGTACTGGGCGTGCGGGTCGCAAAGGCAGTGCCATTTTGTTTGTTGCCCCCCGTGAGAAACGCATGTTGCGCTCGATTGAACGCGCCACGCGCCAAGCCATTGAACCGATGACGCTGCCGAGTCGTAATGACATTAAAAACCGGCGTGTGATTCAGTTTAAAGAGCTAATCAGCGAGACATTGGAGAGCCAAAATCTGAGTTTCTTTGAAGAGGTCATTGACGGTTTTCAACAAGAGAAAAACGTCGGCATGAGTGAAGTCTGTGCCGCTTTGACTTATTTGTTGCAGAAAGATCGCCCACTGCAACCGGTGGAAAAAGACATTAAGATTAAGCCGCAACGAGAACGTGAGCCGGGTGAAGGCCGTGATGCTCGTGGTCGCCCTGAGCGGGGTGAGCGCAGTGAACGAGGCCGTGGTGGTGATCGTGAGCGTAAACCGCGTCGTGGTGCCGAGGACAAGCCCAGTGAAGGCATGCAGCGTTTCCGCATCGAAGTGGGGCGTGATGACGGTGTGCAACCAAAACACATTGTTGGTGCTATTGCCAATGAAGCGGGGCTGGACAGTTACAATATTGGTCAGATCAAACTGCATGAGTCTTACAGTACCGTTGATTTGCCTTCAGATATGCCACGCGAGGTGTTTAAACATTTGCGCAAGGTGTGGGTCTGTAGCAAACAGTTGCAGATCACCAAGCTGGAGGAAGGCGAGCGTGCTCCCAAACGTGCTTTTTCGAAAGCGGATAGCGGTGATAAACCCCTTAAAGTGAAGCGTAAAAAGAACAAAAGTCGCCCACCTACTGAGTAAGTTCTATTTTGCTTGTTTGATCTTCGCTTGCTGGTTAGAGTGGCTTTCCTTTTTGGGAAAAAAATTCGAGAACAGTTATGGGGTGTAAAATTAAACGAGCGGAGTGGGTTTGGATTTCGGTGATGATCTTGGCCTTGCTTGTTTTAGTGCTGTTTTTGCAGCTTAGACCGTCGGCGTATCTTAGCTACGAGTTGTTTGTTGTTGATCGTGGTCAGCAGCATGAAGCGGGGAAGCTTGAAATCGCTGAGCCGGATTTTGGCCGTTTTATGCTTGATCGTGTGGTAGGTCAGGAGCTATTTCTGCTGTCACTGAATTTACCCTGGGTATTGCCTACAGATAAGCCGCTAACGCTGGCGGTGGTCACTCGCGAAGCCTTTTATGAAAACGGCCAGCGGCAAGCGGTGTTACTTCCTACGGAGCAGTCGTTGTTTGATATGGGTTCTGTAACTCAATTTGAGCAAGGAGCGGCGCGTTTCAGTGTTGACCGTGCTCAAGGGCGTTACCGTTATATGGGCTTTTTTCAGTTACAAGATGAACAATGTTCTAGCTTCCAGAGCTGCGTTTATCAACTGAAAATGGTGCAGCCCGATATGGGGCGGGCGGCGGAGAGTTTTCGTTTGTTAAGGCCTTAATTGAGCGCGTCTTGCATTAAACGCCGGTAGTGTTCCACTAATGGCCCTTGGTTTTTCAGCAAACGGAAGGTGGCCAACAGTGCTTTTCTAGCGGCTTGTTCACCAAAATGAGGTACTTCCGTCATCAATTTCAGCAGCTCTTGCAGACCTGCTTCAAACTCGTGTTGTAAAATCTGCTGAATTGCCAGTTGGTAGCGGCCACGATGGTCGTCGGGGTTTTGCGCGATGCGTGCTTCCAGCTCTGCTCTGCTGGGGCTTTTTTGTTGAATGCGGATAAAACTCAACTGTGCAATCAAGGCTGCAATCTCTTCCTCCTTGCGAGCCTCTTCGGGCAGATTGCTTAGCAGTCGGTAGGCTTCATCAAAACGCTGCTCTTTCAGCAGCAGTTTGCTGATCACCTCAGGGACTTTTAGGTTGTCAGGATCGTCGATGACCGCTTGCGCCAGTACATTGAAGGCTTGACTGGTGTTGCCATCACGGTAAAAAACCAAGGCGTTAGCGATCTGTTGGTCGGAATCACGGGCAACAAATTTAGCTAACAGTGCTTTGAGACTGTTTTCATCTTGGTAGCCGTGCAGCGTTTGCTGTACGGTTTCATTGCGAAACAGCTTCAGGGTCGGCACACTGGTGACACCGTAATCGGCGGCAATTTTTTTCTCCTGCTCGGTATCGACATTGACCAGAAGAAAGCGCCCTTCCAACTCGTGTACCACTTTATCCAGCAGCGGATATTGGCGTAGACAGGGGCCGGCTTTGGGGTTCCAAAAGTTAACCAGTACGGGGCCTTGATGAGAGTTTTTCAGTACTAGGTCGGAAAAATGGGCTTGGGTACCCTCATGGATGTAGGGTGAGTTAAGATTGGCAGCAGTCATGGTGATGGGTTCGTTGCTCGCAATGATATTAAAGCGGGGCATTTTGAGCTTTTGTCCAGCTTGGGGCAACGGTTGTTTTGTTAAGGTTTTCTTAGATAATTTTGATGTCAGATAATAGAGGTGAGATTTTATGTTAATTGAAGGGCCGTTTCATTTTTCTGTATTGGATAACGATTATGGTGTGCGTGAGTTGCATTTGCGTTTCAGTGCTGACTTTCAAGCGTTGGCGGTGAACAAACAAGCGGAGCAGATGCAGGCGTATTGGGCGAGTTTGGAAAGCGAGTTGGAAAACTTGCCCGATTCAGACCCTAACTTACAGGGCATGTTGATTGTGCAGCAAGTGACGGAGCAGCTTTTGCCCCACATTCAGTCCGGCGAAGTGCCGTTGACAGAAGAGATCGTGATTCAGATTCAGCCTGACAGTCCGTTGTCTCAGTTTATGGGTATTGAGATTGAAAGCAATTCCCATTAAACCGCTTGCAGAGTGGTCTGATGCAACGGCTTATGAGTATATCCAAGGCCATGATCGTTCTTTGTGGGCGTGGCAGTTTTTGCGCCGTAACCCTGAGTACCGCCGAGATTGGGTACAGTTTTACACGACTTGGCAGAGTTTAGAAGAGGTGTATGGCAAAGCGCCAAAGCGTGATTTCAGCCGTTGGAAAAACGATCCGCGAGCGTACGCTCATCAAGGGGTCTGTGAAGGGCTGGAGGAAGAGGCCGGTTTTGGTTGTGCGGGAGATGGGGGCAAGCTGCTGATCGAGTGTTGGCTGGGCGCTAAGTGGGGTTTTTACAAGTTCCCGCTCAACCCTGAAGTCGATGCTCCCAAAGTGGGGGAAGAGCTTTTGTGGCGCGAGGTGGAGTTGCAAGCGGTGCCACTGTCAGTACAACGTTGCACAAGCTACCTTGATGGTGACTGTAAACTGGCTTTCGGTTTTGATTTGAGTCTGTCGCTCAAAGAGCAGTTGGAGCTGGTCAAACGTGAGCTGCAACAGCAGAAACGTCAGCAGCGTGAGGCGGTTCGTCGTCAGACCGTGCTGGGTTTGACTCCCATTTGGTTGACGATGTTGCGTCTGTTGGATGCACTGGAGGCCGGAGCGCCCGATTTACAGATCAGTGCGGTTTTGCAGTTGGACCGTTTCTCGTTGCGCAGTCTGCAACTGCAAGCGGAGGCGCTGCGCGACGGTGGTTATCGGCAGGTGTTGTTATTGGCCGAGAGGTAAACCAGCATGACGGGTTTCGTCATCGGATAAGATGCGTTCTTGGATCACGCGCCATTGACCGTCGTTCTCTTTGGCCAATACCACCTCAACACCGCTTTGGCTCTGTTCACCTTCGTTGGTTAGGGAAACTTCAATGGTTTTAAACATGACGCGCTGTTCCGTGGCGGCGATCATCTTCAGGCCGCTGTAGTGCAGCGAAGCCAGGACGTTGTTGGCAAATTCATGCTCACATTGGTTGAACCAATCCTGATAACCGATCACTTCAAACTCTGGCACACCGTGAACCTGCACCTCTTTTGAGATTAGATTCATGTGGGCGCTGAAATTACCGGCGCTGGCGGTTTGGGCGCTGTCGTCTAACCAACGTTGGGCGATCTGTTCGGACATTGTGTTTTCCTTGGGGCTGAAAAAGGGTGCGCCTATTTTAGCTTTGCAGGCTCAAAAGGGAAGCGCTCTGTGTTATCAACGGATGGCTTCGGGTATGATTGCGGCTTAAATTTTAGGAGAATGTCATGGCCGAGCAACGCATTGGAATAAATAAGTTTGTCGAGTTTACTTACCAGATCACCGACGATCTCGGCGAGGTGGTTGAGAAGATGGATTTCCCTTTGAACTACATTCACGGCCACGGCAGCGGTATGCACGACAAAGTGGAAGCGCAGATGAAGGGCAAGCAGGCGGGCGATAAAGTGACCGTGATGCTGGAGCCGGACGAAGCGTTTGGTCAGCCTGATCCTGAACTGATGTTTGAAGACGACGTTGACAATGTGCCGGAAGAGTTCCGTTATGTGGGTGCTGAGGCGATGTTTGAAAACAGCAACGGCGAGAGCAAAAAGTTCGTCGTTTCAAAGGTAGAAAACGGCAAAATCACCTTGGATGCCAATCACCCGCTGGCAGGTAAAACCGTGGTTTTTCGGGTTGAGATTAAAACCGTCCGTGACGCCACTCGTGAAGAGCTGTCGGGCAAAGTGGCGACGGGACGTGAGTCCGGTGAGCAGTACGGTTTTTCTGATAATGGCGCTGATAAACGTACCTTGAATTAGTCGAGTTTAATTAGGAATAAAGGATTATGAGGAGGCGCTGGCATTGGGTTTTATCGCCGCTTTTGCTGTTCTTTAGTGCGGCTCTGTGGGCTGTTGAAGCGGGTTATCGTAATTTTTTAGGTATGGAATTCGTTACAATCGAGGTAGGAGAGCCGTATTTTATGGGCAGTTGCCGAGGGTCGTATGTAGATCACGCCTTGGCTCTTGCGGCTGGGATCAAAACCGCTCCCCCTTGTCTGTCTGGGGCAGAAGAGGATGAGGATGCAACGGATAACGAGCTGCCTCAACATGAAGTCCGTTTATCTGAGCCGTTTCAAATGGGGGTCTTTGAGGTGACGTTAGGTCAATTTAGCCGTTATCTTGAGGCTCTGGGTTCGGGGGTGCGTACGACTGAATTTCAGCAGGCGAATCAGCATGGAAGCCGTGCTGCGGTTAGCGGAGTCTCTTGGAATGCAGCACAACGATTTATTCAATGGCTAAATATAAATAAACCGATTGAGGATCAAGGTCATTATCGTTTGCCCAGTGAAGCTGAGTGGGAATACGTCGCACGAGCAGGTTCTGTGGCACGCTTTGGTTTTTCTGAAAGCAGTGATGAGCTAATTCAATACGCTTGGTATGATAAAAATGCGTACGATCTGGGTCAACATTACGCTCATGAGGTCGGTAAAAAACAGCCCAATGTGTGGGGTGTTT
Source organism: Gammaproteobacteria bacterium (assembly GCA_030950195.1). GTDB lineage: Bacteria > Pseudomonadota > Gammaproteobacteria > JAUZRS01 > JAUZRS01 > JAUZRS01. The sequence goes on along the minus strand of JAUZRS010000070.1, from coordinate 783 downwards.
ATGACATGCTGGGCAATGTTTGGGAGTGGACGGCGGACTGTTGGCACATTAATTATCGAGGTGCTCCAAAGGATGGCCGCCCTTGGCTTGAGAACTGTGAGGGTGATGAGCACCCGTTTCGAGGCGGGGCTTGGCCTTTTTATGCTCGCAATGAACGGGTGGCGTTTCGTTATTACAGCAGTGCTGCTTATCACAATGAGTTGGGCTTACGAGTGGTTAGAGCACTGCCAGTTGCTGTTAGAACAGCGAAGAACTCAACTCATTCACCGCCGCCAACATCTCCCCATCGTCGGTGAGGGCTTGGGCGATGGCGCTGGAACAGGCGGTGACGGGGTTGATGCCGTCAACAATCAATTTGCCGGTGTGAACCAGTAGGCGGGTACTCGCACCTTCATCTAGGCCGCTGCCTTTCAGATTGCGGGTCATCTGGGCAAACTTCACCAACTGGCGCGCGGTCTGTTGATCAACCCCGGTCTCTTTCTCGACGATCTTTTGTTCCAGTGCGCTGCTGGGGTAGTCAAACTCCAAGGCCACAAATCGCTGCCGGGTGCTCTGCTTTAGATCTTTGAGCACACTTTGATAACCCGGATTGTAGGAGATCGCCATGCAAAAATCGTCAGGCGCTTCCAGTAACTCACCCAGTTTTTCCATCGGCAGATTGCGCCGATCATCGGTCAGAGGGTGAATCACCACGGTGGTGTCTTTACGCGCTTCGACAATTTCATCCAGATAACAGATGGCTCCGGCTTTCACTGAGGCGGCTAGCGGGCCATCCATCCAGAC
>JAUZRS010000007.1 GCA_030950195.1 Gammaproteobacteria bacterium | reverse complement strand
AAGTTTGCTCCCGTAATTCAGGCTTTGAAGGCGAAAACGGATGAATTTGAAACCGCGATTGCGGTGACTGGACAGCATCGAGAGATGCTGCATCAGGCCTTGGAAATTTTTGCTATTAAACCCGATTTTGATCTGGATATTATGCGTGCCAATCAAGATCTGTTTGATGTCAGTATTCATGCTCTACAAGGCTTGAAAGAGGTGATGAAAGAATTCAATCCCGATTGTGTTTTGGTACAAGGCGATACCACCAGTACTTTTATTGGGGCTTTGGCGGCGTTTTATATGAAGTCCAAAGTGGGGCACATTGAGGCCGGTTTACGCACCTTTAATCGCTGGAACCCCTTCCCTGAAGAGGGCAATCGTAAATTGACCTCCTGTGTGACCGATCTGCATTTCCCCCCGACGGAGCAGTCAAAACAGAATTTATTGGCGGAGGGCTATCCTGAATCCGATCTGTTTGTCACTGGTAATACCTCAATTGATGCGCTGCTCTGGGTATTGGAAAATACCCAGCCGGAGTTTGAGAAGGTCTTGACTGCCGAACAGTGTGAGGTGATTGAAGATCGTTTTATCCTATTGACCACCCATCGACGGGAGAACTTTGGTAAGCCGATGGAAGATTCTCTGCTGGCGGTCTGTGACATTGTGGAACGTCATCCCGATGTCAAAGTGGTCATGCCGGTGCATTTCAATCCTAATGTGCGTGCTAAAGTGGATGAAATTCTGCGCGGCAATAAAAACATTGTGCTTATTGAGCCGCTTGATTATCTCAATTTTGCGCACTTGATGGGCAAAGCGGAGTTGATTTTGACCGATTCTGGTGGGGTGCAAGAAGAAGCGCCGACGTTGGGGAAACCGATTTTGGTGTTGCGTGAGACCACCGAACGACCTGAAGGAATTGAGTCGGGTACGGCCAAGTTGGTAGGGTCGGATCGGGAGTTGATTGTGGCCGAGGCCTCGCGCCTGTTGAACGACAAAGCCGCCTATGAGGCGATGGCGAATAAGGTCAATCCGTACGGTGACGGTAAAGCTGCCGAGCGAATTGTGACTGCCATGAGCGCGCATCTTTAAAGGGAGTTGAACTGTGAAAATTTTATTTCCATACATGGCGCGTTGGTTTGCGGTGAACTGGACACGTTATCATTCTCTGCTGGAAGTGTTGGGGCAACAGGGACATGAGGTGCATGTCTTGCAACCGCCTTCTATGGATTCGGAGGAGACCAATTTTCGTGAAATTGCCCATCGTGAAATGCCCAATGTGCATCTGCACGATGTTGAGTTGCGTGAAGGGTTTTGGAATAAAAAATTGCCTTTGGATAAGTTGGTGAAAAAAGCCTATTTTTCTATGGCGGCTTATAAAGATGCAAAAAAGATTGTTGCGGAAGAGGGCATTGATTTGGTGCTGTTGTATAACATTCCCCAATATCAATTTATGCGTTTGAAAGGACCAAAAATTGTCTTTGATTTTGCTGATGATTACATTGACATGCTCGCTTACGAGCTAGGTTCGTTGAATATTGCCCCTATTCGTGGCGTGGCGCAGAAGATGTTGGATAGCATGATGAAGCGTTCTGATGCGGTGTTGTGTGTTTCGCATGAGTTGGCTAAATTGGCCAAGGGCAATGTGCATGTGCTGGCCAATGGAGTCAGTGGTGATCAGATGGTGGCGCTGGTGGATGGCAAGCCGAGCAATGTGGTGGCGACAGAAAAATTTACTGTCGGTTTTTTGGGTGCGTTTGAGTATTTTATCGACTTTGATATTATTCTTGATGCCGCAGAAAAATTGCCCGAGGTGCATTTTTTATTGGTCGGGTCGGGTCGTGACTGGGAAGGGGTCAAACAAGCGGTTGCTGATCGACAATTGAACAACATCGAATTGACCGGTGGTGTGCCCCACGATGAGGTGTTTGATTACATTGATCGTATGGACGTCTGTTTGAACATCTTTAAACCGATTCCCGTTTCTCATCGTGCCTGTCCGATCAAACTGTTTGAGTATTTGAGTCGGCATAAACCGGTGATCAGCACCCGTCTGCATGAAATGCCCTATATTGATGACGCTGATTTTCTCTATTATGCCGATGAACCGGAGGAGTTGGTGTTGGCGATTGAGCGCATTCAGCAGAACCCTGAGGAAGCCTTTGAAATGGCGCACAAAGGTTATAATAAAGTGGATGAGCGTTTTACTTGGGAAAAATTGGCAACGCAGTTTTTAGAGTTGTCTACGGTGAAAAATTAGGTTGATTTTAATTTAGAGCCGAATAAAAAAAGCCCCGTTTTGGGGCTTTTTTATGGTTTGATTTGATTTGATATTAATCAATGTACTCTACATTGGAGCCGTCCAGAAGTCGATCCGCCCACTCGTTATTAAAGTTGCCTTTGGCCACTTCTTTACAATAAACGCTGAATTCTTTATCCCAACTGTGCAAGCGTTCTAAAAGGGTTTCCATGTAATCGTTACGCACGACGACAACCCCAGTCTGATCGGCCACAATCAAATCGCCTGGGTTGATGACGATGCCACCGCAGCTGATTTGATGGTTGATCTCCCCCGGACCGCGTTGCATTGGCCCCACTGGGGTGGTGCCTCGGGCGTAGATGGGTAGGCCGATCTCTTTTAGACCGGGCAAATCGCGGATCAGACCATCAATGACAAAACCGGCAATGCCGCGATGTTTTGCTTTTTGGCTCACTAATTCACCGCAGATGGCGTTGGTTTGTCGCCCACCGGTATCGACCACGATAACATCGCCTGGTTTGGCCAGATCCAGGGCTTTATGTACCATCAGATTGTCACCAGGAAAGACTTTTACCGTGCAAGCAGGGCCGATCAGTTTTTGTTTGTTGACCAGATTACGAATTTTAGGCGAGAGGGCATAGAGCCGATTCATCAGGTCGGAGATGTCGGGAGTGGGGTATTTGGCGTACTGTTCGATTAACTCCTTTGGCGGACGTTCAAAATCACGCCGAATACGAAAGCCCGGGCCGGGGTGGACTGCGGTTGTCTGTGGTTTTCCTGCCATTTTATGCTCCTAGGGCTTGCGCCACTTCACCAAGGTAATGGAATGTTTCGGTTTTTTGCCAAGTTTTTGAGTGCGTTACAAGTGTGTTCATCGAGGCTAATGCCCTCGCGTTGGCTTTTATCATAGGCTTGCCAGCGGGATTCGCCGGGCAGTGCGGGAATGTTGTTGGTTTTTCCGCCAGCGGCGTGAATTAAATCGCTGAGGTGTTCAAGGCGTTGGTAGTACTGTTCCAGCGGCATAAAACGGCCAATGTCCAAGGCGATAAAGAGGTGGCCGTTGTTGCT
>JAUZRS010000069.1 GCA_030950195.1 Gammaproteobacteria bacterium | reverse complement strand
CTTCCAACGGCGGCCCCGGCCCCGCCGCCGCCGAGCGGCTTGCCGCTCTCCGGGCCGAATTGGCGCGACGCAACCTGGATGGCTTTCTGGTTCCCCTCGCCGATGAGCACCAGGGCGAATACATCGCCGCTCGCTCCACACCAACCAAATTAGCTGCAATCAGATCCAGCTGTTTACGCTGCATTTTATCCAGCGCGTATTGCTCCAAGTTTTGTGTTTCAGCGGCAAAACCAACACAAAAGGGACGCTCATCTTCATCCAGAGCCGAGACCTCGGCCAAAATATCGGCATTGCGCTGCAACTGTAAAACCAACTCCTCGCTGCTTTTTTTAATCTTCTCTGCGCTAGGCTGCTCTAAACAATAATCCGCCACCGCTGCACAGGCGATAAAAATATCCTGTTCAAACACCTGCTGCATAACCGCCGTGTGCATCTGTAACGCGCTTTCCACCTCGGTACGCAACACTCCCGCAGGCGTGGCCAGTGCAACCGGCCCACTCACCAAGCTCACCTCAGCCCCCGCTTCCGTCGCCACCTGCGCCAAAGCAAAGCCCATCTTGCCGGAGCTGCGATTACTGATGTAGCGCACCGGATCAATTGCTTCATGGGTCGGGCCGGCGGTGATCAACACCTTCACTCCAGCCAAAAAAGGCTCAAAGGGAGAGAAAAACTCCACCACCTCTGCCAGCAACGCCTCCGGTTCCAACATGCGCCCCACACCCACTTCTCCACAGGCCTGCTCACCGGAACCCGGCCCCAGCAGATGAAAACCAAAGGAACGCAAACGCTGCACATTGACCTGCGTCACCATTTTGCTCCACATGACTCGATTCATCGCCGGAGCCAGCCAGATCGGCGCTTCGCTGGCCAGACAGAGGGTGCTGAGCAGGTCATCCGCCAGACCGTTGGCCAATTTGGCCATCAGATCGGCACTGCACGGTGCGATCAAAATCAGATCCGCCCAGCGCGCCAGCTCAATGTGGCTCATGGCCGCCTCCGCTTGCGCATCAAACAGCGCGCTGCGCACCGCCTCTCCCGAGAGCGCCTGCAACGTCAGAGGGGTAACAAATTGGCTGGCATTAGCGGTCATCACCACCCGCACCTGCGCTCCGGCTTTTTTCAGCAAGCGCACCAATTCCGCACTTTTGTAAGCGGCAATGCCACCGCTCACACCTAAGACAATTTTTTGATCCAGCAGAGAGGCCATAGGCAACATGCTCCAAAGTAGTGAACGGGTCTGATATTTGCTGAAACTCATTCTCACCAAAAACCACCAAGGAGTAAACCATCGCCATTACCGATTGGCCCGCCGAAGAACGTCCCCGTGAGAAATTACTCGCCCAAGGCGCGCATTCGCTCTCCTCAGCCGAATTGCTGGCGATTTTTCTACGCACCGGCATCACGGGCAAAACCGCCGTCGATCTGGCGCGGGAGCTGTTGCACGAACACGGTGGTTTGCGCGCACTGCTGCAAGCGGATCAGCAACGCTTTTGCCAAAGCAAAGGTTTGGGCAGTGCCAAATACGCCCAACTGCAAGCGGTATTGGAGATGAGTCGCCGCCACATGCTGGAGCAGTTGCAGCGCGGAGACAGCCTGACCTCACCGCAAGCGAGCCGTGACTACCTACTCAGCCAGTTGCGCGACTCGCCTCATGAGATTTTTGCTTGTCTGTTTCTCGACAATCGCCATCGAGTAATTGTCTATGAAGCGCTGTTTCGCGGCACCATTGATGGCGCGAATGTCTACCCAAGAGAGGTGGTGAAAGCGGCTTTGAAATACAATGCGGCGGCGGTCATTTTAGCGCACAACCATCCCTCAGGAGTGGCGGAACCGAGCCAAGCGGATGAAGCCATTACTCAACGATTGAAGCAGGCTTTGGCTCTGGTGGACATTCGGGTATTGGATCATATTATTGTCGGCGATGGGGTGACGGTTTCACTGGCGGAACGGGGGGTGTTGTAAATATACAGTTATGCAAGCTTAGTTCTCATGATAGAGATACCCTCATTGTGAGGGGCACACTAAACAGGCTGAGTTCATTGTTGAGCGGTTTGCCTATGACAATATTTCGCAGGTAATGTAGACATTGCCGGTAAACCGCTGGATCATTGAGTGGAAATAACTTCGCGTATGGCGGTATATCACTCCTTTTTTTACCGCCAAAGTGAGGGAGTATGTATCACAACACTATGTTGATTGTGCTCACTACTCTTTTGTACCTGCGGCAACCAGCATTTCACAGGGGCCTACAAATTGCCCATCGACGACGAATTGTGCCAGCGCGTCCTCAATTTCATCCCATGTTTCGTCCTGTTCTGTCGTAGACATACCAGATATCATTTGATGCAGAGCGCCAAAGGATTCTTGTTCGAATTGCAAACATTCAGCTGCTGATTCCAGTCGCACAGGCGCATTGATACGCCGTACTTCAATTTGTTTTAGTCCGGCACGGCAAAACAAATCTTCAAGAGTACCTTCAGCTCCCAGACTAAACGGTCCAGGCTGCCCTGATAAGGGTGCTGGTAGATTGGCACGGCGGCGAATAATCGAGACTGGGATTGAAAAGAAGGCATTTTTGTCTGCCGTGGAATAGACCATAGCTGCCACTTTCCCACCAACTTTCAGTTGTTGCATCATGCCATTGAGTGCTTTGATTTGGTCTGGAAAATAGATTAGTCCCACACGAGAAATCACAGCATTGAAAGGTTTGGCATCAAGTGTGTGTAGGTTTTCCCCGTCAATGACTCGCGTTGTAATATTTTTCAGTCCGGCCAGCTTTGCCGATTGCTCCGCAAAACTTAGAATATGAGTTGATATATCCGTGGCCAGTACATGACCGTTAACCCCTACACGTCTTGCGGCGACCAAGCTCTGTTCTCCGGCTCCCGCCGCGACATCCAGTACACGGTCACCACGACCAATCTCGGACATGTCCAGCATGGTATTGGTGGCTTCCCCCAGCCAACGTGATAATAAAGGTGCCCAGCGATACCATGCTTCGGCAGCAGTGTCCCACTGCTGGCGGGTTGTCTCTTTGTAATGTTCGGCATTGAATTGCGGTAAGTTTGTATTCATTTTCAGTGTCTCCACTTAATTGGTGTTTGAGTATAAAAACTTTAGCAGCCCATGTATTAGAAACAATCCTTAAAAATTAGACAGTGGATGTGCAAAAATGCACAGTGATGAAATGATCACTATTTATCGAAGAGAGGTGTCATTTGAACTGGGATGATTTAAGGCTATTTCTGGCAGTTGCTCGGACTGGCTCAATCAGTGGCGCGGCAAAGCAGCTGGCAGTTCAGCATTCTACGGTGTCTCGGCGTGTGCATAAGCTTGAAGAAAATATAGGGGCGCGCTTGATTGAAAGAAAACATTCCGGTTACACGCTCACCTCAGCTGGGAAACAGGTCAAAGCAGCTGCCACTCGCATGGAAATCGAGATGATTGGGATTGATGGTGCTTTGTTGGATATCGATACCCAACTTTCTGGTAGCTTACGCATTACTGCCATTAACAATATGGCATCGACAATATTGATGCCCATGTTCGCTCGTTTCATTGAGCGCTACCCTAATGTTAAGTTGCATATTATGGTTTCCAATAGTAACGCGAGTCTTGCCGAGCGTGAGGCCGATGTTGCAATACGTTTAAGTAATTCACCGTCTGATACGCTGGTTGGCTCATGTGTGCTGAATGTTGCATCGACAGTCTATGGCAGTGAAGCCTACTTGCAAACGTTGCAGGAAAACAGTAGACAACCTCGCTGGATTGGCGTGGAATGTTGCGATTTTCATAAAATTTGGACTAAGCAGAAATGTGGTGCTGGAATACACCCATTTTTTAGCGACGATACTTTGCTAACCTTATCTGCGATCAAACAGGGGTTGGGTGTTTCCATATTACCGTGTTTTATGGGCGATGTTGAACCATCATTAGCGCGCTATTGCAACCCTGATCCAGATTTCAACTTAGGTCTTTGGATATTATTGCATCCTGATCTGAAGCGCACCGCGCGCGTTTTGGCTTTTCGTGAGTTCATGATTGAGGCAATTAAAGAACAACGCAGCCTGTTTGAGGGTAAGAATTAGTTGGTCTAAACAATAAAGGATTAATTACTTGAATTCTAAAAATCACCTCATTTCATTTATCAGTATAGTGCTATTATTGGCAATAACTTACTTGATATTATCAAAATCAGAACTGATTTTATTTTTTCAAGATGAATTGTTACTACAGCAATGGATTTTGAGCTTAGGCTCTATTGGACCGCTGTCAATAATTGCCCTGATGGCTCTCGCAATCGTAATGAGTCCTATCCCCAGTGCGCCAATTGCTATGGTATCAGGGGCAGTTTACGGACATACTTGGGGGGCTATTTACATCATCATAGGTGCAGAAATAGGTGCTATTATGGCTTTTTTTATTGCCCGTCTTCTCGGTGAAACCATTTTAACCCGATGGTTCGGCCACGCTTTATTTGTTAAAGGTTTGCTAGGTTCACAAAATTCATTAATGGGGATTATACTTGTTTCTCGTTTATTGCCTTTTGTCTCTTTTGATATGGTCAGTTATGCAGCAGGGCTTACGCCGCTAACGTTTTGGCGCTTTTCCATTGCCACGTTAGCGGGCATTACCCCCGTCAGTTTTTTATTAGCTCATTTTGGCAGTGAACTGGCTACCGGCGAGAGCCAACGCATGGGCTCTGCATTACTTCTACTGGGTATTTTTCCAGCTGCCTTTTTACTCTACAAATGGTTTTCAAGCTACCGGAAAAAAACATCACACTCTTAACCCGAACTCCAAGCACGAGGCCGTTTCATACCGGCCAACTTACACGCTTGTTTGACGTACCCGTAGGGAAACAGCTTGAAAATAATCTGTTTCGCCTCTTTTTTATTGCACTCGTTTTCATCGGCAACAAATTTCATCATATGGCGAATATCAGGCGCAATTCGATGCTCATAATAATATTCCCGCATTCGATGCAACACCGGCCAATGCCCCTCGACCAACTCAAGCTTTTCCGTTTCCGCCAAAGCCATCGCAACATCGGCATTCCAGTCATCTGGATCGACCAAATAACCTTCTTTATCTGTGGGTTTTTCTATATCCATCGTTCATCCTATCCATGTACATTTTCAAATGACACGCAGTTTAGCAAAAAAACGGCGCATTTCACGGCTACACCGAACCGTGATCACACCGCCAACATCAGCCGTTCTGATGAAACTCAATGACATTTCTATCCTGATCTCGGATAAACAGCATGGTGCCACCGTTGGGCAATTCAATCGGCCCTTCGGTAATGGCAATGCCCAAAGCTTTAATCTTCTTTTGCACCGCCTTCACATCATTCACATCCAAAGCAACGTGGGTGTAACCCGGGTATCGCTCTGCCACATCCATCAAAATATTATTGCCCAGCCCTGCATCCGCATTGAGGATCAAATTGATATTCACCCCTGACGGATGTTCCATAATCGCCACTGGCTCAGGACCAATGGGACCGACCAAAAACACAAACCCCAGTTGTTCATAGAAAACTCGTGCTGTAGCCATGTCGCTGACTCGGATGCCAATGTGATTAACGCCTATGATTTCTTGCATGATAGACCTCTTTTTAAGGGTGTAAACGTGTTCAAAGTTTCATTTGAACCTACTCCACCAAGAATTATTCTTCCTAACAACACCCATATCCAAAGCCATCACACTCCTACGCATCCCCATTGTCAACGCTGCCTAAGGTGGTTATGGTAGGTTTTTGAAACCACCAGCACCTAACTATGAAGCCAGACCTCCCCTTAGCCGCCCTCTGCCAAGCCAGCATCCGCATCGCCAAACAGGCCGGTGAAGTGATTTTAGAGGTCTACAACAGCAGCCGTTCACTACAGATCGAACACAAAGACGATGAAACCCCCGTCACCAACGCCGACTACGCTGCCCACCACCTGATCGTCGCCGAGCTGGAAAAATTACTGCCCGCTTTCCCCGTCCTCTCCGAAGAGTCGATCCACGTCTCCTTTTTGGAGCGCAGCCGCTGGCAAACCTACTGGCTGGTAGACCCCCTCGACGGCACCCGTGAGTTCATCAAACGCAGCGATCAATTCAGCGTCAACATCGCCCTGATTCACAACCACCAGCCCATCTTGGGGGTGATCTATGTGCCGGTCTTTGAGCACCTCTATTACGCCCACCAAAACGCCGGAGCGTGGCGACAAAACAGCAGCGACAGCGCCTTTCCCATTCAGACGCGAGAATTGAATCTCAACAACGTCACCCTCGCCAGCAGCAGCAACCCAGGCGGGCCGCGCCAGCAAAACTACATCGCCGCCCTGCCACCCCACAGCATCATCCCGATGGGCAGCTCGATCAAATCCTGCTTGGTGGCCGAAGGCGCAGCGGATCTCTACCCCCGTCTCGGCCCCACCTCCGAGTGGGACACCGCCGCCGCACAGTGCATCGTCGAAGAAGCCGGAGGCCAGATCACTCACCTCAATCTCAAGCCGCTGCGCTACAACACAAAAGCCTCGCTGCTCAACCCCCACTTCTTAGTTTTTGGTGATCCCCATCACGACTGGTCGCAATACCGGCGCTAAGCTACACTGCCGCCCAACTTTTCATCCTCACTGCGGTCAGTAGTACACGCACCCACGCCCCCATTCAACGAGGAACAGCCATGAGCCAAACCGAAATTCGTTTTGCCATCGAAGGCATGACCTGCGCCGCCTGCAGCGGACGCATTGAACGCGTGCTGAACAAACTGCCGGGGGTCATCAACGCCCAAGTCAACCTCAGCACCGCGCAGGCCAGCATCGACTACTTGCCCGAAACCGTCAGCCCAGCGCAACTCTATGCGCGCATCAACAAACTCGGCTTTCAAGCCATTGAAGCCGAACAAGAGAACAGCGCAACCGAAAGCCTGCAAGAGCGCGAACAGAATAATCTCAAACAACGGCTGCGGTTTGCCCTGCTCTTTACCCTGCCGCTGATCCTCATCAGCATGGGGCCGATGTTCATCCCCGCTCTCAGCAACGCCATGCTGAAGTTGATGCCGCAAGGAGGCTGGCATCTGATGGAGCTGCTGCTCGCCACGCCGGTGCTGTTTGGCGCAGGACGCGATTTTTACCGCCACGGCTGGAGCGAACTGCAACAGCTCGCCCCAGGGATGAACACGCTGGTGATGTTTGGCAGCTCTGCCGCGTATTTTTATTCTCTGCTGGCCTTGCTGCTGCCGCAGCTCTTTCCCGCCGGTACTGCCAACAGCTATTTTGAAGCGGCGGCAGTGATCGTGACCCTGATTTTGCTCGGTAAATACTTGGAGAGCGCCGCCAAAGGCCGTACCTCCAGCGCCATCCGCAAGCTGGTGGAGCTGCAACCCAAAACCGCCACCGTAATCCGCAACGGTGAGGCAGAATCCGTTCCCATCGAGTCGGTACGCACGGGCGATCTGATCTTGGTCAAACCGGGCGAGCGCGTCCCCGTCGATGGCGAAGTAACGCAAGGCAGCAGCTTTGTCGATGAAGCAATGATCAGCGGTGAACCGCTGGCGGTGGAAAAAAACAGCGGTGACAAGCTCATCGGCGGCACGATCAACCAGAGCGGCGCACTGCACTTCGAAGCCGAGCAGGTGGGTGAAAACACCCTTTTAGCGCAGATCATCCATTTGGTGGAAGAGGCGCAGGCAGGCAAACCGCCGATTCAGATGATGGCGGATAAAATCGCCGCTGTGTTTGTCCCCATCGTCTTGCTGCTGGCCAGCATCACCTTTATCACTTGGTTGCTGATCGGGCCAGAACCGAGCCTCAACTACGCTTTCGTAGCCGCCGTCTCTGTACTGGTCATTGCCTGCCCCTGTGCGATGGGGTTGGCCACACCGACGGCCATTATGGTCGCCACCGGCAAAGGTGCGGAGCTGGGTCTGCTGTTTCGCAAAGGCCCGGCGCTGGAGGCGTTGGCAGAGATCGACACCGTGGTGCTGGATAAAACCGGCACCGTCACCAAAGGTTTCCCCGAGCTGGTGAAAATCATCGCCCTGCACGGCGATGAAAACCCGCTGTTGCAGTGGGCGGCCAGCGCCGAGAGTCAGAGCGAACACCCCATTGCCAAAGCGGTGGTGAGTGCCGCGCAAGCGCGCAACCTCAGCCTCAGCGCCGCCACGCAGTTTCAGGCCGAAGTGGGCTTTGGTCTCAGTGCCGAGGTGGAGGGGCATAACATCGAGATCGGTGCCGAACGGCTGATGCTGAAGTTGGGGCTGGATCTGGCTCCCTTGGCCGCCGAGGCCGAGATGCAGGCCAAAGCCGCCGCCACGCCGATTTTTATCGCCGTCGATGGTGTTTTGGCTGGGCTGCTGGCGGTAGCCGATCCAATCAAAGAGGAGAGCCGCAGCACCGTTGCAGCTCTAAAAGAGCGGGGCTTGAAGGTGATGTTGCTGACCGGCGATCATCCCCACACCGCTCAAGCGGTGGCCGATCAGGTGGGCATTGACAGCGTGATTGCCAATGTCTTACCCGCCGACAAAGCCCGTGAGGTGAAACGACTGCAACAAACGGGAGCGAAAGTGGCCTTTGTCGGCGACGGCATCAACGACGCTCCGGCGCTGGCACAAGCGGAGGTGGGCATCGCCATCGGCACGGGTACCGACATCGCCATTGAAGCCGCCGATGTGATTCTAATGTCCGGTCAACTGCACGGCATCAGCAAAGCGATCAAGCTGGCACAGCAGACCCTGAAAACCATTCGGCATAATTTTTTCTGGGCGTACGCCTACAACGTCGCTTTGATTCCCTTGGCAGCGGGGCTGTTTTTTCCGCTGACGGGCTGGTTATTAAACCCGATGATTGCCGCCGCTGCGATGAGCGTTTCATCTCTGTTTGTGGTCAGTAACAGTTTGAGGTTGCGACGGTTTAAGGCCTAATGGCCTCAAGGAACAACTGATGTTACGCACGGAACAAGAACGCTAGGTAGGGGAGGAACATTTTCCGCCCTTGCTCTGGTTCCCACAGTCTTTCGTGGAAACCAGAACGTGCCTTCCAAGTCTTGCGACAATAATTAAACTTGGGCTTTCTACTTTGAAAAAGGGGATCGAGGAGGATTTGCTCTTGCTTGTTTTTATCGGCGCACTGCCCTTCGGTTAGTGCTCCCTACGAAACCGTGCAATACCGTCTTTGATCTCGCGGATCAAACGCCCCGCTAAGTCGTAACTGTATTCACTTTGGCTCACCTGACCTTGGATGTTTTCGGTTTTAAAGCGGATTCGCCCCAGTTTGTCGCGCTCTTTTGTGGCTTCGTCTAGGCTGATTTGATACAGGGTCTGGGCGTTGAAGCTTGTTTGGCTGTTGGCCAGTTCTCCAAAATTGTTGTAGCTGTTGTTTGTGCTGATGCTGCCCAAGGTGGTGGAGTCGATCAGGCCGTGTTGGGGGTTGCGGATTAAGGTCAGATCTCCGGCGGCGGTTAATAGGCCGTCGTTGTCTCGTTGGTAGGCAATGACCGCCTCGG